>CAZMEO010000096.1:0-11354 GCA_964565315.1 uncultured Candidatus Moduliflexus sp. | reverse complement strand
ATGCTGTTTCAGAGCGCCGCGCTGTTCAATTCCATGACGCTCGGCGATAACGTCGCGCTGCCGCTGCGAGAGCATACCAAATTGGCCGACTCCACCATCAAAATCATGAGCCGCATCAAACTCGGATTGGTTGGCCTGACCGGTTTTGATGATTTCAAGCCGGCGCAGCTCAGCGGCGGCATGAAAAAACGCGCCGGGTTAGCCCGCGCGCTCGCCATGGACCCGGAAATCCTCTTTTTCGATGAACCGTCCGCCGGGCTTGACCCGATTATTGCGGCGGAAATTGACGAACTCATTCTCAAGCTCAAACGCGCCTTCAGAATGACAATGGTCGTCGTCACGCACGAATTAGCCAGCGCGTTTTTGATTGCCGACTGTATTCTCATGCTTGACAAAGGCAAGGTGATTGCATTCGGCACGCCAGACGATATTCGCGCCAGCACGCATCCGCGTGTCGTGCAATTTTTGAATCGCGCTGCTGACGAGGAAACGCAAGATGACCAGAAATATCTGCAATTGATCACAGGAAATAAAACGGTATGAAATATAGCGCCAATGAAATTAAAGTCGGATTTGTCGTCATCGTGTCGCTCGTGATACTGATCGCCTTCGTGATTGCCCTCAGCGGCAGCGGCTTATGGCAAAAAACCAAATCATATACTACTGAACTCAGCGCATCCGCCGGGTTGGCGACTGGCGATCTTGTTCGGTACGCCGGAATGAAAGTCGGCGCGATTACCACCGTGCATATTGCGCCGAACGATCCCAAAAAAATCACGATTGAGTTTGCCGTTGACCAGGACACGCCAGTCAAGCAGGATTCGATTGCGTTTATCAATTATATCGGTCTGTTAGGCGCGTATTATCTTGAAATCATGCCCGGTTCGGATGATGCGCCACTCCTGCCGCCCGGATCGTTCGTGACGCCGAAAGACATCATGCAGTTCAGCAGCTTGTTCGACCGCGTAGATTCGATTTCAGGCAGCATCGAATATCTGTTTGCGGAAGTGAACCAGAACGTCTCGCTCATCATGAAAAATGCCGATCAATTGATCGAAAACGCGAATAGAATCATCGGAGCAGACAATCAGCAGCGAATTACCTCGATCTTAGACAATGTTAACCTCATCGTCAAAAATAACTCCGACACGATCGAAGGCATTTTGACGAATCTGCGCAGCATGTTGACGCAGTTGGACAATCTCTCCGGTTCGCTCAATCGCGTGATTGTGGAGAATGAAACCGAAATTGACGATACGATTCTGTTATTCAATTCGCTGATTACGACCGGCGAAAAAACGCTTGGAGATTTTCAGGAACTTTTCGGCGTCAGCAAGGAGGATATTCAGAACATTCTGTCCAATACGACGACGGCGACGCAGCATTTTTCGGAACTTGCCGCCGAATTGCGCGGCAATACAGCCCAGATTGACACGATGCTGACCAATCTGGAAAAAGTGTCGGAACAGATCAAACTCTTCTTGCAATTTGCCGATCAGGAAAGCGGAGAGGATGTCAAAGGCGTGCTGGAAAATATTTTAGCGTCGTCGGAAAACGTCAAATTGATTCTTGAACAGGTGCAGGCCAATAACGAGAAATTCGAGCAGATCGTAACGAACGTGGCAACGACTTCCGGCCATGCCGCCGATTTCGGCGCGTTTTTAGCGGAAGAAAAACCGGCCATTCAAGAAACCGTGCAAAACGTGCGCGACGTGACCGGCGCGGTTGCGTCGAAAAAGGAGCAGATCACCAACACGCTTGATCATGTCGAATCCGCGACCGCACATGTTGAGAATATCGCGCAGAAAGCGGAAGAGCAGTGGCCGCAAGTCGCTGCCATGCTTGACAATGTCAAAACGATTTCCGACGACACGAAAGCGCTGATGGCGACGGTCAACGCCAAACGCGAGCAGATTGGGACAATTATCGAGCAAACTGACGCCGTTGTCGCGAACGTCAAGGGTTTAACCGATTTCGCGGTCACGCAGCAGCCGCAATTCGAAACGCTGTTGACCAATCTGAACGCCTCAATCGCCAGTGTTTCGACGTTTACCGACATGCTGAAAACGAACGCGCCAACCATCGAAACAGTGTTGGCGAATGTCAAAGACACCACGGCGGAATTAAAAACCTTTTCGTTATTTTTGACAGAACATCAGGATGAGTTGAGCGCAACCCTGACCAATGCGCAAGGGATTTCCAGCGATGTCAAAAGCCTGACCGCCACGCTTGCGGCGAAAACAGAACAGATCAATCTCATTATCGAAAATGCCACGACGACTTCTCAGAATATCGCCGAATTCAGCGCGTTTATGACCGCACAGAGCGAGCGCATCGAAACGACCATCGCCGACATCAATCGAATGTTACGCGAATCCTCAGAGTTTGTCGGGATGTTGAACGCAAATAAAGAGACAATTTCCTCGATTCTCGCCAGCACGGATAAAACGATGACCAATGTCGGCACATTTTCCGAGCAGCTTGCCGAAGGGAAAGACGCCGTCGAACGCATCTTGACGAGCCTTGACGGCATGGCGACTGATTTAGGCGGCATTACGCAGCAAATCAGCGAGCAAAGCAAAAACATCGCGCCAATTTTGGAAAACGTGCATGGCATTACGGCGGACGTAAAAAGTTTCAGCGGCGTTCTTGCTGCCAGAAAAGCCGATATTGACGCCACAATTGCGAATCTGAAAGTCGTCTTGAAAAATTTCGACACTGTTGCGGCAACGCTGGCGAAGAATTCAGAGAACATGACGAACACGCTGTCCGGCTCGGCGCAAGCGATGCAAGATGTCAATGTCGTGACGGCGAAACTGCGTGACAACGCCCCGAATATCGAGGCGGCGCTGAAAAATTTGACGGCGATTTCCGATGATATGAAGGCCGTGTCGCTTGTCGCGAAAAACTCTCGTAACAAAGTCGGAAAAATCATTGACAATCTTGATTTAATCGCGGAGAATTTACGCGAGTTCTCGAAATACATCAAAGAGAATCCCTGGAGCATGACGCGGATCGTTCCGAAAGAGGAGCGCGGCATTACACAGTAAGCGCCGTGTTTCTCCGGGCGTTTCCGGAAGAGTGGGTGCTATGGAGCTGGAAAGCAGTTACAAGCGTTATTGGGAGTATATTCGGCAATGGATTGTGAAGAACAAAAAGCCGCCGCAGACGAATCTGCCGCCGCAAACACCACAGCCGACTCCGCCTGTGAAACCGGCGCAGCCGACGACTTCTCCGTCCAATCAGCCGCAGCCGACGCCATCGGTCACGCCGGAACAGACGACTCCTGCGCAGCCGTCGCAACAACCATCAACCCCAAACAAGGAGATTACCATGACGAAAAAAGCGTTAGTTGTTGGAATTGATAAATATAAAAATCCAGCCTGGAATTTGCAAGGCTGCACGATGGATGCCACTATCACCAGCGGCATGCTGCAAGATCATTTTGGCTTTCCGGGCGATAATGTCCGCCTTGTCTTGAATGAACGCGCCACGAAAGTCAACATCTTAGCGCGGCTCGACTGGTTGGTGCGCGATGCGAAAGCTGGCGACGTGCTGGTTTTTTTCTATGCCGGACACGGCTCGCAGGTGCGCGACCGCGACGGCGATGAGCTTGACGATCACATGGATGAAATTCTCTGCCCGCATGATTTGAACTGGGACGATCCGCTGACAGATGACATTCTTGCCAAATATTTCGGGAGCGTTCCGGAAGGCGTAAACCTGACGGTCGTGTTCGATTGCTGCAACTCTGGCACAGCCACCAGGTCGCGCTACGTGCCGGTTGACCAGGATGGCAAAATCGGCGAGCCGGAATATAAAAAGTCACGCTATATCGCTCCGCCGCTGGATATCGAGCATCGTTCGCGCGGCATCAACCTGCCGAAACCGGCTGTTAAACTCGGCCAGGTCGTCATTAAAAATCGGCACACGCTCTTTTCCGCCTGCCAGTCAAATCAAGAGGCGCAGGAAAAAATCATTGATGGTCAGACACGCGGCGCGTTCTCGTATTATTTCCATGCGGCGCTGAAACGCGCGAACTGGGACATCACGAACAGCGATGCGCATTTAGATGCCCTGACTCGACTGAAAGATTATGGCTTCGTCCAGATTCCGCAGTTGGAATGCCCGGAAGAATTCAAAAGCCGTAAATTGTTCCAGCCATTTACGAAATAACTCCCGCCCTATCAGGGTGTTTCGCATCGCCGAAACACCCTCTTATTTTTGTCAGATTTTCCGACATTTTTTCTTGTCAGAAAACGCGCTTGCGGCGTATTCTATCTATGATTCTTCGTCATCAGCGATGACTTGCGTATCGACGAACAGCCCTGTTCGTCGGCATAAGCGGCGGACAGCCGGTACGCCTGAATAATTGCCCGTTCATTCCAACCGCTCACAACATACGTACCCGGACGAGCCGACATCAGCGCGATGTTCGGCATGACCGGCGCGAGGGAGGACCCGTCTATGAAACACCTGTTGAAACAGATCACATCCCTATCAAGCCTGCTGCTTTTATGTGTTGCTCCCGCCTATGGAGAGCAGGCGATGGATCAACTGCCCGCCGTCTTTTCGACCGGCTTGCCAGTCGCAGCGACGCCGGAAGAGGCGCTGCCCGGCGGCGCAGTCGCATATATCCGTTTGAATAACGCGCTGACGCTGTTAGAAAATCTCGACGCCTTTGCCGCAACAATTGTCCCCGAAAAAGCCCTGCCCGCCGAACTTCAAGAGACCTTCGCCAAACCGAAACCGCTGATCACGTTTCTTGGCATGCAAATGACCGGACAGCCCGTTGAATTGGCGCAATTTTCAGAGTTGACCGGCATCGCGTTAGACCGCCCGATTTCTCTTGCGATCTATCCGATGTCAAACGGTTTCGTGCTGAGCGTCCCGATTGCCAATTCGACCGTCGCAAGCGGCATGATTCAGGAAATGTTGCAGCCGTCTTCCATCACGAAAGAACAGAGCGGCGACCTGACCTATTATCATATTGTGCCGGGCAATGGCGACATGCCGGATGACATGTATTTGATCGCGTCAGAAAAAACGGCGTTTTTCTGCGGTTCAACCAATATCCTGAACTTCCTTGTTACGGCAAACGCCGAGACAAGTTTGCCGACAGACCCCATCATGAAAGAAGGCGTTGCCGCATATCAAAAAGGCGATCTGACGATTATCCTCAGCCCGGATGCGCTGAAACCGCAGATTCCAACAGGCCAGCAGCAATTGGAAACGTTTCCGGCACAGCTTTTTACGGAGATTCGCAACAGCCTTGCCGAAATTCCGGTTGCAGACCGAATGCTGCTCGATACCAGGCTGCGCATCGAGTTCGGCCTGCAAGACCTCGATCAACTTGTTGATTACGCCGAGGCGTATGCGACCGGCATCAATCGCGTGCTGCTGAACTGGCTCGCGCAATTGCTCACGAATTTACACGGCCTCGTCGTCAGCCTCGACCTTGACGCAGTCTATCAACAGCTTGCGTTTGCGGTTTTTTCAAAAGATATTCTGGCGGAGAACATGATCCAGCCGCTCCCGCTTGACACATTAAAAAGCGCACTCACGTCGCTGCCGGGCGAGAAGAATGCTTTGTTTGCGATTGGCAAACAGCCGCAGGGCGAAGCCTCGCCGCTGATCAGCGCCATGCTGACCGAAATCGAAAAAGAACTCGCGGCGAAATCGCTGCCGACTGAAGGCTTCACCGCGCTCAAAACGTATCTGCTGAGCCAGCAGGTCTGCCCAACGTTGGCATCAAAAGCAGATTGGACGCTGCGCAGCGTGATTCCGATGTCGTTAAAAACCGATTTCAGCCAATTTGCGACCTTGTGGGCGTGGGGCAAAGCGCAAACCGACCGCCTCGCGAACGAACCGTTCACGCATCGCCTGATGCTGCTTCCTGCCGGTGTCATCGAGCCGTATTTCAAGGAAAAAGCGGAGGTCACAGTGCAAAACAGCGCCCAGAAACAGACATTGTATGAATCGCTGCTGACGGCGAAACCGTTTGTAAATTATGCCAATTCCTTCACCGCCGAAAACGCTGGCAACGGCGTCAAGAAGCTGATTTCGAACGATATGTTTACGACGCGGCGCGGCATCTTCGGCTATCAGCAGCATGAACTCGTCAATCGCCGGATCATGTTCGTCAAAGCGGCGGGTGACGCAGAATTGGTCTATACCGGCGCGGCAGACGCGGCGCAATTCGACGCCATTGTCAACGCCGCCTATCCGCCGCTCTCTGCGGCAATTGCCAAACTGATAGATCGCATTCCGCCTAATGCCTCGATATTCGGCATTGTCAGGCCGTTCCGGCTGCTTCCAGAGATGTTCGACACGCTGACCGGCTTAGAAGACGTGGCGCATCGCGAATTAGACGCATTCCTCGCCGCAACGCAGAAAATGTATGATGAAGGCGGCGCAGAGGAATTCGAGCAGAAATTGCTGGAAAGCGGGCTTGACATTCCACTCGCGCTGGAAGGGCTGTTTGTGGATGATGAAAACACGCTGTTCTGCACACTTCCCGGCGGCTTACATTATCCGCGCCCGATGGTGATGCCGGTGGTGAACGACCTCTTTGCCGACGTATTCGCGGCGGCTTCGTCAGTCGGCGGCAATCTGTCCTATCTGACCGTCCAATCCGGGCGCGTCGAATTGGCGACGGTTCAAAGCACCGACGCCTTAGCGCTGCTTGTCAAAAACGTGACCAACAAGTTCTTCGAAAAGTATGTCAACGCGCCTGACGGCATGCAGCAACTTCAAAGCACGTTTGCGCATCCGGCGGATTATCAGGAAGAGGGAACGCTGCTGCTGTCGAATCCGATCTGGGAAGCAGTGGAAGAAGAAGCCGGGGATGTCGGCGACCTCATCGAGGGCGATGAAGGGGCAAGCGGTGACGCCGAACTGCCAGGCGACACGGCGGGCATTATGCAGTCATACTCGACGGCGCTTGGTTCGTGGCTGGTGGATAATAACACCTATCCGAAATATCCGACCGTCACGCCGATTGCGGAGGTAGATTTCTCCGGCGGCGCTTACAGCGGGGCGTATTACGAGGGAAGTCTCCTTGATGAGTGGGGCAATCCGATTTACTACCTCTCCAACGCCGAAGGAAGCGATTACATGCTCGTCAGCTATGGCGAAAACGGCGTGCCGGGCGCAGGCGGCGCAGAAGAGAGCGACGACGTGATCTATATGGGCGGAGCGCAAGTTCTACCGGGATATGGAAACGAGGAGCTATCCTCGGCCCTGCTCTATAACGTGTTGATCTTTTCCGTCAAACAAAACGCGGTTGATTTCGTGACCGCCGCGCTGGATGCGGGCGCAGACCCGACATCGTCAGACCTCGGAGATTCTGCCATCGCTATCGCCGAACAACTTGGTTTCAGCGAAATTGCCGAGTTGCTAAAAAACGCCAGCACGGAAGAATAAATGCGCAAAAAACCCTGCCAGGGTCTCCACCCCTGACAGGGTTATCGGAAGAGGAAAACACGCCGAACGCATTTTCTCCTTGACAGATACGCGGCTCTGCGCAAGAAGACTTGCAGAAGGCGATGACGATCATCGTCGAATATTATCAGAATAGGCAGACGTCATAACTCAGTATTCAATTGTCCAGCTATTTTTTAGTGTGAATGATATATTGCGAGTATGTTTGAACTGCCTTCACAAAAGGATTACGCAGTATGTCATTTACGACACTCGGTCTTTCATCCGAATTACTCCGCGCAGTTGCCGAACAAGGCTATCACAACCCCACTCCGATTCAACGACAGGCGATTCCCGTTATTCTTGAGGGCAAAGACATCATGGCAGGCGCACAGACCGGCACAGGCAAAACCGCCGGGTTTGCATTGCCGCTCTTACAGCGTTTAAGCGAACGAACCCCTGTCAAAGGCGCTCGCCGCATCCGCGCCCTCATCCTGACGCCAACCCGCGAACTTGCCGCGCAAGTCGAAGAAAGCGTCACGGCCTACGGCAAACATCTGCCAGTCGCTTCGACCGTCATTTTCGGCGGCGTAAAAATTCAACCCCAGATCAAACGCCTCCGCAGCGGCGTTGATATTTTAGTGGCGACTCCAGGCCGCCTGTTAGACCATATCGAGCAAGGTACGCTGGATTTGTCCGGCGTCGAAATTCTCGTGATGGATGAAGCAGATCGGATGTTGGACATGGGATTTATCCGCGATATTCGCAAGATATTGGCGCTGCTCCCGCAGAAGCGCCAGAACCTCTTGTTTTTTGCCACGTTTTCCGATGACATCAAGGCATTAGCTGAAAGCCTGCTGAAATCGCCCGTGCTGATTGAAGTCGCTCGCCGCAATACGGCGAAAGAAAGCGTCGAACAGGTGATTCATCCGGTGGACCGCAAACGGAAACGCGAACTCCTCTCCTTTTTGATTGATTCGCAAAACTGGCAGCAAGTGCTTGTGTTCACGCGCACCAAACATGGCGCAAACAAGCTGAGCGAGCAGCTCGCGCAAGACGGCATCCGCGCTGCGGCGATTCATGGCAATAAAAGCCAGGGAGCGCGCACAAAGGCGCTGTCAGATTTCAAGCGCGGCGACGTGCGCGTGTTGGTGGCAACGGATATTGCGGCGCGTGGGCTTGATATTGAACAATTGCCGCATGTCGTCAACTTCGAACTCCCAAACGTTTCCGAAGATTACATCCACCGCATCGGTCGTACTGGCCGCGCTGGCAGCCAGGGGAAAGCTGTTTCGCTGGTCTGTGTTGATGAGCAGCACTTGCTGAAAGACATCGAACGCTTGCTGAAGTCTCCGATTCCGAAACAACTGATTGAGGGATATGAGCCGGATGCGTCCATTCCGGCAGAGCCGATTGATATGGGACGAAGAGGCCAGAATAGAGGCTTTCAATCGAAAGGCGCAGCGAGAGGCGGCTCATTCGCGCCAAGAGCGATGGGACGAAGCCAGCGGCTCGTCAGCAGGAAAAGCGTTCGGAAGAGCGCGTAACAGGCTTTACTCACCCTGTCAGAATGTCAAACCCTGACAGGGTTTTTTCTTGTCTTTGGGCGCGAATTCGCCGAATCATTCAAAACAACGGAAGCGGCAGACGCCGCAAGGTTTCGGACACGGCGCGCCCCCCGTTATATGCCCACCACTGCGCGAAGCCGCGTTCCCGCATGTCCGCCATCCGCGCCGGATCGCCATCAAGAAACGAGAATAATCCGAAGAGCGACGCATCATTGACTGACCAGGAAAAGCGCCCGCTGAGCATCTCGCGATGCAGATAATCATCGAGCCGCAAGCCGCTGAACAGCGACGGCAGCGTCAGAAGCAGCCCCGCGCTAATCAGGAATGCGGGCAAATGGCGATGGGCTAAAGCAGGCGGCAGGGATAATCGCATCAAAATACCTCTTGACAATGTAACGCAAACGGCGCAAGCGACGCAAAAGGCGCGACTGTCAGCATTCATTTGCGTCGCTTGCGCCGTTTGCGGCTTTTGCGTTAAAAGCGACAATTGGTTCTATCACTTGTTATATCGAACATATTACTCAAGTCGTTTTGGCTTATGCTCGAATGGTTCAGTGTCAATAAAATATTTTTTACGGTGTTGAATTATCCGATGAGTTACATCGAATTCATCGGGACGATCTTCTATTTATGGTCGGTCTGGCTGATTGCGCGGCGCAATATCCTGACGTGGCCGGTCGGTATCGTCAGCGTGCTGCTCTACATGGCGCTGTTTTATCAAATTCAATTGTATTCCGATACGGTCGAGCAAGTCTATTATCTGATCGCCAGCGCGTATGGCTGGTGGCGCTGGCTCACGCCGAGCCAGCAGACCGGCCAGCCGATTCCCGTCCGGTGGAGTTCCGGGCGCGTCGCTGCCGTCTGGATGGCCGCGACTGCCGTTATTTCCGCGTTGACCGGCCTGTTGATGAGCCGGATTCACCTCCTTGCGCCGACCTGGTTTCCGCAGCCCGCGTCGCTGCCGTATCTTGACGCGCTGACGACGATCATGAGTTTTTCGGCGATGTGGCTGATGGCGCAGAAGCGGATTGAAAGCTGGGTCTATTGGATCATTGTGGATGTGATTGGGATTGGCCTCTATTACGTGAAAGACGTGCGGTTCGTCGCGCTGCTGTATGTGATGCTGCTCGGCATGGCGATCAACGGCCTGATGTCCTGGATTCGCGGCGCTGTCAAAAAATAGCTGTCAGACACGTTCAACGTGTCCGACAGCTTGTCCGAATATCGCAGTTTTTCCTTGCCTATCTTCCACAATATTTGTAAGATGACACGCATGAATGACAATGACGACATTGAAAAACAGGGCAAAGACGACGGCGAACTTCTGCTTGATTTGACGCAGCCGCCTGCGCCGCCGAAAAAGCGCCCTCCGTTTCTCTGGTTGACGCTGTTGGTATTTTTTGGAGCAGTCGGTGTTGCCGGGTATATCGGCTACATGTTTTTGGCCGTGCCGCCGGAAACGCTTGGAACAGAGCGAATCGTGCTGATTCCATCCGGCTCGTCGGGACGCAAAATCGCGGAAATGCTGGAAGCCGAATCGGTGATTCGCAACAAACATCTGTTCATGTTGCTCTCCCGATTCTATCGCAGCGGCAAGACGATGAAAGCGGGCGAATATCAATTCACGACCGCCATGCTGCCGACGAATGTGCTGAAGATGCTGCAAGACGGCAAAGTCTATGCGCGTTCCATCACGATTCCAGAAGGCTACACGGCGCGGCAAATCGCGGATGTGCTGGCAGAACGCAGTTTTGATAACGCAGCGTTTCTCGCGTTTGTATTCAATAAACAGAATGCCGCTCGCTTTAATATTTCAGCGGACAGCCTGGAAGGGTATCTGTTTCCCAGCACCTATCAGATCGCGCGAGAAACGACCGCTGAAACATTGGCGCAAATGATGGTCGAAGAATTCTGGAAGGTGATGACGCCAGATTTGCGGCAGGAAATCGCGCAAAAAGGAATGACGATTCATGAAGTCGTCACGCTCGCGTCCATTGTCGAGGAAGAAGCACAAGTCCCGGAAGAGCGCGAATTGATCGCTGCCGTGTATCGCAACCGGCTGCGCATCGGCATGAAATTGGACAGCGATCCGACCGTGATTTACGGCATTCCGAATTTTAACGGCAACCTGACGAGAACCGATTTGCAAACTGATACGCCGTACAACACCTATCTGCGGAAAGGCTTGCCGCCGGGGCCAATAGCGAGTCCGGGCAAAGCCTCGATCCTCGCGGCGATTCGCCCGGCGAATGTGAAATATCTCTATTTTGTCGCGAAAAACGACGGCAGCCATCAATTTTCGACGAATTACGACGATCATAAACGCGCCGTGCGGCAATTTCAGCGAAATCGAAAAAAAACGGC
>CAZMEO010000095.1:8709-11356 GCA_964565315.1 uncultured Candidatus Moduliflexus sp. | reverse complement strand
TTCGACGCGGTGGTGACGGATTTGAACATGCCGGGCATGAACGGGCTTGAGTTGCTGCGCTGGATTCAGAACGACGGCCCGGCTGTCCCCGTGTTGATGATGTCGGGCTATGGCGAAATCAACGATGCCGTTGATGCGATGAAGCTCGGCGCGCAAGATTACGTGGTCAAGCCGTTCGAGCCGGAAGTGCTGTTCATGCGGCTGAAACGCATCATTGAGAATCAGCGGCTTTCGCGGATTGTCGAACGCAGCAGAAGCAGCCAATCTGATTGGGAAAATTGGATCGGCGGCAGTCCGCAGATGGTCGGCATCAAAGCGCTCATCGAAAAAATTGCGCCGACGCCTTCGACGGTTCTGATTACCGGCAAAAGCGGCACGGGCAAAGAAGTGATTGCCAGAGCGATTCACCAGCACTCGCTCCGCGCCGAGAAGCCGTTTTTGGCGGTGAATATCGGCGGCGTCCCTGAAAATCTGCTGGAAAGCGAATTGTTTGGCTATGAAAAAGGGGCGTTCACCGGCGCGGCAGCCCGCAAAATCGGCCTGTTTGAAATGGCCTCATCCGGCACGCTGCTGCTTGACGAAATCGGCGACATGCCGCTGCATCTTCAGGGCAAGCTGCTGCGCGTGCTTCAGGAACGAAAAATCCAGCGTTTAGGCGGAACGCGCAGCCTGCCGATTGATGTCAGAATTATCGCGGCGACGAATAAAGACCTTGAAGACCTCGTGCGGCAAGAGCGCTTTCGCGAGGATATGTTTTACCGCCTGAACGTGATCCGCATCCCCGTCCCGGCATTAAGCGAGCGGCAGCAGGACATCCCTTTGCTGGCCGGGCGTTTCATTCAGCGCTTCAACGCGCTGATCGGCAAAAACATTTGCGGCATTGCCCCCAATGCGCTCCACGCCTTAGAAGCGTATGATTTTCCCGGCAATGTGCGGGAATTAGAGAACTTGATTGAACGCGCCGTCATTTTGGCGGACACCGACACGATTACCCTCAAAGATTTAGGCTTGACGCCCGCCACGCCGAAATATCAGCCCTCTCGCGGCACGCTTCAGGAGATCGAACGCCAGGCGCTTGCCGACGCACTGATGCGCTGGGAGGGAAACCGCACCCATGCGGCGAACGAGTTGGGAATTACCCGCAAAACGCTGCTCAATAAGATTAAACAGTATCATCTCGAATAACGTTTCAGATTTCTACAGGTGCGGCTTGAGTTTGAACCTCGGTGATCACGCCAAAATCGTGAAATCCTTCTTCAAACCAATTCTGTCGCTGTTACAAATTTTCACAGTATCGTTCTCCAGCATAAGCACACCTCATCTCCCCCTGCAACAAGGCACACTCACCAGAACACATTGCATGGCACGGTATTTGTAATAAATGTCAGGCCAATAGCCGTAATTACTGATATTACATCAATCACACATACCATTGAAAAAATGAAAATGGATATGACTGGGAGGAACGGCCATGAAAAAGATTCTTGTCATCGAAGATGATCAGCAGATACGGCATTCGATTGCGGAGTTGCTGACATACGAAGGCTATGAGATTGCGCAGGCTGAAAATGGACGGATTGGCCTGCAACTGGTCAAGGAATCGCGCCCGGATGTGATTCTCTGCGATATTGTCATGCCGGAATTGGGAGGCTACGGCGTGTTGATCGAACTTCGTCATGCCCCGGAAACCGCCGACATTCCATTTATATTTCTCACCGCGAAATCTACGATGGGCGAACTCCGCAAAGGCATGGAATTAGGCGCTGACGATTATCTGACGAAACCATTCGAGGTTGATGACCTGTTGTCCGCCATTCAAACCAGATTGGAACGCTACGAAAATTCGTTCAAACAGGCGCAAACCTTACAGCAGATTAATCGCGCCTTGCCGCACGAGCTTCGCACTCCGCTGCAAGGCATCTTAGGGCTGTCAGAATTTTTGCGTTCCTATGGTCTTGAATTAGTGGCAGAACAAAATGGCGAAGAAATCATCCGCCTTGCCACCTATATCAACGAGGATGCGCTGCGCTTAGAACACCTGATTGAAAATACCGTGCTGCATATCGAATTACTGCAACTCACCAATAATGCAGAACGGCAGAAAACCTCAGAATGGTGCCGCAATGAATTAGTAGATACCAAAACCGTGTTGACAGATATCGCGTCAGGACTGGCGGCAAAAGCTGCGCGCAGCGATGATGTCATGCTCTCGTTCACGAACGCCAAAATTTGGATCAATGAAGAAAGTTTAGGAAAAATCTTGTTGGAGTTGCTGGATAACGCGCTGAAATTCTCCGAAATCGGCACGCCGATTTTAGTAAGCAGCGACATGAATAACACGACCTTTACCCTGAGCGTCACCAATTACGGGCGCGGCATGACGCCGGAACAAATCGCCGCTATCGGCGCATTCCGGCAGTTCGACCGGGATCGCTACGAACAACAGGGAATCGGGTTGGGGGTAGTGATTGCGCAATTACTCGCCCGGCTGCATGGCGGCGAATTGACCATACGCAGCACTCCGAAAGAGGCGACGATAGCTACCGTGACGTTCCCGCGCCATGATGCCGCCGCTGCGCCGTGAATTAAGGAGGCAGGAATGCGTCTCCATTCAAGGCGCATTCCTGATGGACGATTACGTTTTATC
>CAZMEO010000095.1:7316-8609 GCA_964565315.1 uncultured Candidatus Moduliflexus sp. | reverse complement strand
CAGAATTTAACAATATCGGGGTTTCCTTAACCAGACAACTGTTTCCCCATGATGATCAGCCATGATTGTTTTTCCCTTGTCCTGTTTCAACCTTGCGAGTCCAACTTGATATTCTTCATGCTCCAGCAAGCGAAACATCGAATAATTCTTTTCTGCAACCATCTTGATAAAATGCTCGGAGACGGTCGCAGTTGGTTCGCTTTCTTTGATCTGCCTGCCTTCCGCAATAAATCCCTGCCCGGTTGCTTCTGTTTCAATCTCTTCGATCTCAGGATAACGCCCTTTCTCATTCATCGCTAACGACGGGAAATAGCGATTATACCAGCGCGTCTCGATCTGTTGATACGACTCTGTGACAATCGCAACCATGCCATCTGGCCGTAATTTTTTCCAGAGCGTGGCAAACAGGGCAGAAAGAGCAGGGATATGATGGATCACATCTGTCATGTAGATAAAATCAAACGAGTTATCGTCGAAAGGAATGTGAAGATGATCCCCTTTTTTGATTATTGCGATTCTCTGATTTTTTTGAATCGCTTTTTCACGCATCCCATCCGCAGGCTCAATGCCGAAACATTTCGAGTGATATTTCGTGTGAATTGTCCGAAGATAGTTTCCTGTTCCACATCCAAAATCTAAGATGGTCGTTTGCGCTGAAAAATGCATCTTCGCATTAAATATTTCCAGAAGAGCCTCATTAGCGTCTCTTGTATTATCATACGTGTTAGCAGCGTCATTATAGTTGATGGGCATACGGTTTGATATTCTAAACGCTGCCAGAATTCTCGAATCTGACAGGGTTAATTTACTGATACCAACGGTAGAGACGCCCCGCGCCGGGACGTCTCTACGAGATATATGGTTATTTCAATCCAATTGGTATTACACCAATTGGCCGATAGTGTTGTCGAGAATTGAAATCGCTTCCTCGATGTCGGCTGGCTGAATCACAAGCGGCGGCACGAAGCGGACGACATTGCCGCCTGCGGTCGCTGTCAACAGGCCATGTTCGCGTAATTTTGCGCCAACGTCTCCCGCCGCAATTGCGTCGCGGAATTGCAAGCCCGCCATTAAGCCGAGACCGCGAGCGTCGGCAATCGCGTTCGGATATGTCGCCTGCAACGCCTTAAGTTTCGACAGCAGCAGGTCGCCCATTTTGACGACATGATCGAGCAAACCTTCATTGAACAGCAGATTGACGAACGCGAGCGCCACGCCGCAGACGAATTCGCCGCCGCCGAACGTGGAGGCGTGATTGCCCGGCTCGAACACATCCGCCACTTCGCGCCGCGC
>CAZMEO010000095.1:0-7216 GCA_964565315.1 uncultured Candidatus Moduliflexus sp. | reverse complement strand
CTGGCGAATCGCGTCCAAATCGTTGAACGGCACATAGCGAAAGCCCGGCATCAGCGGCGCGAAGCCGTCCTGATATTTGGTCTGGCCGGTCGCCGTGATCGCCGCGAGCGTCCGCCCGTGAAACGATTGGAGCGCGGTCAGAATCTCAAAGCGGCCTTTGCCCCATTTCCGCGCCAATTTGAACGCGCCTTCATTCGCCTCAGCGCCGCTGTTACAGTAGAACGCCCGCCCCATGCCGGAATGTTCGGTCATGAGTTTTGCCAGCGCGATCTGGTTCTGCGTGTAAAACAGGTTTGATGTGTGAATCAATCCGTCAGCCTGCTTTCGAATCGTTTCGCGGATAACCGGATGATTGTAGCCGAGCGCGTTCACGGCGATTCCAGCGAGAAAATCGAGATAACATTTCCCGTCATTATCCCACACCCGCACGCCTTCGCCCTTTGTCAGGACAATCGGAAAGCGCTTATATGTTTGCATGATATAGTCATGCTCTTGCGCAATAATTTCTTGTGTTGTCATAGTGTAATTATTTACCACGAAACACACAAAACACACGAAAAGAATAGAACACTGATGACCTGATTGAACTGATTGACACTGATTTTTTATAATTTTTATTATCAGGATTGTTCAGCATGATCAGTCCAATCAGTGTGCTATTCTTTTCGTGTGTTTTGTGTGTTTCGTGGTGACACCTTGCCGTTATTCCCTCACAAACTGCGTGCCGATCCCGGAATCGGTGTAAATTTCGATTAAGAGCGAATGGACTTCACGACCATCGAGCATGTGAACTTTCTTGACGCCCTGATGCAGCGTGTCGAACGCGGAATGCACTTTCGGAATCATGCCTCTGGTAATCTGGCCGTTGGCGATCATCGTGTTCGCGGTTTCTTCGTCAAGACTGGCGATACGCTCCCCTTCGATGAGCACGCCCGGCACGTCGCTGAGGTAAATCAGCTTTTCCGCTGGGAATGCCGCCGCAATGTCTCCGGCGGCGGAATCGGCGTTAATATTATATGAATTGCCCTCGTCGTCGTAACCAATCGGCGCGATGACCGGAATCAGGCCGTCATTCATCATGTCGAGCAGGATTTTCGTGTTGACGTGAATCACTTCGCCGACCCAGCCCATGTCTTCGCCGGTTTCGAGGAAGAGCTTGCGGCATTTCAACAGATTGCCGTCCTGCCCGCTGAGACCGACTGCTTTGACATTCTGCCGGTTCAGGTTGCAGACGATCTCTTTGTTGATTTTGCCCGCCAACACCATCTTGACGATGTCCATCATTTTTTCGTCCGTGACGCGCTTCCCCTGCACGAATTGCGTTTCAAGATTCAGCTTTTCGGCGAGATCGGAGATTTCCTTGCCGCCGCCATGCACCACGACAATTTTCATGCCGAGATGCGACAGCAGCGAAATATCCTGCGCGAAACTGACTTTCAATTGTTCATCCACCATCGCCGCCCCGCCGTATTTCACGACGATCACTTTCCCCGCAAATTTTTGGATGTACGGCAGCGCCTCAATCAAGGCTTCGGTCAACATTTTATTTTTCATAAACGATTATTTAACGCAAAAGGCGCAAGAGACGCTATGGGCGCAAGCGTTAAAAACATGTCACGTTTGCGTCTTTTGCGCCATTCGCGTCTCTTGCGTTAAATGTTATTCGTGCCATTCGTGGCGGAAATCATGTCGTATATTTCGCGTTAATATCCACGTACTCGTTGCTCAAGTCGGATGTCCAGAAGGTGCATTGGCCGTCGCCGATGCCCAAATCCGCCACGATGTTAATCGTATCGGTCGCAAGAAGTTTCCGCAGTTCGGCGCGTGTGCCGGGCTGCTGGAAATTTTCCTGCAAAATCGGAGCGCCGTTGATGTGGAGCGTCACCTTTTCCGGTGTCAGCGCGATGCCCGCGTAACCGAGCGCAGCGATGATGCGCCCCCAGTTCGGATCGCCGCCGTTAATTGCAGTTTTGACCAAATACGAATCCGCCACCGCCCGCGCTCCAGTCAGGGCGTCGGCGTCGCTCGCGGCGTGTTGAATCTGGATTTCGATCAACTTCGTCGTCCCTTCGCCGTCGCGCGCGAGCATTTTTGCAAGCTCGATGCAGACGTAATTCAGCGCGGCGCAAAACTCCTGAAATTCCGGCGTCTCCGGCAAGATTTCCTCGCCGCCGCATTCGCCGTTCGCCAGCAAAATTACGGTGTCGTTCGTGCTGGTGTCGTTATCCACGCTGATGCGATGGAACGACAATTCGACCGCCTGTCGCAGCGCGGCGTTCAGCGTTTCCGGCTGGAGATTCGCGTCGGTCGTCAGAAAGACAAGCATCGTCGCCATGTTCGGCTTCATCATGCCCGACCCTTTCGCCATGCCGCCGATGCGATACGCCGGTTTCGCGGTTTCGACTTCGACGGCGATTTCCTTTGATTTCGTGTCAGTCGTCATAATCGCTTTCGCCGCCTCAAGATGACCGTCGCGGGAAAGCTGCGCCGCCGCGAGTTCCACGCCTTGCAGAATATTCTCCATCGGCAAGAACGAGCCGATGACGCCAGTCGAGCAGACTAACGCCTGTTCGCCTTTGATTTTCAAGACTTCCGCCACTTTCGCCGCCGTGTCGCGAGCGTCCTGCAAGCCGCGTTCGCCGGTGCAGGCGTTCGCCACGCCGCAATTGGCCACAATCGCCGAAATATACGACGTTTTCGTGAGTTGTTCTTTGTCGAATACGACCGGCGCAGCCGCGACTTTGTTGGTCGTGAACATGGCGGCGGCAGACGCCGGAATATCCGACGCCACCATCGCAAAATCGTTCCGCCCGGTTTTGATGCCGCAATTAACGCCCGCCGCCGTGAATCCGGCAGCCGCTGTGACGCCTCCTTCGATGACTCGCATTATAAGCCCTCCGTTTCGGCGAATCCGGCCATGAGGTTCATGTTCTGAACCGCCTGCCCGGCTGCGCCTTTCACTAAATTGTCAATTGTCGAATTGATAATGACGAACTTTTGCGTGATGTCTATCGCCACGCCGATGTCGCAGAAGTTCGTGTCATTGACGAATTTCATTTCCGGGGCGCGATCTTCGAGAATCCGCACGAATGGCGCGTCCTGGTAAAACTCCTGATACGCCTTCAAAATCGTGTCCCGCGCCACTTGCGTTTTCAGCGGCAGCGCAATCGTTGTGTAAATCCCCCGCGTAATCGGCAGCAGATGCGGCACGAAGGCGAGATTCACTGCTTTTCCGGCGACCTGCTCCAGAATTGCTTTGATTTCCGGCGTGTGCTGATGATTGCCGACGCGGTAGGCTTTCACGGTTTCGTTGACTTCGGAAAAAATCAAATCGAGCTTCGCTTTTTTGCCCGCGCCCGACGTGCCGGACATTGAGGCAATCGAAATGGCGTCGGTCGCGATGTACTCAAGGCCGAAGACCGGCGCAAGCGCCAAAATCGCGCTGGTGGGATAGCAGCCCGGATTCGCGACGAACTGGCAGTTTTGAATCTGACTTTTGAACAGTTCCGGCAGGCCGTACACCGCTTTGTCGAGATACGCCGGGGCGGTATGCGGCAGGTCGTACCATTGTTCATAGATCGCGGCGGATTTAAACCGAAAATCACCGCTGAAATCAATCACACGAATACCCGCGTCGAGCAGTTCCGGCGCTTGCTTCATCGCCTCGCCGTGCGGCAGCGCGAGAAAGACCATATCCATCGTCTTTAAGACATCCAATTGAAACGACTCCATGACCAGATCGGTCTTTTTCCGAAAAATCGGATAGATATTATCAAGCCGCTGTCCGACGGTGGACGCGCCGATGACATGCGCCAATTCCACGCCGGGATGCTTCAAAAGGATTTTGACGAGTTCGACGCCGCTGTAGCCGGATGCGCCGATAATCGCCACCTTTATTTTTTTGCTGACATGTTCCATAAGAGATTTCCTTTTTCATCGCGAACGTCGCGCAATATGCCCGAACAGGGCGCATCGCCGCTGACGCTTCGCGCAATGACACAATTGCTTATGTTATGAATTGAAACAGAAAAACAGATTGAAAAAGCCGTGAGAGGCGCATTCCCGCTTTCGCCGGAATGATAGAAGCTACGAACAGAGCGGCATCATTCCCACGAAAGCGGGCGACGTCTACGGAATACGCTATTCCGAACATCAGTAATGCCACAATGTTGTTGAGAAGTGTTCATGCTGTATGAGAAGTTTGTTAAAACGCAATAATGTTACGTTGCAGCACGCCTAAAAAATGGCGGAAATTTTGTCAAGAAATCAGTCGCAATGTCGAAAAAATTACCACCTGCTTTTCGATTTTGCGTCCCCCCTGTTTCACCTTCGCAGCGCCGGGCAATTTTCCCTTGACAAACGCCCCTTGTTTTCGCAATCTGACGCAATCTCTTTTCTTTTCGACTCTCTGAGATGCAATCTATTATCATTTTCTCGATGGGAGAAGGGCTGAATTGCGCGACAAATTCGCCGATTCGCCCTTTTTCTTCTTTCTTGTATGGATTATAAAGAGACATTAAATTTACCTAAAACTGAGTTTCCCATGAAGGCGAATTTGCAGACGCGCGAGCCGGAAATGCTGAAAAAATGGGAAGAAGAAGACTTGTATCAACAAGTGCGCAGAAAATCAGCCGGGCGCCCGCAATACGTGCTGCACGACGGCCCGCCGTATGCGAACGGCAATATTCATATCGGTCATGCGTTAAATAAAATTTTAAAAGACATTATTATTAAAACCCGCACCATGATGGGGTATGATTCCCCGTATATTCCGGGCTGGGATTGTCACGGCCTTCCGATTGAACATAAAGTCGAAGTCGAACTGCGCGAAAAACGCAAACAATTGGTCAAAAGCGAAATCCGAAAACTCTGCCGCGAATATGCCAATAAATATATCAATATTCAACGCGACGAATTCAAACGACTCGGCGTCTTCGGCGATTGGGAACATCCCTATATTACGATGGATTTTCCGTATGAAGCGATTATCATGCGGGAATTCGGCAAATTTGTCGGCAACGGCGGCGTGGAAAAACGCCTGAAATCGGTGCGCTGGTGCATTTCCTGCGAAACCGCGCTGGCGGAAGCCGAAGTCGAATATGAAAATCATGCGTCGCCGTCAATTTTCGTCAAATTCCGGCTGTCATCCGATCCGTCCGAGATTGCGCCGGAATTAGCCGGAAAAGCGGTCTCTGTGATTATCTGGACGACGACGCCCTGGACGCTGCCTGCCAACCTCGGCATCGCGTTTCATCCTGATTTTACCTACGTCGCGGTCGAAGTCGGCGCAGAGACATTTATCGTGGCCGAAGCGTTTTTAGAAAACCTGGTACAGCGTTTCAACTGGCAGAATTACGTCGTGTTGGCGAAATTTGCGGGCGCAAAAATGGAGCATTTGGAATGCCGCCATCCGTTTATTGATCGCGCCTCGAAATGCGTCTTGGCCGATTACGTGACGCTGGATCAAGGCACGGGCTGCGTGCATACCGCGCCGGGACATGGGCAGGACGACTACAACACCGGCTTGAAATACGGCATGGAGATTTACGCGCCGGTGGATCATCAGGGCAAATTTACGAGCGACGTGGAACGCTTCGCCGGAATGCAGGTCTTCGAGGCGAATAAGCCGATTATCGAACTCCTCCGGCAGCAAGGCGATTTGATGGGAACGGAGAAAATCGAGCATCAATATCCGCATTGCTGGCGTTGCCACAAGCCGGTGATTTTCCGCGCCACCGCGCAATGGTTCGTCATTTTAGAGAAAAACGATTTACGGCAGAAGGCGCTGCAAGAAATCCGCAAGGTGCGCTGGATTCCCGATTGGGGGCAGGAGCGGATTTACAGCATGGTCGAAGGCCGCCCGGATTGGTGTCTATCGCGCCAGCGCAACTGGGGCGTGCCGATTGTCGCGCTCTATTGCGAGCAGTGCGGCGAGATTCTGCTGAAACAGGATATTGTCGATTTTGTTGCCCAAAAGGTCGAAACCGGCGGCGCGGATGTCTGGTTCGATCTGCCGCTTGCCGAATTGCTGCCGCCCGGCACGAAATGCGAGAAATGCGGTAGCACGTCGTTCCGAAAAGAAACCGATATTCTTGATGTCTGGTTCGATTCCGGCACAAGCCACGCGGCAGTCATTGAGCCGAAAATGCCGGAACTTCCTTGGCCGGTGGATATGTATCTCGAAGGCACGGATCAGCATCGCGGCTGGTTTCATAGCTCGCTGTTGGAAGCGGTCGGAACGCGCGGGGCTGCGCCCTATAAATCGGTCTTGACGCACGGCTATATCGTGGATGAACAGGGGCGCAAAATGTCGAAATCGTTCGGCAATGTCGTCGCGCCGCAGGATGTCATCAAACAATATGGCGCGGAAATCCTGCGACTCTGGGTTTCAACGGAAGATTACACCTCCGATATTTCGATTTCGATGGACATGATGAAGCGGATCGCCGACGCCTATCGCCGGATTCGCAACACCTGCCGCTATATGCTCGGCAATCTGTCGGATTTCGACCCGGCCAAAGATGCCGTGAAATACGACGAAATGCTGGAAATTGACCGCTGGGCGCTGCATCGCCTGCAACTGCTGATTCAGCGCGTCTGGAAGGCGTATGAAGATTTCGAATTTCATATCTTTTTCCATGCGTTCCATAATTTCTGCGTTGTGGATATGAGCGCGTTCTATCTCGATGTGCTGAAAGACCGCATGTACACGGCGAAAGCGACTTCGAAAGCGCGGCGTTCCGGTCAAACGGCGATGTATGAAATCTTGAACGCGATGGTAAAATTGATGGCGCCGATTCTCTCGTTTACCGCCGAAGAATGCTGGGGCTATCTTGCGAAAGACGGCAAAAGCGTGCATCTGCAAGATTTCCCGAAGGTCAATCCGGCCTGGATGGACGAGGCGTTGAATGCGCGGTGGGAAAAGTTGGGCGAGATTCGCAGCGAAATTTTGAAGCCGCTTGAAATTGCGCGTCAAAACAAAGCAATCGGCCTGTCGCTCGACGCGCAGATCGCCGTCTATGCCTCCGGCGAAACGCTGACGCTGCTGCGCCAATTCGAAAACGACCTCGCCGATATCTGCATCGTCTCGGCGGCGACCGTCTATGGCGACGACGCGCCGATTCCTGCGGATGCGGTTCGCAGCGAGACCGTACCGAATTTGGCGGTCAAGGTGTCCAGAGCCGCAGGCGAGAAATGCCCGCGCTGCTGGCATTAT
>CAZMEO010000094.1:6868-11356 GCA_964565315.1 uncultured Candidatus Moduliflexus sp. | reverse complement strand
CTATCGACTGTGACAGCCAGCCGGGGCGCACGACATTTCGCGTCTGGCTGCCTGCTGCGTAACATGAACTGTCAGACACCTCAAAGGTGTCTGACAGCGTTCCAGTTAGAAACCGTGCCTGATTTTGAACATCACCGTCACAAACAGCAAGAAGAACACAGCCAACAGCAGCGATTGAATCAACCGCTGTCCGCGCCGGATCGCGAGATGGCTGCCGAGATAGCCGCCAAGCATATTGGCAAGCGCAATCGGCAGGCCGAGCGTATAGAGGACTTTTCCCGCCAGGGCGAACGTCGCAAACGAACTGACATTCGAGGCTAAATTAAACACTTTGGCAATGGCTGACGCCTGAATCAGATGTAATCCTAAGAACAGATAAAAGCCGAAAATCAGAAACGTGCCGGTTCCCGGCCCGAAAAATCCGTCGTAAAATCCGATGACTCCGCACATCACCGGCACATGCAGATACAAATTTGTCTTCGAAAATTCTGCCAGCGATGTTTTGAGGCGTTTTTTCGGCAGAAACGTCAACACGGCGGTTACGGGAAGCAAAAACAGGATGATTTTTGCGGTCGTCGCCTGATCGCAGAATAAGACCAATTTCGTCCCGCTCACCGCGCCAAGCATGGTAAACAGCAGGCCAATCGCGGCAATTTTCCAGAGAACTTTCTTTTGAAGCGCAAAATTGACTAACGCGGTCGCTGTTCCGAACATCGCCGAAAATTTATTCGTGCCTAATGCGGATTGCGGCGGAAGCCCTGCCAGCAGAAACGACGGGAGCAGCAACAGCCCGCCGCCGCCAGCAATGCTATCCACAAATCCGGCAACAAACGACATGCCGCAGAGCAGCAGCAGCGCGGTTGACGTCACCATGCAAAATGCCTTTCTTTAAAACATACGTTTGGGATGAATATTACGCCAACCGTCGCCCCCACGATGAATCGAGGGGTTGGCTCTATCTGTAACGCGGCTGTTCAACGTCATGGCCGTGCTTCTGTCAACCCGAAAATCCCCAAAAAGATGAAAAACCTTTTGACATTCCCCCCCATCTTTTCTATAAGAGTTCTAAGAGTTCAAAGAACCTATTACGCTGTTTCATGAGTTTTTAATAGCGTTTCGTACCGCCGACGTCCTCGTCGGCCTCTTTTTGACGTGCCGACGAGGACGTCGGCGGTACGAAGTGCTGTTAAAAATTACTGAATCGGCGTACTTATAAGGAACATCGCCTATGAATACGCCGATTACGCTTTCTGTCATTATTCCGGCCTATAATGAGGAACAACGCCTTCCTGAGACGCTGCGCGGCGTGTATGCGTATTTGCGGCGGCAGCGGTATGCGTATGAAGTGATCGTCGTGGATGATGGCAGTTCGGATGCGACCTGTCAAGTCGTCGAAGCGTTTTTTGCGACGGAGCCGCGCGGCGTGCTGTTGCGAAACGAGCAAAATCGCGGCAAAGGATTCAGCGTCCGGCGCGGGGTGCTCGCCTCGGTCGGGGAATTCGTCTTGTTTACTGACGCGGATCTTTCCACGCCGATTCAGGAAGTGGAAAAACTCTTCGCCGTTCTCCAGTCCGGCTGCGACATCGCAATTGGTTCACGAGGGCTGGCGGCATCGGACGTGCGCCGCCATCAGCCATTTTACCGCGAATACATGGGCAAAGTCTTCAATCTGTTTGCCAGAGCCTTCGCGCTCACGCCGTTTGCCGATACGCAATGCGGATTCAAATGTTTTCGCGGCGAGGCGGCGCGGGCGATCTTTGCGCTCCAGCGCATCAATCATTTCAGTTTCGATGTCGAAGTGTTGTTCATCGCGGCGCGTCATCATTATGCGATTCGAGAAGTGCCGATCCAATGGATCAATAACCCCAATAGCCGCGTGAATGCGGTCGTTGACGCCGCTAAAATGTTCGATGATTTGTGTCGAATTCGCATAAATGCCTGGATGAGAAAATATGACTAATGTTCTTCGTCTTCTGCATGCAAGCATGCCGCTGCTGGTTCGCTATGCGGCTGCGGGCGCGTTCGGGTACGCCTCCGAATATCTCTGGACGCTGGCGGGGATTGACGCGCCCGGAAATTTGAGCAGGTTTTATCTTGTCGCCATTCCTGTCTGTTATGCCCTGTTCAGCACAGCCTATGCCATCATGCTGCGCCCAGGCGGAGACGAGCAGGCGGCCTTCTGCCGCTGCCGAGATTATGACGACGCCACCTATCTGCTTCTGCTCGGCTTTTTAGGAATTGAAATCGTCGCGCCTGCGCTGCCTGCGCCGTATTTGGTCTGTTCCGCGCTCTATCTGGTCATGGTATGTGCAAAAGCGGCGATCTGGTGCGGCGGGGTATGGCGCAACATCGCGGCGCAGCCAGAATCGGGCGGCGCGGCAGCGTCTCAGCGCCTCCATCGGATGCTCGTTATCACCGCCGTTGTCGTGTATGCGTTGATTTCATGGTATCATTACTACCGTTTTACGACCACCGGCGACGAGCCGCATTACCTCCTGATTACGCATAGCCTCTGGCATGATGGCGATACCAATTTATTCAACAATTATCGCGATAAAGATTACGCCTCGTTTTACTGGGATGAATTGCAGCCTGCGTTCGGCGATCAGGTCAATGAGACTACGATCTATTCCTATCGTCATAAAGGCGTCTATCCCCACACACTGCTCCCCGGCTACGCGCTCGGCGGGCGGTTCGGCGCCACATTGCAAATGAATCTGATTGCTGCGCTGCTGATGGGGCAGGTCTTTTTGCTGGCAGGGGAACTTTTTCACTCGCTGCGGGCGGCCTTCATGACCTGGCTCGTCATGGCGTTTACCGTCCCGCTCATCGTCTATATGGGGCAGATTTATCCCGAAACGCTGGCGGCGCTGCTGGCAATTTGGATCGTCAGGCTCATTCGCAATCTGCCGGAAGAACAGCTTTGGCGCAGCCACCGATTTTGGCGCGATTGCGCCTGGATTGCGGGCGGTCTCTTGCTGTTAGTCTTGCTGAAAACCCGCTATCTTCCGCTCGCCGGAACGTTGATCTTGTTTTTCCTGCTTCGCGTTATTCAGCGCAAGAGCCGCTTGACGCAAAAACTGCTGTTTGTCGCAGGCATGGCTGGAGTATTTGTGCTGCTCGGCCTTGTTGCCGTGCTGGCAGACCGCTATCTTTTAGGCGGCATGTTTCTCGCCCGCATCTCCGACAGCCGCTACATGAGTTGGATCATGAAAGGCTACAATCCGCTCTCCGGCCTCTTCGGGCTGTTGTTCGATCAGGAATACGGCCTGTTGTTTTACGCGCCGCTCTATCTGCTGGCGTTCATCGGCGCCGGGCTGCTGTCCCGCGCTGACCTCGCGCAGACGCTGCCGCTGCTGCTGCTCGTCGGCATCAATCATCTCGTGATTGCGCTCTGGCCGCTCTGGCATGCCGCGCCGACTCCGCCCGCCCGTTACCTGCTGCCAGTGATTCCTCTTGTTGGCGTGTGCATGACCGCCTTCTGGAAATTGCCAACCAGCGCCGCGAAATATGTGATGGCAGGCGTCTCAGCCTTCTGGTCGGCATGCGCGGCCTGGACGATGACACTGAATCCCTGGTGGCGCTATAATTGGGCGGACGGCACCAATAATTTTCTCGAAGAATTGCTCAGTTCGCGCCTCTCCATTGATCTGGTCAGAATCTTCCCTTCGTACATGCGGCCGACCGACCATATCGTCGTGCTCACAGCGGCCTGCCTCGCCGCCATTGGAGGAATAATTGCCGTCTTCCGCCGCGAACGCTTCAGGCAGCCGCAGACGCCGTCTTTAGAGACCGCGCTGCCGCTGGCATTGGTGGCAACAGCGACGCTGTTGTTCGGCGGGGGACTCATCGCCAAGCAGCGTCCGACACTGGTGATTGAAGCAGAAGATCGCCTGAATATCGGCGCGCGCGACGGCCAGCGCGTGCCATCCGCGCTCGATCCCTGGGATAATCAACAATATTTGAGAGAGTACCGCTATTTTGGATGGAGACTCGAAGCCAACCAGCGCATGACGATTTTTCCGAAACTCCCGCGCCCATCCGTGACCATCACGATTTACGCCAGATCGAGAATTCATCATAAAACGCCGGAAAACCTTCCAATTCTCCACATTTTTTCCAAAACCGACCATCTCGCCTCTCTCAACATCTCGTCATCAGACTGGCAGCCCTACGCCGTGCCGCTCCTGATGAACATGCGCCGACCGGAACTGACGTTCAAAGTCGAAACCCCTGACCCGGCAGATGGCGTGATTATTCATAAATTTCGGTTTCAATAGCCAGACCATCTAAGCAGGGCTGTTACGTTCTATGACCTCACCCCCGGCCCCTCTCCGAAGGAGAGGGGAGAACGAATCCCCCTCCCTTTTGGGGAGGGGGTTGGGGGTGGGGTCTTTTCAGGAGAACTTAACAGCCCTGCGGGCATTTAAGGGGTGTTCGCGTCTTCGAGCGGAAAGGATTGCAAAAAGTCGAGGATGGCGCTCATTT
>CAZMEO010000094.1:2280-6768 GCA_964565315.1 uncultured Candidatus Moduliflexus sp. | reverse complement strand
GTGTTCGCGTCTTCGAGCGGAAAGGATTGCAAAAAGTCGAGGATGGCGCTCATTTGAAAGCCGACGGCGAATGTCCGCAGCGTATTTGCAAACGCCGCGAATTCCGGCTGTTTTTCTAAGCGTTTGATGTGAGCCTGAAT
Source organism: uncultured Candidatus Moduliflexus sp. (assembly GCA_964565315.1). Classification (GTDB taxonomy): domain Bacteria; phylum Moduliflexota; class Moduliflexia; order Moduliflexales; family Moduliflexaceae; genus Moduliflexus. The sequence goes on along the minus strand of CAZMEO010000094.1, from coordinate 6,628 downwards.
TTCCATAATATCGCCGATTTTCGCGGCCATTAGCAGCGCGGCAAGTTCCTCGCGCGGCGGCGGAACAATCGGCGCGGCAGCCGCAGCCTGTTCCTCCTGATACAGCCACTCGACCTCTAAAAATTTTTCCATGTAACTGAACAAGGTCTCAACATCAATCGGCTTGCTGAGAAAGGCGTTACAACCGGCAGCCGCGCACGCCTCGCGATTTTTCTGAGACACGCTGGCAGACATGCCGATAATCGGCGTTTCCTTGAGCGCCGGCACTGTTCGCAAGCGGCGCGTGGCTTCAAGCCCGTCCATGCCGGGCATGATAATATCCATCAGAATCAAATCCGGCAGAATGCGAAGCGCCGTATCAAGCGCGTCCTGTCCGCTCTCGCTTTCAAATACCGTCAAACCCAACGGCAGCAGCACGCTTTTCAACACGGTGCGATTTTGTTCAAGATCATCGACCAGCAGGATCGTTCGAGAAACGGGCGCGGAAGGAGAACGCACATCTTTGACGCCAGCGATGGGGCGCATGTCCTGCGTTACGCGGATGAATTGCCCGGCGCGATCCGGCAACGAGATCATGTCTGCGGCCAATACGGGGAAGTCCAACCAGAACAGACTCCCCTTCCCCAACTCGCTTTGCACGTCAATCCGGCTCCCCATCCGATCCGCAAGGCGGCGGCAGATGGCAAGCCCTAACCCCGTGCCTTCGCTTCTGAATTTGGAGGCGGCAACCTGTTCGAACGGGTCGAAAATCTGCTGAAGCTTTTCTGCCGGAATGCCGATGCCGGTATCGCGCACCTCAAAACGAATCACAAACGGCGGCGTCTCGGATTCCGGCGCATCCCGCGTCACTCGCTTGACGCGCAGCGTAATCTCTCCGCGCTCCGTGAATTTAATCGCGTTGCCAAGCAAATTCAAGAGAATCTGGCGCAGGCGTTTTTCATCGCCGATCATCACATCAGGCACATCAGCATCCGCCTCAAACCGAAAGGCCAATCCTTTTTGTTCAGCCCGGATGCACGTCATATCGGTCAGCGTGTGCAGCATCTCCTGCAACGCGAACGGCATCGCTTCAATCTCGATTTTGCCCGCTTCGATTTTTGATAAATCCAGAATATCATTCAAGAGCGTCAACAGATGTTCGCCGCTCTGGTGAATCGTATAAATCGCCCGCTTCTGATCTTCGGTCAGGCGGGCATCCCGCCGGAGAATCTGCGTGTAGCCTAAAATGCCGTTCAGCGGGGTGCGGAGTTCGTGGCTCATCGTGGCGAGAAACTCGCTTTTGGCCTGATTCGCCCGCTCCGCTTCTTGCTGCGCCGAGAGCAAATCGTGTTCGATCCGCCGCCGTTTCAGGAGCGTCCACATGCTGTTCATGAACAGCGAAATCTGGCGCATGTCATTGTCATTATAACACGCCTGCTTATTGCCCACCCCGGCAACCGCCACGATCTTCCCCTGATCGAACACCGGCACGCTCATGTGGCGGACGAGATGAAAATGTCCAGCGGGATACCCTTTTTTCTCCGGCATATCTTGGTAATCGTTATGAATCACGGGCGCGCGCTGCCGCACGCAATCAGCCCATACGCCAGCCTTCTCAATCGGATAATGTCCGATCTTTTCGACCGCGCAGGATTTTAACACCTCTTTCGACCACGCAAACATGTCAAGGCTCTGTTCGTCAGCGTTGACAAAATGGAAATAGCCCCCCTCGCTTCGAGTCAGCCGCACGATCTCTTCCAACGCAAAGGAAATCATCTCCTCTTCGGCCACGCCTTCCATCTGATGCAGCTCAAGCAGCGCTTTCAGGCGTTCTTCTTCGAGTTTCAAGTGTTCTTCGGCCTGCTTGCGTTCATTGATGTTGCGTGAGACATGCACGATACCGATTAACTCGCGTTGCGCGTTGAAGAGCGGCGTCACGGTGACGAGGCAATAACCGCCTAATCGCGCTTCATACACTTCGCCGCGATGCTCTTGCATGTCGTTGAGCAAATGCGCATGGAGGCAGAACGACGGCGGATGATCCAGGCCATGCACGAGCGCATAGCACTGCTGCCCTTCGCATTGCTGCGGCGACAAGCCCAGCGTGCTGTGCAGGGCATGGTTGACGCGAAGAATGCGATAATCCGTATCAAGAATCATAATCATATCAGGCACGGCCTCGAACGTCTGCTCCCATTCCTGCTTGGCGCGCAAGATTTCATCCTGCATCTGCTTTTGCGCCGTCAGGTCAACCGTGGAAACGATCACTTTTTCCCAGGACGTTTCATCGCCCGGCATGATCATCCAGGTGACGTTGAGATACATCAGTTGTCGCGCGAAATTCAGTTCCGCCGTGTCGCATGAAAAGATCGTTTCCCCATTGAAAAATGCCAGCAGGCAGGCTTTGATGGCGTCGCGTGAAGTCGCGGTATAAATCTGATCAAGGCTGACGAGCAGGTCGGATTTGTGTCGCGCGCGATAAAGCGAGATCGCTTTCTGGCTGAAATCGCGCACCTGAATCAGCGAAGCGCAGCGGTCGATTTCTTCAGGCGCAGCCTCCCAGTAGGCGGCTAAATCGTGAATGCCGCGAGCATGCAGAGCGTCAAAATATGCCTTGACCGCCGAAAAATCATCTTCCCACATCGCCACCGGCGCATTCTGGAACAGGTTGCGATACCGCGCCTCGCTCTCTCGCAGTTTTTTTTCGGCATCATGCTTATAGCAGGCGAATTCAATCGCAATATGCAGATGCGCCTCATCGAAGGGCTTCAGCAGGTAGCCGACCGGCCCGGCGGTCTGCGCGCGTTGAAACGTCTCTGCGTCGTCGCAGGTGGTCGTGAAGATGATGGGCGCATCATGAATGCGGCGGATCGCCTCTGCCGCTTCGATGCCATCCATCGCCCCTTTGAGCCGAATGTCCATCAAAATCAAGTCAGGGGCAATTCGAGCGGCCATGCTGACCGCCCTTTCGCCCGTTTCAGCAACCGCCGCCGCCTGATAGCCCAAATGTTTCAACTGGCGCTGAATGCTTTTCGCAAACGCGGCATCGTTTTCAACAATAAATATCTTTTTTCGAGGGAGGTCTTGCATCTGTGTCCTTCTGCGATACCATCTTTGGGCATTGAGATGTGTTTCCAAAACGGGCGAACGGAATGTTGAGACAATCCATTTGCAATTACGTCATGTGTATGACGCCAAATTTCTCTTGTCAAGTCGGTTGTTGCGAATATCAGAGATTTTTTAAAGACACTCGCTTGTCAATTATCATACATTCTCTTCTTGACAAAAAAGAGCGTTGCGTGTCTTTATTAAAAAGATGTCATTATTTACGCACCGACGAACAGCCGTATTCGTCATGAGTATCGACACAATGCGTTGAGGTCAGACAGAGTTGTCAGACACCGTTAACGTATCTGACAACTCTTTCGATAGAGATGCAGCACATTCTTCCAGGGTATCGCGTCACGCATACGCTTTATGAAAGCGAACACTCGCTTATTTATCGAGGCTGGCGCGACGCCGATCTTTTGCCAGTCATCCTGAAGCAATTCAAGCCGCTGTCCCGGCATCCTGATGAATTGGCCAGGTTCGAACGCGAATACGCCTTGACGCGCCGACTCCGTTCAACGCGCTTGATTCAGGCGCATGAGCTTATTCATCATGACGGGCGCTGCATCATGGTTCTGGAGGACATCGGCGGCGAATCGCTGCGGGCGCTGCGCCTTGCCGGAACATGGCCGCTGGCTTCCGTTCTCACGCTGGCGATTTCCCTGTGTGAAAGCCTTGACGATCTACATCAACAGCAGGTGATTCACAAAGACCTGAATCCCTCGAATATCGTGCTGAATCAGACTACCGGCCAGATGCAGTTGATTGATTTCGGCCTCGCGTCGGAATTTTCCGGGGAATACGCCGCGCTTCGCCATCCGAATGTCATCGAGGGAACGCTTGCCTACATGTCGCCGGAGCAGACCGGGCGCATGAACCGGAGCATCGATTTCCGCGCAGATTTTTATGCGCTCGGCGTCACCCTGTATGAGCTATTGACAGGCCGCCTGCCGTTCGAATCCCACGATGCGCTGACGCTCGTTCACGCTCATATCGCCAAATATCCCGCGCCGCCGCATGAATGCCTCCGTTTAGCGCGGCAGGCAGGTTCGCAGGCCGCCGCGCTGCGCGTCTTCTCTGACATCATCATGAAACTGCTGGCGAAAAATGCCGACGACCGCTACCAATCCACGCCGGGCATCCTGCACGACCTTGCATATTGCCAGAAGATGCTGGCAGAAGGCGGCGAGCCTTCCGACGCATTTCGCATCGGCCAGCATGACATTTCCGGGCGCTTTGTCATGCCGCAAAAGCTGTATGG
>CAZMEO010000094.1:0-2180 GCA_964565315.1 uncultured Candidatus Moduliflexus sp. | reverse complement strand
AACGGGCAGGCGCTGTTCGATCTGATTCCGCAATTGGTCAACGTCATCGGAACGCAGCCGCCGCTCCCGCCGGTCGGCATGCACGAGACGCAGCAGCGGTTTTTCCGCGCGTTCCAGCAGTTTGCGCGAGCCGCCTGCCACCCCGATCATCCGCTGGTCGTGTTTCTTGATGATCTCCAGTGGGCGGATGCGGCGTCGCTGCATCTGCTGCATCTGCTGCTGACTGACGCCGACCTGCATTCGCTGCTCGTCATCGCCACCTATCGCGAGGACAGCCTCACTGAAGGCCATCCGCTGCGCCGCTGGCTGCGCGAGCTCGCGGAATCCGGCGCGGTCATGCATGCCATCCGGCTTGCGCCGCTTCAATTAGAGAACGTCGCCGCGCTCGTGCAAGATACGCTTGCCGCCCCTGCGCCGCCGCTCAGCGAGTTAATCTTTGCGAAAACAGAAGGGAATCCGTTTTTTGTCCGGCAATTTTTCCAGAGCCTTTACGACAATCACGCCGTGCGTTTCGACGCGGCTGCCCGCCAATGGACGTATGAAATGCCGCGCCTGCTTGCCATGCAGTTGACAGACAACGTGGCTGCGCTCCTCTTAGAAAAAATCACGCGCCTTCCAGAACGCATCCGCCAGACATTGCGCATCGCCTCCTGCCTCGGATTTCGTTTCGATCTCCCGACGCTCACCGCGATCTGCCGTGAGCCGGTCGCAGAGGTGCTATCGGACATGCGAACGGCAAACGCGGAAGGAATCGTCATTGCGCTCTCAGCGGAGCAGGAAGAGGCCGAGTATCAATTTGCGCATGATCATTTACGCCAGGCGGCGCACGCGGAGCTTACCGAGGCGCAAAAGCCGGCTCTTCATTTAGACATCGCGCGGCGGCTGCATGAGCGTCTTTCCGAGAATGAGCGCGAAGAGCGCCTGTTCGAACTTGTCGAGCATTGGAATGCGGCAGCGAGCGTGCTGACAGACGGCGCGGAAAAGCAGCGCCTTGCGGAATTGAATCTGCGGGCAGGTCGAAAAGCGAAAGCGTCGGCGGCGTATCAGGCGGCGATCTCGTATTATTCCGCTGGCATCGCCATGACGGACGCAGCGGATTGGGAGTCTCGCCGCGCGCTGATGTTCGCGCTGCATGACGAATTGGCGGAAGCCGCGCATCTCGGTTCAGACCCGGACATCATGGCGCAGGCGATTTCGGTCGCGCGCAGCCATGCCCGGAATCGGCTCGAAACTGTCCGGTCGCATGAAACCGAGATGATTGCCAACATGGCGCAAGGCCGCATTCCCGACGCCGTCCGGGTCGGCTTAGCGGCGTTGCGGGAATTCGGCCTCGAATTCCCGGAACAGCCCACTCAGGACGATTTCGTTCGGCAGTACGGCGCGATCCGCGCGGCGCTGGCTGGTCGCAATCCGATGGAATTGACAGCACTTCCGACCATGACAAACCCCGAAGGATTGGCCGCATTGCGCCTGTTAGTCGCAGTCTATGCCCCGACATTTTTTTGCCGCCCGGACTTGATTCCGCATATCATCATGCAGCAGGCGGCCTTATCGCTGCAATATGGCAACGCGCCGCTCTCGCCGCTCGGCTACGCGACTTTCGGCCTGCTGCTGTGCGGCCCGCTGCAAGAATACGAATTGGGCTATCAATTCGGGCAATTAGCCGCAGAACTTGTCAAAGACCCGGCCTCTGCCGCGATTCGAACGCATACAACCCAGATGCTCGCGCTTGCCGTTCTCCCCTGGCATGTGTCTTTGCATGCCTGCATTGTGATGCTGCGCGAGAATTATGAGGCAGGCATGGCGCTCGGCGATGCGATGTATGCCATGTATTCGGCCAACACCGCCCTTTTTTACGGGTATTGGGGTGGCATTCCGCTGGAAATGCTGATGGCGGAGTGCCAGACGTATCTTCGCGCCGCTGCGCAGCACCCCTATGTGCTGGAGCGGATAAAGTTTGCCGCAGCGATGATTGCCTGCATGCGCGGCGATGACGCCGATCCGGCGCGTTCAACGGTTGACCTGTTCAGCGAGCGCATGTCAGTCGCGCCATTCGAAGCAAGCCATGACGCCGGGATGCAATTTCTTTTTTATCTGAACAAAATGTACGTCGCGTTCCTGTTCGCGCAGCCGGAAGAAAGCCTGCGCTACGCCGACATGGTGCGGGAACTCCTCCCCTC
>CAZMEO010000093.1:0-11500 GCA_964565315.1 uncultured Candidatus Moduliflexus sp. | reverse complement strand
ATTCTGTTCCGGTTATGGCATATCTTGATGCCGAACAGATCACGCTTCGCAAGGGGGATATCCGCGTCTTGCGCATCACATCCTGAACTGGAATCGGGCGTTTCTTGCATCAAAATCATGTGTCATTATATTGTCACAGTCACAAGAATCATGTCGCGTTAAGGCTGCGAACATGTTTGAAAGAATGTTCCGGTTTTTAACAGTATTTATAAGGAAAAGAGCATTATGCATATCGCTGTCATAGGAACTGGCTATGTCGGGCTGGTTACAGGAACATGTTTTGCGGAATTCGGGGTCACCGTAACCTGCGTGGATAACGACGCCACGAAAATCGAGCGCCTCAACAATGGAATTATTCCGATTTATGAACCGGGGCTGGATTCGATGGTGACTCGGAATGTCAAAGCCGGACGGTTAAGTTTTACAACAGATATCGAGGCCGCTGTCAAGACGGCGCTGGTCGTTTTTATTGCAGTCGGCACGCCGCCGAAAGAAGATGGCAGCGCGGACATGCAATATGTCGAGCAGGTCGCCAAAGAAATCGCCCGCACGATGGATGGCTACAAAGTCATCGTGACGAAAAGCACGGTGCCAATCGGCACGGGAGCGTGGATTACGAATATCGTGAAAGAACATCAATCTCAGCCGATGCCGTTCGATGTCGTCTCCAACCCGGAATTCCTGCGCGAGGGCGCGGCTATCGAAGATTTCATGCGCCCGAACCGCGTGGTGATCGGCGCAAACACGAGCCAGGCGATTGCCGTGATGAAAGACCTGTACAGCCCGTTATACCTGATTGAAACGCCGTTCGTCATTACGAACGTCGAAAGCGCGGAAATGATCAAGTATGCGTCGAACGCCTTCTTAGCCACCAAAATTTCGTTTATCAATGAAATCGCCCATTTGTGCGAGTTGGTCGGCGCGGACGTGCATCATGTGGCGAAAGGGATGGGCTTGGATCGCCGCATCGGGCCGAAATTCCTCCATCCTGGACCGGGCTACGGCGGATCGTGCTTCCCCAAAGATACGCAGGCGCTTGCGGAAATCGCCAAAAAGCACGGCACGCAATTTCAGATTGTCGAAACCGTCGTCAAAGTGAACAAAGAGCAGCGGGAACGGTGTTTGCAAAAAATCCTGAACATTTTAGACCACAATGTCGCTGGAAAAACGATTGGCATGCTTGGCGTCTCATTCAAGCCGGAAACAGACGACATCCGCGACGCTCCAGCGCTCGACATCGTTCAGCGCTTGCTGGAACTCGGCGGACAGGTTCGGGTGTTCGACCCGGTGGCACTGGAAAACTTCCAAAAAGTCTATCCACAATTGACATATTGTGCCGACCCGTATCAGGTGGCGGAAGGGAGCGATGTGCTGGTGTTCATGACTGAATGGAACCAGTTCCGCAAACTTGATTTAGAGCGCCTGAAAAATAGCCTTCGACAGGCGAAGGTTGTGGATTTGCGCAATATTTACGAACCGGCGTACATGAAAGACATGGGATTCGACTATGTCAGCGTAGGCCGGTAGCCTGCAAAAGAAGGGCGAAGAATGGGTGTTTTTCGCCCTTCAATCTGCTCGAAGAGCAGAAGTTCTAATACGTGATAAGAATTAATATTTCCGATATTTTCATCTGTTGCTGTCAGGCGCTTTTTCCTCTTTCCTTTCTACTGGCTTCAAGTTGATAGCTCGACTCATCTTGCATTGGTTTTGCAGACTTATATTACCAAACGTCATTTTTTTATTATTCTAAATATTCAGGCAAGCGTCTAAATAAAAACGCACAACGAGACTGAGGAGGTCAATATGAAAAACGTCGTGTTTCTCACTATAATGAGCATGATCAGCGCATGTATGTTTTCGGGGATGGTGTTTGCGCAAACCGGGGCGGGAAGCATGGAAAGCAGCTTGACGCCGAACATCGCGCCTGAGCTTTCGACGCCGGAACGCGCGATCCCAATTCCATTCGGCGTGGGCGAGAACCTCGAATATTCCATCAAATGGGGGAAATTCACGGCGGGTAAAGCGACAGTCTCTATTGACGATCAGATGAATTATCAGGGACATGATGTGTTCAGAATTCTTGTCAAAGGGATTTCCAGTCCGGCGGTTTCGCTGTTTTATTATGCCAAACAGGAAATGGAAAGCCTGATTGACGCAGACGGCTTGTTTACGCGACGTTATTTCAGCAAGATCAAAGAAAACGGAAAACTCCGCGAACGTCTGTATGAATTTGATCAGGAAAACAATCGCGCCACCTATAAAAGCAAAAACTATTATATTCCGTATGGGATTCATGACGAAGTTTCAGCGGTGTTTTACATGAGAACGTTAGATTTGCAAGTCGGTCAGCCCATCGATGTGAATATCTTTGCGAAACGGAGAACATCGGTTGTCACATGCCATGTCATCAGACGCGAAACGATCAAAGTGCCTGCGGGCAAATTCGATACGATTTTAGTCGAGCCGATCCTCGATTTCGATGGCGTGATGAAAAAAGGCAAAATGCAAGTCTGGTTTACCGCTGATGAACGCCGCATCCCGGTACAGGTGAAAAGCAAAATGACGATTGGATCGGTGGTCGTGCGGTTGGAAAAATATGAGGCCGGGAATGATACCACGTATGTTGCCGGACGGTAAACCGCAAAAGATCGAGAATATTCGATATTTATAAACTTTTCATAAGAACTTCACACAAAATTCATACAGGATAGATAGATAACGACAAGAAGAATGTTCTTGTCGTTATTCACTCGATAGTCGAAGAAAAACGCCATCATGGAGAGTGCTATGAAAACAACAAATTTTACCACTTATATTGAAAAAGACAGCAGCTATCTTCATCAGCCTGTTCAATATACGAACGAAATCGCTCAATTACGCACATTAGCAAAACAATCGGAACAATTGCGTTTGAATGCGCTGACGACTCATGCGATCCGCCAGCTAATCACGCTTGATCCTGAACATCAAGCTCAATACACGGAACGTCTTGCCAGGAATACGCGCAGAGACAATTGTTGTGAAACGGCGTGGCTGAATTAACCTGCCTCGCAGCGAAACACGATTTCCTCTTGTATTTCATGCCCGTCAAACGCGAAAGCGGCGTTTGACGGGTTTTTTGTCAGCGAAAATCTGCTTGACAAAATTTGCGCCTGCCGCATGACATTCAGGCGATATTTTGAGGTTATCACGGCGTATTTCCCTGATGTAATCGGCGTTTTCATAAACATTTGGTCGCAGCCTCACGCAACGACCGCGATGATTCATGGCATTGCACGCACCCTTTGCCGCTATGTGCATTTTCCGAAAAAATAGCTGTTATCTTGCCCTGAGAATTGCGTTGCTCTGTCTTTTCGCCCTGCCAGTCCATGCCGGGACGTATGACGGGCAGCGAATTGCTGATGTGCAGATGACCTGTCTGACGGGGCAGGAATTACAGCGGCATATTTTAGGAAAAATCAGCGTCCACCCCGGCGACCTGTTTTCGGAAACCGCAATTCGCGCCAGCATTCGCGAAATTTATTCGCTCAACTGGTTTTCCCAGATTACCGTCGAAGCGGAAATGACCGAAAGCGGTGTCCGCCTCTCGTTTTGTCCCATTTCATTTCAAGCCATCTCAAAAATTGAGATTCGAGGAAGTTCTCGTCCGTACAAAGACAAGCTCGAAGCCTCGCTCGGCATTAAAACCGGAGAAATGATTTCCGAAGCGAAGATTGGCGCGATTCGCGAGAATATCATCGCATTTTACCAGCAGCAAGGCTATTATAAAATAGGGGTATCGCTGAGAACTGAGGCCGAAACGGGAACAGATAAAGTCATCCTGATGATCGAAGTGCAAGAAGGCGCTCCAGGCAAAATCGGCTCAATTGCGTTTCAGGGGCAGACGCTCTTTACCGAAAAGGAATTGTTGAAATTTTCGCGCTTGAAAGTCGGGCAGTATTTCAAATCGGAATTTGTGGAAAATGCGCAAAAAGCGATTCAGAAGGAATATCTCCACCGGGGCTACCTGAGCGTGACGACGAACGCGGCAGTGCTCTCAAAATATGATGAAATCACCAATAAAGTTCATCTGGTGATTGTCATCACGGAAGGCATCCAAACGACGATTGAGTTGCGAGGCAACACGCGCATTCCCGACGCAAAATTGAGAAAAAATTTCGAGATCGCCGAATTCGCGAATGCGAATAATGAAGTGTTGGAACAATTGCGGCAAAAATTTATCGGGCTGTATCACCAGGAAGGATTTGCTTTTGTGCAAGTCGCGTATGAAGATGCGCGGAAAGATGAGCAGCCGAAGATTATCTTTACCTTCGATGAAGGGTCGCAAGTTCGCGTCAAAGAAGTGACGTTTGAAGGAAATCAGGCCTTTGATGATCGCGCGTTATCAAAATTATTATTTACCAGACCTCCGGGAACGTTTCGCAAGGGGTTTTATCGGGAAGAGGATTTTCAAGAGGATTTGTTAGCCATCAGGGCATTTTATCAGCAGCACGGATATTTGAGCACGGCAATTACCGCGTCTCAGCGGTATAACGAAGACCGCACCCAGGTGACGTGCCGCGTGAGCATTAACGAGGGGATTCGCACGCGGGTCGAACAGTTGACCATTGTCGGGGAACAAGACAAAGCGGTCCGTAAAAAATTGGAAAACACCTTGCTGCTGAAAGAAGGTCAACCCTTTAACCCGGCGCTTCTTGATCAAATCGTTGCGTCAATGAAAGATGTCTATGCCGATGATGGCTATATTCAGGCCAATATCGGCATTTTCCCGAAATTTAACGATGATCAAAGCCTGGTGTCGGTCGTGTTTCAGCCCCAGCGCGGTCAGCAATTCCGAATCGGGGCGATCACGATTCAAGGCGTGGTGCGCACGAACAAGGAATTTGTGACGCGCGAACTCCAGATTCATGAAGGCGATGTCTATAGTCGAAAAAAAATCAAAGACACCACCAGACGGCTTTTGCAATCGGGCTTTTATGAAAGCGCTTCGTTTCGGCAGCTTGACCCGAAAAGCACGGAAATTATTCAGCCCATGATTATTGAGGTCACGGAAGCCATTGCCAAAGACGTCAAATTCGGCGTTGGATACGGGACAGAAGATGGCATCAAAGGTTTTGTGGAATATGCGGATAAAAACTTGTTGCATTATGGCGGAAAAGTGATTGCGCGAATCGAGGCCAGCGAAGCACGCCCGAGAGCGACGCTCAGCTATATTCATCCGCATTTCATCGCCGCGCCGAATACGCTGATTGCCACAATTTTCGATGATATTCGCAAAGATAATGACAGTTTCCAGGTCGAGCAGCGCGGCGGACGCTTGCTGTTAAGTTATGACGTTCAGCAAGAGATTTCCGTGACTGGCGGGATGTTTTTCGAACAAAATGAACCTACTGAAGTCAAAGAAGATGCGATGCTGTCCGAGCGTGATTCAGAACGCTCGAATACCGCAGGGCTTATGATGCGAGCGGCGGTGGATACCCGTGATGATCTGATTTTTACCACCAAAGGAGCCTATGCGCAAATTGGCGTAAAGTCCGCGTTCGACGCGCTGGGCGGAGAGAATGAACTGTGGGAACTGCATGGCAGCGCCAGTTGGTTTCTCTCTCTTTGGGGAAAAAGCGTTCTGGCAAGTTCGCTGACCGGGCAGATGACCGACCCGCTCGGTCAGACAACCGTCGTTCCGATTTATTATCGCTATTTTCTTGGCGGGGATATTTCTCAGAATGCGCCGGTCAGAGGCTTCGAAAAGCATCAAATCGGCCCGGAAGGGATGGGAGGCGATAAAACGGGCGGAGATCGCATGTTTGTCGTGAATCTGGAATACCGCTTCCCGATTTATGGGCCATTCGGCGCTGTCTTGTTTTATGATGCTGGCGCGAACTGGTTAGATTCGTTGGGTTTCGAGCCAACCGATATTCGTGACGCCCTCGGCGCAGGCTTGCGGATTGCCACGCCGGTCGGCCCGCTGCGCTTCGATTATGGCTGGAAACTCGACCGGCAAGAAGGCGAATCGGCGGGCGAATACTATTTGACGATTGGGTCGGCCTTTTAAAAAAGGTGTCAGACACGTTGAACGTGTCTGACACCTCGCTCGATATGAAGACGCAACACGCCCTCAATGAAAAACAACAGCAGGCCGTCACCGCGCCATTGTCGCCGCTTCTGGTATTGGCCGGACCCGGCACAGGCAAAACCCGCACGCTGATCGCCAGAATTCTCTATTTGATTCACCATTTTCACATCGCCCCACACAAAATCATCGCCGTCACGTTTACCAACAAAGCCAAAGAAGAGATGCGCGCACGCCTGCGCCGCGAACTCGGCGACATGGCGAACGATGTCATGATCGGCACGTTTCACCGCTATTGCGTGGACGCGCTGCGGCGCTACCACCACGAAGCCGGACTTGCCAAACAATTCACGATTGCCGACGAAACCGCGCAATTCATCGCGCTCTCCCGCGCCAGCCGCATGACGGACGACAAAAGCCTGCGCAACGTGCTGACCGCCATCAGCAGCTACCGCCTGAACAAAGAGAATCTAAATCCCGCGTTTCAAGGCATGGCGGAACGCTGGATGCCGCTGTATCACGAGGAATTGCGGAAAAATAACCTGATTGATTTTGATCAAATCATCTTGCTGACGCAGGCGCTTTTTGCCAGGAATCCCGACATCGTTAAAACCGAACGCCAACGCTTCGACGCCATTTTGATTGACGAATTTCAGGACACCGATCCGGTGCAATATGCCATTATCTGTGCCTTAGCGCAGCAGCATCGCAACATCTTCGCCGTCGCCGACGACGACCAATCCATTTTCGCGTGGCGCGGGGCGCATATCGCCAACATCGAGCGTTATCTCGACGATTTTCAGTGCCGCGACCGCCTCATCGTTCTCAACGAAAATTACCGCTCCAATCAGCGCATTATCGATACGGCGGCGCAGTTGCTTTACGGCCATCGTTTGCTTGAAAAGCAATTACAGGCGATGAGCGCCGACAACGCCGCATTCGAGCAGCAAATCGAGTTTCGCCGCTTTGAAAACGACGACGAAGAAACGCGCTTCGTGCTGGCGCAAATCGCGGCGGCGACTGCTAAGCCATCTTCCCTGCTTTATGCTGATATTGCCATCTTATACCCGAATCACGCCATCGGCGAACGCCTCGAAGCCACGCTGCTTGCCGCAAAAATTCCGTGTCAATTAGTCAAGCGGCAAGGCGTCTTCGATCAGCCCGACGTGCGCAAATTGCTGCTGCTGCTGACGCTCGCGCAGAACCCCGACGACGATGTCGCGCTTGAGCAATACGTCGCGCTTGAGTTGGATAACGACGGCGTGATGCAGGAAGTGCGGCGCATGAAGCAGAAAGACCGCAGTTTCAAGCAGGCGCTTCACGCGGCGATGTGGCGCGACGACCTGCCCGGCATCTCGAAAGGCCAATTCAGCCGCTTTGCGCAGACCTGCCTCGGCACGATTTCGAACCTGATTTCCTACGTCGAGCAGAACCCGCGCACCGCGCTGGACGAATGTTTCAATCATATCTGCAATGTGGCGCTACCCGCGCATTCCGCGAGCCTGCACGCAAAGGCGAGGGAAGTCAGCGATCCGCTCGCCATCGAAGGAACCGCCGCCGCTGCCGCCTACATCCGCGACGCGCTGCGCGGCGGCTTTGTCGTGCATGTCGCCGGGAGCGACGCCGAACTTGCGCGGCTCTGCCTCGTCATGCTGCGAACCGCGCCGAACGTCGCGCCGCAGCCTGACGCCGCGTTCCGCCTCTTTTCCGACGCGACGCCGAACGCGCATGACCTGCTGCTCTGTCTCGATTGCACCATCATTCAACGCCTTCCGCGTTCCGCCGCCGCGAAGATCGTCTTCTGCGATCTGTCCGAACAACTTGATGAAGCGGACAACGTTTTGCCGATTCGGTCGGCGCTGACTCCGGCATTGGCCTGTTTCAAATTGCTTCAGGCGTTGACGACCGCAAACGCGCCGAAGCCGTTCCGCCATTATGTCGCCTTCGATTTGGAAACCACCAGCGGCGACACGCGCACAGCCGGAATCGTCGAAATCGGCGCGGTCAAAGTGCGCGACGGCGCAATCGTCGGCAGATTCGGCAGGCTCGTCAACCCGGAAATTCCGATCACGGATGGCGCGTTTCGCGTGCATGGCATTTCCGACGCCGAGGTCGCGCATGAGCCGACCTTCAAGCAATTACTGCCGGAACTGCTGGAATTTATCGGCGACGACATGCTCGTCGCGCATAACGGCTTTTCGTTCGATTTTCCGATTCTGCTGCGGCTCTATCGCGAGGCGACTGGCGCAATGCTGCCGAACCGGCGGTTCGATACGCTGCCGTTGGCGCGGCGGCTTTTTCCCGGACAACCGGCGGGCGTGGACGCGCTGATGCAGCGTTTCGGCATTCAGGACATCGGCGGACGCCATCGCGCATTGGACGACGCCGTCTATTTGACGCCGATTTTCGAGCGTTTGCAGGACGAGGAACAGTCATTGAACCTCCGCACCGAACATGAAGAATTGCTGGAAATCGCGGCGCTCGGCAGCGTGATGGCGGCGCGGCGCGTTGATGCCGCGCTGGCTGATGAAGAACGGTTGCTGTTCGGGCTTGGGGCGCGAAAACTCCTCTCGCGTTTCTCGGAATTGCCCGCCGAATTGTCTGAGACATTCGCACGCTATCGGATCGATCTTGAGGCGCGATTCGAGGCGATGAACGGCGAGAATTCCGAAGAACGCGAACAGGCGGCGACGGTCTTCAGCGGCAAAGAGGTGTCGTTGGCGCGGGTGAAGGAATTGGCGCGAGCCTTCCCGACCGGCGACCTGCGCGAGGCGATTCGGCAATTTCTCGACCACGCCATGCTTTACGCCACGCAAGACGACATCCGCGACGTGAATGCTGTCAACCTGCTGACGATTCATTCCGCGAAAGGGCTGGAATTTCCGCTCGTCTTCGTCTGCGGCGTCGAAAAGGGGAATCTGCCGAGTTTTTATTCTGTGCGGGAAGAAGGAGAACTGCGGGAAAAGAAATTGGACGAACAGCGCCGCCTCTTTTACGTTGCCATGACGCGGGCGAAATACAAGCTGATCGTGACGTATGCCGACAAGCGCGGCGATTTCCCGAAAAAACGCTCGCAATTCCTGATCGAATTAGGCATCGAGACGCAGGAAGAGCCGGGTGCCGCCGTCACATAATGAGAATGCGATTAAACTCCTTGAGCTTCACTGAAAATCAAGATAACCAGTGTATGAGATTTCTGGCGGTGAAATCATTCGGCAGATCAATTATGATAAAGAAATTCGGTCTATTTTTTGACTTTCGATATTTTACTTGACAATGGCATGTGGAACGGGGGAATTTTTATCGGGTTTCGGAAATGTTATTAAGGATTTAGGCGGCACATTTTTGCCGTCTAAACACTTGTTAGCAGTCTTATAATAATCGGAGATATCATAATAAGAAAATGGAGAAAAAGTTTGCTATCACTCTCAAAGAGAACGGTATTCACTCTTTAAATAGAGGGTTAGAAATATTTGGCAATTTTGAACAGCGTAAGGATGAATACCTTCTTAAGGAAGCAATTATGTTTCTTCATAACGGAATCGAATTGCTCATGAAGCAAGTTCTTGTAGAACAGGCTGGTGAATACTTAATCTATGCGGATATAAGTGAAGAAACGACTAAGAAAGTCATCAATGCAAAAAAACAAAATATTAGTGTTTTTAACCTTCCTAAGCCACCTCATACGGCGACATATCTTGAAGTAATCGGTCGTGTAAGAGCATTTGTGAATAATCCTGAATTAGGAGAAAATTTAGAGACACGATTAAAAGAATTGAACAGTATCAGGAATAATCTTGAGCATTATGCAATAGATGAAGAAATTCATAAAACTGAAGAATTGGTAGTCAAGATCAGAAAACCTCTTCTTGACTTTTTTCAAAAAGGAATAAAAGAGTTTAAACATGAAGAGGCTAAGCAAATAGACAAAACCTGGACTGGAGTTAGTAAAACCATCACAGAATATGAGCTTTTAGAGAAAGAAGTTTTTGTTACAGTACAAAAATTTAATGGTCAAAAAATTTATGGAGAATTATTGGGGTATTCAGGAGAAATTGTATTACCTAAATTTGACAATATTTATCAAGGCTATATAGAGAATTCCAGGTTTGAGGCCGATGTGTTTGGTAAAAATGATAATGAAAATTGGATATTTGAAATAAAGAGTAACATTAGATATCACCAGGCAGAAAACGTAATTAATCAGATTAAGAGACTTTCCAGCAATCTCAAAGCAAAGGCATGGATTATCGTATTTAATCAGATATCTCCTATAGTAAAAGAAAAATTTGTTAAAGAAGGGTTTTATATATCGTCATTAAAAGATTGGAATCAAATCAAAGAAATTATAGAGAACACTTGAAAGAAGATGAGATGTCAGTGAAATGTTATAAATATGGTATAAATAACTGCTAACAAGGCGTTTGCAGACGACTCCGAGGGACAGCGGGGAAAAATGGTCGTCAAATGTCAAGTATAGTGGCCTCCGCCCCTCGAAGAGCCTGAAATGCAGTCGTTCGGCTTTATCTTGTCAATAGATAACATGGATGGATTGATGATATGAATATTATCCCTTCTCATCAAGATGAAATATTGTTTGAACCAAGAGATACGGAAATTTTCAAGATTCCGGATATTAAAACTAAAATTGCGACTGTTCAGAATTACTTTTTCCCTCGATTAGAACACTTATTACGAGAGACACTTTATATGGTTGCGAAGATTTATGACATCAACCCGTATGAGCATGTCTCATTTGTCTATCGTCCAAGCAATCGAAAAACGGCAAAAGAAAATTATGATTTTGCAGAAGTCTATATAGGCATTAGCGGAAAAAAAAGTAAAAGCCCCCTTCGCGTCAAACGAGAGAATGGATCCAATTTTTTCTATCACCCGACATATTTAATCTATCGCATCAGTTTAGATGGGGACATTTGCGTAGAATTACGCCCGTTTGTTTATTACATTGACAAACAATTTGTCTCGACGATGGGAAAACTTTTTCAAGAAAATCTTGACGCATTATTACCGATTTTTGCCTTACAGAATATAGGGTATCATTGTGGAATAATAGATATAGTAAACCTTGTCGATTTATTTATCTATAAGAGTGCTGGAATGGGAGCAATCCGATTCTATTCTCCGACGTATTATTTCCCAATAGATATTGAACATGGGCTTCGTGAATTGATGATGGTTTTTGCGACACTCTATCCAGTGTTAGAAGCCTCGATCTTGCTTGCTGAGGGAAAGGAGCCTCGACTAAAAATATTATTAGAGAAGTATAAAGCATTCTGGCTATCCTCAATGTCTCGCATCTATACTGAGGATCATGTTTCTGACGATGCATATGATGAGCAACAAGATATTTCTATTAGACATTATAATAATTTAACTTGACAGGTGAATCAGCCGTGGAGACTCCATCTG
>CAZMEO010000092.1:0-11551 GCA_964565315.1 uncultured Candidatus Moduliflexus sp. | reverse complement strand
AGCAGGTGTTCGGAGATTTGGTGAACGTGCAATCTACGGGCGCAGCCATCCAAAACATGCTGCTTGCCGCGCAGGATATGGGGATCGGTTCATTATGGATTTGCGACGTGTTTTTTGCCTACGAAGAATTGTGCCGCTGGTTGGGAGAAGAGACGCAAATGGTCGCGGCAGTGTCGTTTGGCGTCCCTGCTGAAGCGCCTGCCGCTCGTCCGCGCATGACGGTGGATGACGTAACGCGCTGGCTGTAAACGCAGAAAACGGTCAGACAGAGTTTCACGATGTCTGACCGTTATTTCTTCCTCAACAGCCATGTCGTGCAGATTAGTTCCTCTTCTAATTGTTGACATGCAGCGGTTTGTTTCTCGATATATTCTTTAAAAATCGCTGCCTTTTCAGGATGCTGCGCGATCAATTCCTGCGCTCGCCGTTCGATGTTTGCAAACATCTCATCGTCCGTCTCTGCCATTGTTTCAGCAGGCACGATCTCCTCGGCAACGATTTCAAAACCGCTTGTTCGAATCTGCGTGACGGATTCTGCGTATGTCAGCATTCCCTCCGCGTCTTTCTTGCGATCATCTGGCAGATAGGCGTCATCGAGAATGACATATCCGCCTGAAGTCAGACAGGGACGCAGCGCGGCAAGCGTCGCCTGCACATCGCCGAATATCGGACCAATTGAGCCAAGAATCACCAGATCGTATTCACGCAATTCCTCAACGCGCCGTCGAATGTCTCCAACGTCAAATTGGCAGAGATGCTCAACGCGATGCGTTGCCGCCCATCGTTCTGCGTCTGCGATAAATTCCGGCATGGCGTCAATGCCATGAATGCGACAGCCAAACGTCTTAGCGAAATGAATTGAGACCGCACCTTTGCCGCAGCCAAGGTCTAAAACGTGACGCGGAACAATTCCGTGTTGCTGCACCAGCGCCGCAATCCTATCGGGAAACGCGCCCATTTCGAACAAATCTTGCAATAAATACGGCAAAAACGGAAAAAGTTCCCGATCTTGCCCATCAAGCGATTCAAGAATGCTATCGATGGTATCGTTCATTGTTGTTTTGTCGTACACATGGAGACGTTCCGGCGGAACGTCTCGACAACGCCTTATTTTGAATTACGCCTGGCTGAGTTGCAGCGCCCACGCCGCTTTGTCCACATGCGGCGGCGAATAAGAAAGCATTTGATCCAGCAAACCGGCAGGTTGCGCGTCCATCAACACCAGTTGCCCATCCGTTTCTCGCACGAATTGATGGGCAACGGCATGGCGCACAAAACGGATCAGATCATCGTAATAGCCGCAGACATTCAGCAAGCCGCACGGTTTGCGATGAATGCCGAGCTGCGCCCAGGTCAGGACTTCGAAAAATTCTTCAATCGTACCGAGGCCGCCAGGCAGCGCGATAAAGCCGTCCGCAAGGTCTGCCATCAGCGCCTTGCGTTCGTGCATGGAATTGACGACACGCAAATCAGGGAGGTCGTTAAACGCGACTTCTTTTTCGAATAACGAACGCGGAATGACGCCGATCACGTCGCCGCCTTGCTGAAAAACCACTCTGGCGATTTCCCCCATCATGCCGAGTTTTCCGCCGCCATAGACCAGGCCGATGCCGCGCTCGACGAGCGCATGGCCTAATGCTCGCGCCATTTCAAGATAGTCCGGCTGCGTTCCCGGACTTGAGCCGCAAAATACACAGATATGTTTCATAAAAACAAAAACCTCACAGGTGTTGAACACCTGTGAGGTTTGCGCATGAGATTAATTCTGCTGAATCACGTCAACGCCTTCGGGAATGTCGAACGTAAAGACATCGTCCGGCGGCGCGACGTTGATTTCGAGGTTGCTCAAATAGACATCGGTAATATTGCCATAGGGATCATAAACGGCAGTATGCACGATTTGATAGGTTTTGGGATCGACGGTCAAAATCAATTTCGCGAGTTCCGGCTGCGGCTGCTTTGGCAGTAATTCCAGTTTATAGGCCGTTGCCGGGTCAGATTCCGGCAGCAGGTTCATATAAAAATCGTTTTGCAGCTTTCCCATGCCGGACAGAAAGGTGATCGGCGTTTTCGAGCCATAGGCATCTTCGGCGGGCTGAACAATCACTTGCTCGTCTTCCGCGACATAAAACCACATCGTTCTGCCGTCGCTGACTAAAAGCTGCTGCTCAGGATTCGTATATTCCCAGCGCATCTTGCCCGGTTTCTTAAAATAGACCATGCCGCTCGATTCTTTGGGTTTCGAGACGGAACGCAGGTGAGAAATCTGCGTAAATGAGGCATAAATATCATTCGTTCGTTCATATTCAGCTTGCACCTTATCAATCAGCGTTTGCAGGCTGTCCTGCCCGAATGCCGCCGTCGCCGCGCAATTCATCACGCAGAACAGCCCGAAGAGTTGTAATAATTTTTTCATGCGATTTCATCTATTTGCGAGCAGCGTGAAGCCGCGTTCCTGTCGCGGTTCACCCTGTGACATAGCTATCTGTTGCCTCATTCTGTGCCAGCGCTTTCGGGGAAATGGGGACGCACGGAAGCTGAATATGAAACGTTGCTCCTTCATGCAAGGCGCTTTCCACCCAAATACGCCCATGATGCGCTTTGACAATTGCTTTGCAAATTGCCAGCCCAAGCCCTGACCCCCCAAATTCTCGCGTTGACGTGTTATCGACTTGGTAAAATTTTTCAAAAATTCGCTCGAAATGTTCTTCGGCAATGCCAATTCCGGAATCTGCGACCGAGATGAGGAGAGAATTCTCCTCATGCGCCATCGAAAGCGAGACTGCGCCGCTCTCGGTAAATTTAATCGCATTCAGCAGCACATTTCTCAGCATCCGAATAATTTTCGGCTTATCGGCCAGGATTTTTGGCAAGTCCGGCGCGATGATCGTTTTAAATTGCAATCCTTTTGCCAGCGCCGTTTCTTGAACAATCTCAGCCACTTCCTGCGCGGCCAGGCCAATATCAAAAAACGAGGGATTCAAATCAATCTGATTGGCCTCTAATCCGGTGACATCAATCAAATTATCAATCAATTCCGACAGTTCCTCGCCTTGCTTGCGGGAGAGGCTGATAAAATCTCGCTGGTCTGCGTTCAAATCGCCCAACGTCTCTTGCAGCAGCAGCTCAAACGTGCTCAAAATCGAGGAAATCGGCGTGCGAAGTTCGTGCGAGACGGTTGAGAGGAAATTCGCTTTCAGGCGGTTCACTTCTTTTTCCTGCGTCACGTCTCGCAGAATCGTCACGACGCCCATCGGAAAATCGTCTTTATCCCGCAGCGTCCTCGCCGTCGCAATGATGCTGCGCTCTACGGAGGGATCATCTTCCCGTCGAATGACGATTTCATCGCTGACCACCTCATTCGTCCTGTGCGAGGCTTCGATCAGCAGCATAATCAAATCGCGCAACTCCAGCACATCGAGAATGCGTTTGCCGACCAAATCATCTTCCTGACAGCCCAGAATATCGATGCACGCCCTATTCACTAACGTGATGCGGTCGTTTCCGTCAAAGACGATAATCCCGTCGGCAATCGAATGAACAATCGCCTCCGCTTTATTTTTTTCCGCCAGAAGGTCTTGAGACAGCCGGTCGTTCAGCCGCTTGATCTTTGCTTTTTGAACCAATTCTTCGACGGTGTCTTTCAGTTCATTGTAATCCCATGGCTTTTTGATGCAGCGTTCCAGCCCGGCATGATTCACCGCATACACGACATCATCAAATCCGGCATGTCCGGTCAAAATGACGGTCATGATATTGCGATCCCGTTTGTGAACAATTTCTAAAAATTTCGAGCCTTGCATTCCGGGCATGATTTCATCGGTGATGACAATATCGATCTGCTCGCCTTTTTCAAGCAGTTCATCAATCACAGCAAGGGCTTCAGCCGCGCTTTCGGCAACTTCGATTTCGCACGCTTTTCCAACAGCGTGTTCTAATTGCGTGAGGAGCGACCCGACCACCTCAGGCTGGTCATCTACACAAATAATAAACCCTTTCTGCATAACGTGCGAATGCGCTGTCATCGCGGCTGAAAGCGAAGATAGACCGGCGATTCGGTGAATTCGAATTGTTCGCGAAACTGGTTAATCAAATACCGTTTATATGAAAAATGGACGCCATCAGGATGGTTACAAAACACGACAAATGTCGGCGGACGGACAGCAGACTGGCTGGCGTAATAAAACTTCAGCGGTTTCCCTCGATAGGCTGGCGGCTGATACTCCCGCACCATCTGCTCTAACGCCGTATTGACCGCCGATGTGGCAATGCGCTTATTATATTGCCCGTAGATGCGGTCGGCCAATTCCAGGGTTTTCGACACGCGCTGCCCCGTCAGGGCGGAGATAAAAATGATCGGCGCGTAATCTAAAAATTTCAATTTCTCTTTGATCTGAAGCGCGAATTGCCCGGCGGTTTCGGTGCTTTTTTCGATCAAATCCCATTTGTTCACGACTAACAAGATCGCGCGGCCATTATTATAGGCATATCCGGCGATGCGGGCATCCTGATCCGTGATGCCGTCTTCCGCATCCACCATAACAAACGCAATATGACAGCGATCGATGCTTCTGAACGAGCGAATCACGCTGTAACGCTCCACCGGATCAAACACCTTGCTTTTGCGGCGGATCCCGGAAGTGTCAATAAAGACGTAATGCGTGCCGTTGGCATAGACATCGGAATCAATCGCATCCCGCGTCGTTCCCGCAATGTCGGTCACTAAC
The DNA here is from genome assembly GCA_964565315.1 of uncultured Candidatus Moduliflexus sp. Taxonomy (GTDB): domain Bacteria; phylum Moduliflexota; class Moduliflexia; order Moduliflexales; family Moduliflexaceae; genus Moduliflexus. The sequence continues at coordinate 6,824 of CAZMEO010000092.1, read as the reverse complement.
ATGCGATCTTCGCCGAGCAGCGCATTGACAAACGATGATTTGCCGACGTTCGGCCTGCCGACAACAGCAATCCGCATGGCAGCCGGTTCGCGTTCTCCGTCCTCTTCCTCTTCAGAAGATTCGACATGTTCGCAAATTTTATCCAGCAGGTCATCCAGCCCTATTTTATGCTCGGCGGAAATCGTCAGTAGTTCGGGAATGCCGAGTTGATAAAAACCGAGCGCCGCATTTTCATGTCGGGGGCCATCAATTTTATTGGCCGCGTAATAGACGGGCTTCTGCGTTTGCCGCAGCCGTTGCACGACCTCGTAATCGGTCGTGGTCAATTCCGCCTGGCCGTCAAACAGGCAGATGATGACATCCGCTTCTTCGATGGCTAACTGCGTCTGCGCCTGCATGGATGAAAGCATCGGGTCGTCTGCTGACGGGTCTAAGCCGCCAGTATCAATGACGGAAAACACTTTATTCATCCAGCGGGCGGTGCCATAAATTCTATCGCGAGTCACACCAGGCATATCCTGCGTGATCGCCGTATGTTGCCCGATCAGCCGGTTAAAAAGGGTTGATTTCCCAACATTCGGTCTTCCTACAATTGCCACAGTCGTATTTTGCATAAAAAAACAAAAAGGTTAAGGGCTATTCGGAATGGCTCTTAACCTTTTCTTTCATCTCAACCCTATCAACCTTTCAGGCTAATAATCGATTCAATCTGTTTTTGACATCCCGATAGCCTGGATTGATTTGGAACAATTCTTGAAAGATGTGCGCCGCTTCGCTCACTCGCCCGCCGTCTTCGTAGGACGAGGCGATCTGATACGTCAAATCCTGATAACGCTGTTCGCCTTTGCCGACGCGGGCGCGAGCTTCCTGAAGCGCTTGAATCGCCTGATTGTAGTCGCCTTTTTCCAAATAGCATAAGGCGATGACGCTCTGGCATTCAACGAATTTCGACGGTTCGAGCGAGGCTAATTTCAATTCTTCAATGGCATCATCCAGCAGCGACATTTCTTTATAGGAAATGCCAAGCTCATAATGCGTTTCATAATCTTCAGCGCCGACTTCCTCTAACACGCCCTGCTTGAATTCTTTGACAATGTCTTTGACTTCGCTGGTGGCAAGCTTTTCAGACGCTTGAATTTTCAACGATGATGGCGGCTGAGGCTGAACGCCGCCAACATTTTGCTCGAAACTGAAACTCGTATCCAGCCGCGACGCTAAATCGAAGAAACCGCCTGATGCTGGCGCCGCAGTTGGCTGCGGGGCTGCTGGCGCTTGCGATTCGTCGGCAAAATTAAAATCCAGGCTTTGACTCTGCGCGGTCACATCCGCTGTCAAGAAATTCTCCTGCGTGTCGGATGTCCAGGTAATCGCGCCGTGATCTTCAATTTGAAAATCTAATGTATGCTCCTCTTCTGGCGCGGCCGCCTCTGTCAAATTCAGTCCGGCGTCGAAATCGAGCATGTGTTCTTGAGCAATCGACGGTTCGGCGGCTTCTTCATCGCCAAAATTCAGCGTTGACAATTCATCTGTCGAAAAGACGATGGCTTCTTTGGGCAACGTCGGGACGGCAACCGGAGCGGCAGACGCCGGCCCGGCGAGTTCTTCCAATTGCTCCCGGTAGTCAATATTGTTCGGGAACATCTTCGTCAGCGTGGTAAACACGCTTTGCGCCTCTTTGCGAAGCCCTGCTTCTGAATACGCATACGCGCTTCGTGAAAGCACGTCTTCATTCTCTGGCTGTAATTCTAACGCGCGATGATAATACCCCTTTCCTTCGCTCTGATTGCTATGAATAAGCGCGTTGCCGATTTCAAGATAAATCAGGGCGGCGTCGGCCATGAAATTTTCTCCTTCGTACATCGCCGCCAATTTCGTGCGGATTTTGATATTCGAAGGATCAAGATCAGCAATTTTTCGATAGGTATCTAAAGAGTCATGTTTCTTCCCGGCAGCGGCCTGCATTTCTGCGGCTGCCAGATAATTGGTTTTGGCCTCGCCAATCAGCCCTTTTTGCACATACATGTCGGCTAATTGGAGATACGTTGTGATAAGTTCCGGTTTGGCTCGCTGCGCTTTTTTATAAACCGCAATGGCTTTCAGCGTAAATCCATCTTTGGCGTAAAGTTCACCGACTCGAAGATAGTATTCGCAGGCTTTCTCCGCATCGCCGCGCTTGGCGTACAAATCGCCTAACCCATTCAACGCATTGCGATCTTCAGGTTGATCCTGGAGAATCTTCTCATACTTTTCAACTTCTTTATCTTTTCCCGCACCTTTTTTTTGACCTAATCCTTTAAAAGCGTCGAGAAAACTTGCCGGTTTCTTAGACATTCTCGTTCTCCTTCGCTCAAAACCTCTCAAGCCCTTTCAGAGAAGGGCGGACACGATCTTTACGCTTCCTCAGAGCCTCTTGCTATATTGACTTGCCAAACAGAAACAAAGTAAAATTCAAACCGCATGAAAATATTTATTTCGAGCGGATGAGCGCTTCATATTCCTCTGCTGACAGCAAGCGGTCTAAATCAGAGACATCTGCCATCGTCACTTCCAGAATCCATCCGCTTCCGTAAGGTTCTTGATTGATCAATTCCGGGGAATCGTCCAACGTCTCGTTAATTGCGGCGACTTCGCCACTCACCGGCGCAAACAGATCGGAAACGGTCTTCACAGATTCAATCGTGCCGCAGACTTCGAACTGAGAGACTTGAGAGCCAGGCTCAGGAAGTTCCACATAGACCACGTCGCCTAATTGCTCCTGCGCGTAATAGGTAATGCCGACAATCGCGCGCTGCCCCTCGACACGAACCCATTCATGTTCTTTACTATACTTAAGCTCTGCTGGAAACATCATAGCTGACTCTCCTCTCGTTGTCATGCACGTCATGGCATGTCAATCAATCTTTTGATGGGCGGCGAGACGTATCCATATCCACGTTGCCTTTAAAATGAGCGCCTTCGGCCACGATCACTTTCGGCGCTTTAATATCGCCCATCATCGTTCCCGATGCGACGATTTCCACGCGATTCTGAGCAATCAGATTGCCCGTCACCTTGCCGCCGATATTGATATTCTCGGCTTGCACGTCCGCTTCGACCACTCCGGCCTGTCCGACAATCAGATTCCGCTCCAGCAAGATTTTGCCAATCACGCGGCCTTCGATTTTGACATCTTCATCGCCCACCAGTTCACCTTTGATGGTAATCCCTTTGCCAATGGTCGTCACGCCGCCTTCGCCTCGCGGCGGTCTCACTGGCGATGTCTGCTGGCTCGCAGTAGGCTGCTGCTGTTCGCGTGGTTTCGGCGGAATAAGTGAGGTTTCTGTCGGAACGGCCTGTTTCACCTGCGTATCTTCGTTGTTTTCTTCCATGCGCTGTCGTCCAAAAAGTGCCACGATTCGTATCCTCCTAAAAAAATAATAATGTATTATCCCGGAAACATGCGTGCATCACGCGTGTTTACCTTCGCATATCATTCCAACTCTTGCTGACGTCTGTTTTACAGGCGCATCGCTTGTCAAGTCGAAAGCGGATGATTTTCAGAAAATATTCCATGTCAGACATGAATTATGAAGGGTAACTCCCCTTGTCAAGTTTTTTCTCATTTTCCCCATCGCTTCATATCGCGCCACGAGATATTTCTTGACTTTTTCCCGCATCTTTCATGAGGCAGTTGACGACGATTCGACGCCAACCCGTTCAGCGTTCGCCGCTGTCGGGCTGACAAACATGCAGATGATGATCAAAAACCATGAAATTTTCCTCCCGCCTTGTTAGCGCCATGCAGCCGTCATTCATGCTTGCTGCCGCGATGTTTCTGGCCGTGTTTTTCTATCTTCCCTTGCTCTCTATGTTGAAAGAAGGGTGTCTCACGCCTTCCGGCAGCCTGACGCTGCGCTATCTCATGCAGACGCTGCGCGATCCGTACCATTATCATGTGATCGGATTGACGCTGAAACAAGCCTGCTTCAGCACATTCGCCACTTTAGTCATCGGCTTTCCGGGCGCATACATCGTCACGAAATTCGATTTTCCGGGCAAATCCGCGCTGCAAGCGATTACGACGATTCCGTTCGTTCTCCCCTCGATTATTGTGTCGTTAGGGTTTATCCTGCTGTTCGGCAACAACGGCATGCTCAATAACGGCCTGATGTGGCTATTCCAGCTTGACGCGCCGCCCTTGCGTATTTTATACAGCCTGAAAGCGATTGTGTTGGCGCATGCGTTTTATAATTTTCCAGTGGTCGTCAGGTTCGTTTCCGCCGTCTGGTCAAGCATTGACCCGCGCCTCGAAGACGCCGCCCGCTCGCTTGGCGCATCCGACGCGCAGGTGTTTCGCCATATCACGCTGCCGCTGATTCTGCCCGGCATGCTCGCCAGCGCCGCGCTGACGTTCATCTTTTCGTTCATGAGTTTTGCCGTCGTGTTAGTGCTTGGCGGCGTGAAATTCGCGACCGTCGAAGTGACGATCTACACGCTGATGACCGTTTTGCTCGATTATAAAATGGGAAGCGCGCTCGCCATCGTTCAAACCCTGTTCTCGCTCAGTTTCATGTATTTTTATGCCCATGTTCTTGACATTCGCAAGCAGACGGATCGACTCTCCGTTCGCAAACATGCTCGAACGCGCGTTGTGTTGAGCTGGCGCGACCTGTTCACGGTGCGCGGCCTGAGCATCATGGCCTATGCCGCGCTCGTGCTGCTCATGATTCTCGGCCCGATGCTGGCGGTGTGCGGCTATTCGTTTATCGAACGCGCAGGCGGCGCGTCCAGCGTATCAGTGGCGGCATATCACAAAATTTTTGCGATGCGCTATAATTCGATTTTAGGCACGACGCCGCTCCAATCCATCCGCAACAGCCTCTTTTTCGGCACGATGACCGTCCTCTGCTCCCTGCCGTTAGGCGTCTGCATCGCGTTCCTGCTCACGAAGACGACGCTGCCGCATAAAAAATTGCTTGATGCGCTTGTGATGCTGCCGCTCGGCATTTCTTCCGTCAGTTTGGGCTTAGGATACATCAGAAGTTTCCACAAGCCGCCGCTGCTGCTTGCCGGAACATGGTACGCGATTGTCTGCGCGCATACGATTCTCGCGTATCCGTTTGTCATGCGGGCGGTTGCGCCGCTGCTCAAAAAATTGCAGCCCGCCCTGATTGAAGCCGCCATGAGCCTTGGCGCAACGCGCACCACCGCATTTTTCCGGATCGAATTGCCGCTGATCAAGCCCGGCCTTCTCGTCGGCGCGACGTTCGCCTTTGCCATGTCACTCGGCGAAATGGGAACGACCTATCTGCTCTATCGCCCGGAACTCACGACCATGCCGATTTCGATGTATCGCTTTCTTTCGTCGCACGATTTCGCCAGCGCCAGCGCGATGGGCGTGCTGCTGATGTGCGTATGCGGCCTCTTGTTTTTCTGCATCGAACGCATCGGCTATTCGACCTTTTAACATGGGAACACTGACACTGCAACGCCTTTTCAAACGTTACGACGATTGGGAACTCCAGATTGATTTACATGTCGATGACGGCGAATTCATGACGCTCTTAGGGCCGAGCGGCTGTGGCAAAACCACGACGCTGCGCCTGATTGCCGGATTTCTCCAGCCCGACGACGGGCATATTTTGCTCGATGGCGTCTGTCTTGACGCAATTCCCCCGGCTGGCCGCAATCTCGGCGTCGTGTTTCAGGAATACGCGCTGTTTCCGCACATGACCGTGTTTCAGAATATCGCGTTCGGCATGATCATGAAAAAGACGCACACCAAACAGGCGATCAAAGCGCGGGTCGAGGAGTTGCTTGAATCTGTCGGATTAGTCGGATATGAAAAGCGCTATCCCGAACACCTTTCCGGCGGCGAACAGCAGCGCATCGCCTTATTGCGGGCGTTAGCGCCGTCGCCGTCCATGCTGCTGTTAGACGAGCCGTTAAGCGCGTTGGATTTTCAACTCCGCAAGCGCCTGCGTCAGGAAATCCGCAAGATTCAGCGGCAATTCGGCATCACAACGGTTTATGTCACGCACGATCAGGAAGAAGCGATGAGCATTTCGGATCGGATTACCGTCATGAAAGACGGCGGCGTCCAGCAAATCGGCACGCCGATTGAGATTTATCAGCATCCGCAAACAGCGCATGTCGCCGAGTTTATCGGCATTTCCAACATCATTCCCGGTCGCGTCGTTCAACGCGATGCCACACGCTTTTTGATCCGCGCCGGACAGCACGCCTTAGAGATTCCCGCTTCCGGCGACTATCGCGTTCATGATGACGTGACCGTCTTTTTTCGCCCAGAAGATTGCTTTCTTTCCGTCGAGCCGCTTGCGCCCAACGCCATCCGCGGCACGGTCGCGACGCATGAATACCTCGGCGCGGAGATTTTGACAACCGTTCAGACTGCCGACAATCACGCGATTCAGGTCAGCGAATACATCAAAAATATGCGCCTGTCGCTGCATGAAGGCTGCGAGATTTTCGTGAATATTCCGGTGGACGCTTGCCATCTTGTGAAATGCGCATAATCTTCGTTTCGAATATCGCGATCATGTACAATTTTATTTGACAAAGAGCGCGTTTCGCTGTACGTAATGACAAGGATTCATTTTAGAGAGGATGTGTCATTCTTCGTACCGCCGACCTCCTCGACGGCCAGATAAACAAGATCGTTCGCCACGCCGACGAGGACGTCGGCGGTACGAAGCATCATGTGGGACGCGCATGGAACAAGGCTATATTATTTGTGTTGACGATCAAGCCGCCATTTTGGATTCGCTGCTGCTGCAACTCGAAAGCGCGGTGGGGGATTTGTGTCACATCGAAGCGGCGGAGAG
>CAZMEO010000091.1:8196-11734 GCA_964565315.1 uncultured Candidatus Moduliflexus sp. | reverse complement strand
ACCGCAATTTTTTTCATGAACCCCTCCCCCGAAAAAATAGAATCCGTAAGGTGTTGGACTGTTTTTGATCATACATGCGTTGCGCCATGATAAGTGCGTAATAGTCAGAATATTTTGTCTTTGTTAAGTTTTTATTAGCGCCGTTCGAAAATCATCAGAAACCGTGCCGCTACCAAAAAATTACATAGCCATAATATTTGCCTAACATCGGTATGTTAAAAGAGAGCAAAATCCGAAAATTTCGCTCAAAAATACGAACAATTTTACCGAAACGAGGTCACACTATGGCGCTTGTAGATTTGCATGTGCATTCAAAATATTCCAAACATCCGGCGCAATGGTTCTTGCAGCGCATCGGCACGCGGGAATCATACACCGAAATCGAAGACCTGTATCAGATTGCGAAAAGCCGAGGCATGACGTTCGTCACGCTTTGCGATCACAACACGATTGACGGAGCGCTGAAGCTTGTCGAACATTCGCCGCTCGACACGTTTGTCAGCGTCGAGGCGACGGCGTATTTCCCTGAAAACGGCTGCAAAATTCATGTGTTGGTCTATGGCCTGAACGAACAGCAATTTCAGGAAGTTGACCGCTTGCGCACCGATATTTATCAATTGCGCGACTATCTGCGGCAGGAGAATTTGGCGCATTCGGTGGCGCATGCCACCTACAATGTCAACGGGCGGCTGACATTCGAGACGATAGAAAAGTTGATCCTCCTGTTCGACGTGTTCGAAGAAATCAACGGCGGACGCAATCCGAAAAATAACCTGATCTGGGGGCAGTCGCTGTTGAATCTGTCGCCGACCGACATTGACCGGCTTTACGATAAACACCGGATCGAGCCGTTCAGCGATACGCCCTGGCTGAAAGGGCTGACCGGCGGCTCAGACGATCACGCCGGACTGTTCATCGCGCAGACGTTCACCGAAGCCGACGCGACAACGCCAGCCGAATTTATCGAGCAGATCAAGCGGAAACAAACCATCGGCGGCGGCAAATCGAGCAATTTCAAGTCATTAGCGTTTGCGATTTATAAAATCGCCTGCGACTTTTCGCAAAGCGGCAATGGCAAAAAACAGACTGGCCCGATGGCATTCGTGAACAGCCTTCTGTTCGAAAACAAAAAACCGGGGCTGCGCAATCGGCTGATGATGGAAGGAATGAGATTCCGCGCAGGGAAAGAGGACAACGAGCGGATCATGCTGCAATTTTTGCAAGGTGTCTTCTCCGATTTCGTCAAGCCGGGCGACCTGTCGATTGATGAAAAAATCGAGCGGATGTACGAAAATATCGCCGCCATGACCGACAACTTTTTCGCCATGATTTTCGAATCGCTGGAACGCAACTTTAAACAGGGCGATTTGAGCGGGTTGGTGAAAAACGTGTCTGCGGCGCTTCCGGCCATATTCTTTTCTATGCCGTTTTTCTCGACGGTCAAGCACCTCGCGCATGATCGCGACATCATCACCCGGCTTCGCGCCGAATACATCGAAAAATATCAGCGGACAGCGCCGAAAGTCCTCTGGTTTTCTGATACGATCAAAGAATCGAACGCTGTCGCCGAAGCCGTGCGTTCCGCCGCGAACGTCGCGCATCTCGAAGGCCGCGCGATTCGCTTCGTCCTGTCCGAATCGCAGGCTGCCGCCACGCCGGATTTGCCGCCGAACGTGCTGACGCTGCCGGACATTTACACGCATGTGCCCGATTTTCAGCCCGATTACACACTTACTGTCCCTTCGATGCTGCAAGCGCTGGAAACGATTTATCAACAGAATCCTGATGTCGTCGTGATTTCGACTCCTGGTCCGCTCGGCATTGTCGGCGTGCTTGCTTCGAAATTATTGGGCATTCCGTGCCTCGGCATTCTGCATGAGGATTACGCGGAAGCGATCCGGCGGCGCTCCTCCGATGATCTGCTGTTCGACCCGGTTGACAGCGTGATTCGGTGGGTCTATTCCTTCGTGACCACGCTCTACGTGCCATCGTTTAACATGTTCGAAACCCTTGAAAAACGCGGCTATGAGGCGCATAATATGGAACTGCTGCCGACGCCCTCGCTCCAAAAAGAGCGCCCAAATACCGCGATACTTGAAACGCCTTATTACGTGCCGGACACCGACGCGCCGCTGCAATGGGATGAAATTTTTACCGTGTTATTCGGCGCGAAAGTGGACGCCTCAGCGTCGCTGCCGCCAATCCGCATGACGCCCGCGCAGTTCGACCGTTTCGAAGATGAGCGCAAAATCGCAAATCTCACAGCTCTTTAAGAACTGTGAGATTTTTAGAATCGGTAGAATATCGTAACAACATTCATGAAAAAAACGATCTTTTTCGGCATATCAGGTCTCTTCTGCTGCATGGTCGGCGCATGGTTCGCGCTGTTTCGCGTCTATCCAGACTATGACATTCCGGCGGTGGCGCAGATTCGCGGCGAACGATTCGAGGTGCGCTCTGTGAGCGAAATCCCGTATCTTTGGAGTTACGGCCTGCCATATCCGACTGACGTAGATCGCAGCCAGCGCCAGCGGCGCTCATTAAACGGCGTTTGGCGCATGCGGCTCGATCCCGACGAAACCGGCGAAAAAGCGGGCTGGCAGTCGCTTCGTCAGGTTGACGAACAGTGGCAGGAGATGTCTGTGCCGTCCACCTTCAACACCGTCGGCAGCCCGTTGCGCGATTATGAAGGCGTAACCTGGTTTTTTCGAACCTTTTCGCTCGATGCGCCGCCGGACAAAACGAAATTGATTCGACTCTGCTTCGAAGGCGTGCTGCTGCGCAGTTCGGTCTGGCTGAACGGGCAATTGCTTGGACGGCGCGAAGGCGGCTACACGCCATTTTATTTCAATATCACCGATCTGCTTGTGCCGGGCGAAAACACGCTGATTGTGAAAAGCGACAACCGCCTGACTTACGCCTCACTGCCGCCGAAAACCCGCGAAGGCCACAATCCCGCGTGGTGGCCCTATGGCGGCATATACCGCGATGTCTATCTTGAAACGCTCCCGGCGCATTATATTTTTAAAGTCATGACCACGCCGCATCTTGATGGAAATGCCGCCCGGCTTGAGGTCGCGGCGCTGACGCATAACCTCGCGGAACAAGCGCGAGATTATACACTGACCTGCGAATTGCGCGACCCGGATGGCGAGATAGTTGGACACCAAACAATCCGCAAAACGCTGCGCAATTCACTTGCCGCGCATCGGTTCGAATTTCAGGTCAACGCGCCGCACCGCTGGTCGGATCGTTCTCCGGAATTATACACAATCGCGTTGACATTGCATGATGACGGCGAGAGCGAGACGGCGTTGCCAGATGACACGATTGAAATCACAACCGGCCTCAGAACAGTTGAAACCACGCAAAACGCGCTGCTGCTGAATGGTCGCCCGGTCTTTTTGCGCGGCATTTCCAAGATGGAAGATGCTCCGAGAATGGGCGCAACGCAGACCGACGCGATGATTCGGCGCGATTTGACGTTAATTCGCGACATGAACGCCAACTTTATCCGATTGGCGCACTATCCGCATAA
>CAZMEO010000091.1:0-8096 GCA_964565315.1 uncultured Candidatus Moduliflexus sp. | reverse complement strand
TGCGCGACGTGGCGAAGGCGTTCGATCCGACGCGCCCGGTCACGGCGACCGAATTGATTTGTTCGCTGCAAGCGGTAGATCGTTTCCGCCACAGCGCCGCCGCGCTCGACGTGGCAGGATTAAACGCCTATTTCGGCTGGTATTACGGCAAGCCCGAAGACGCGGCGCGGCATGTCGCTTCGTATCGCGCCTTGCATCCCGATAAGCCGATGCTGATTACCGAATTCGGCGCGGAAGCCGCGTTCGGGCGAACCGACGCCGACGGCGAATGGCGGGCGGAGCGCGTTTCCGGCGGCAAAACCTATTCGGAGGCGTATCAAGCTCGCGTCATTCGCGCCTATCTTGACACGTTCCCCGCAACGCCGTATGTGATTGGCTTAGTTCCCTGGGTCTTCGCCGATTTCTCGTCCGACTGGTTTCCGAGCAATCCGATTCCCTACCACAATTGCAAAGGCGTCGTCACAAACGACCGCCGCCCCAAACAAGCCTATTTCACGCTGCAAGAAGCGTATCGGAAACTCGCAAACAAAGACCTCACAGGTTTTTAAAACCTGTGAGGTCTATTTAACGCAAACATCTTCTTAAACAAATCGCCGGAATACACCGCGTTTGGCAGCGCCTCGCATTCCGCCCAGCAGCCGGGGCAGCGCCGCACCCATTTCCGCTGCGCCTGAATTGCCTCGCCGTGCCAGATGTCGAGAAATGACTCGTGGCGCAGATTGCCGACGCTGTGGCTGTTGAATTGGCAGGTCGGCACGCTTCCATCCGGGAAAATACGCAGATGCGCGGTCAGCGCGACGCATTTCGGATTCGGCGTGCCTTGCTGATGTAACAGGCGCTGGCGGATGCCTTCGAAGTAATATTGTTTGCTTTTGCGCACGAAAAACGGGTATTGCCGGGCGTCTCGTTCCGCTTCCGAGAGCAGCCGCTCAATCTGCTGCGGTTCGAACTCGCCGAACGCGCTGAATTCGCCGACGCCGGTCGGCGCGACATTCAACGCCGCGCGTTCGCGGTGATAGGTTGCGCTGGTATCGTAGCCCATCACGAGATGATGCGGAATGTCGTGAGGCCGGAGAATGCCGCGCAACGCGAGATATTGCTCTGCGCCGTCGGCATCTACAATGGTTTGATTGACCATCAGTTTCAGGCGGAGTTCTTTCTGGCGCGGCGCGAGCGCCTGAAGCGTCGCCATCGCCATATTCCAGGCGGTGTCGCGCCCGCGAATCGCGTTATGCTTTTCGCCCACGCCATCCAACGACAACAGCAGATAGAGCGGCATCTCTTTGCGCCGCCGCTCGCAAAATTTCACGATGCGCCGCGTCAAAAAGCCGTTCGTCGTGACATGCAGAAACATCGGGCGCAGCATCTTTTGCGCGGCATGGGCGATTTCTAAGATGTCTGAGCGCAAAAACGGCTCGCCGCCCGACAGCCGCACGGCGTCCATGCGCGGCAGTTGTTCGAAAATGCGGTGGATTTCCGACAGCGTCAGATCGTTCGCGTCGGATTTCCGCCAGGAATCGCACATGACGCAGCGAGCATTGCAGGAAAACGTGACAAGATAGGTCAAAAAGCGCGGCAACGTCGGGCGATTCGTCCGCTGGCAATACAGGGAATGGACAAACGATACGGCGCGTCTCATGCCGCCACCCCGCTGACGCTGCCGGTCGGCCTGAACGAAATCGACGGTGTTGAACGCCGCAGACGCCGCTGCCCTTCGGCAGACTCAGGGCGAACGCTTGTCCGAACATGTGCGCAAGATGGCGGCAGATAGCGCCCGATAATTTCTAATGCCGCCGGATTGCCGTACAGCCGCGCCCGATTGACGGAGGTGAGCGGCTTGTTGAATGTCCTGAGAAAGCGCCGCGCCGCCACGCCGCTGAATTTTTCCATCGAACAGGCCATGCCGCCGCCGCATTGCTCCAAAAAATGCGCGTTGATATGCTGCTCGTAATTCCCGCGCTCCGGCATTGCTAAGACGGGTTTGCCGAGATAGAGCGCTTCGCCGACCAATTGATTTCCAGCAGTGCTGATGAGGGCGCGGCTGGCGGCGAGGTCTTCCACAAAGCGGTAGGCATCCACGTCGAAAAACCGCAGCGATCCCTCTGCCGGTCGCGCTCCGAGTCCGTAAATATGCGCCTCGCAGCCGCATTCCGACAAGGCGTCATATACGTTCATCGGCACGGAGCGGCGCAGATACGCGACGACGTGTTCGCCCTGTTCCGGCCTTGCCGCAAGAATTTCCGGGCGCAGCAGCACGCCGATTTGCGTGACGTTGCGGCATTCTGAACGCAGCGGCGGGAAATAAAACGACGAGACAATCGTTTGCGCCTGATCGCGATAATACGCGCCCACCACGCCGGACATCAGCGCCGCCAGCATGCGCAGCCAGCGCGGCAGCGAGCCAAGATCATAGGCTAAAAGAAAATGCTGGTGATTTAAGCTGATGAACGGGAGTCCGGATTGTTTCGCGGCGCGTGGCAGCAGCGGTTCGAAATCGGTGATGGCAACATCCGGGCGTTCCGTTTCGATATCACGTTGAAGCCGCTGAATGACGCCGGGAAACCCGACGGCGCTGGCGGCGTTCTGCCATGCCGTTTTGAAGGGATTCAGCCTGCGGCGGGCGGTATAATAAAACGATAGCCCTGGAATGCGGCGCACCAGCACATCGGTTTGTTGATACGCCTGCGACAGAAAATCAAACGCCATATCCGGCGCATAAATCACGACGCGATGCTCGCCGCATAGCGCATCCACGACCGCCTTGACGCGAGTGGCGTGGCCGCGTCCTTCCCCTGAAACGCTGTAAAAGATCGTCCCCATGCGCTCTTCCTCCTTGAATAGCAGGCCATGTCGCCGCTCTCAGGGTTTCGAAACGTGACAAAGGCGACATGATCCTTTTTAGAGAGAATCGGGCGCGTTTTTTATCAGAGCGTGAGCGTTTCTTTAGGATTGTGTTAAAGAAACCTGTCAGGCGTCTTCAACGCCTCTGACAGGTCTGGCAACGATTCTTCCGCCTTCATTGCAAAATACTTGACAGCGCTGGAATCTTTCCTTAATAACTTTGTTGATCGTCAATCGTTTCCGTTGGATAAAAACAAAGGAGGCAGGGTATGAATAGTTTTGAGCGCTATATGCACATGATACAGGGGAAACCGGCGGATATTGTGCCGCGCATCCCAATTCTGATGCAGTTTGCGGCGGAGTATATCGCTTCCAATTACGGCGCGTTTGCGTCGGATTATCGCGTGTTGGTTGAGGCAAACCTTCGTTGCGCGAAGGATTTCGGCATGGATCAGGTCAGCGCGATTTCCGACCCGTATCGCGAAACGCACGGCTTTGGCGCTGACATCGAATACGTGCGGGACGGCGTGCCGAAATGCCTGCGTCCGCCGCTTGAAGGCTCGAAAGATATTGCCAGTCTGCCCCGTCCCAATCCGCAGGCCGGGCGCATGTTAGACCGCGTCAACGCCATTCGCGCCTATACGGAACAGGCGCAGGGGGAATATTCTATTCTCGGCTGGGTCGAAGGCCCGGCGGCGGAAGCGGCGGATGTGCGCGGCGTCTCCACGTTTTTAGTGGATTTGTTGGATGATCAGCCGTTTTGCGAAGCGTTGATGGACATCTGCGTGGATGTGGCGATTGATTTTGCCCGCGCCCAGATTGAGGCGGGCGCTGACACGATTGGAATTGGCGACGCTATCGCCAGCCAGGTATCGCCACGCCTGTATAATCGCCTGATTCAACCCCGCGAAAAACGACTGGCGCAGGCGATTCGCGACATGGGCGCGTATGTCCGGCTGCATATTTGCGGCAATATCACGCATCTCCTGCCAGGCATCGCGGGACTCGGAGTCAACATTCTGGATGTCGATCATGTCGTCGATATGAAGGCCGCTCGCGCAGCAGTCGGCGCGGATGTCGCGCTGGCGGGAAATATTGACCCGGCAGGCGGCGTGTTATATGGCAAGCCGCAGGCGATCCGCAGCGCGATGCAGGCCGCGTATCAGGCGGTCGGCAACCGGTACATGGTCTGCGCCGGATGTGAAATTCCGTCAGGCACGCCGCACGAAAACCTTCAGGCACTCTGCGAACCGATCCCGTATTGCGCATAAATGTATTGCCCCACGAATCTGTCGGCGAGTTCGAGGGAAAAAAATTTCGGGAACGTTTCTCCAAAAAACTTGACATTGAATGCGAGACATTCTTTTCTCGCATTCATAACTACAAGTATCGTATCGATACAGAAAAAAAGGAATTATTATGGCAAAAAAGAATGTCGAATTACCGGAATTATCGCGAGCGGAATACGATATTTTGCGCGTTCTCTGGAAAGGAGGCGAGCAAACTGTGCGAGAAGCTCACGATCAACTTCAGAAGACCTACGGGTGGGCCTATACGACGACCAAGACGATGATGGATCGCATGGTGGCGAAAGGGTTATTGCAGCGGGATGCGTTTCATGGCGTGTTCGTCTATACGCCGCTGATTTCGCGGCCTGCGGGGCTCGCCAGATTTATCCAGTTTTTCGCAGATCGCGTATTAGAAACCGATGCCAGCGCAGTGGTCGCGATGTTTACGAAAAGCCAGGCGATCAGTCAGGATGAGATTCATGAATTGGAACAATTGCTTCACCAACAACGCCAGGAGGTCAAATAACAGTGACGTATGGCTGCCGAGGTGATTGCGCTGCTTGATGCGGCAGGATCGCTGATCTTGCCATTGTTAGGACGGGAGTTGCTCTATTCGACGATTCTCTGCTTCGTGATTGTCGTTGCGGCCAGAATGATGAAAAGCTGGTCGCCTTACTGGCATCTTGGATTATGGACGATTCTGCTTCTTCGCTTAGTCTTGCCGCCGAATCTCTCCAGCCCGATCAGCGGGCGGATGCTCTTCGATTATCTTTCCGACACGCCGTTTTACAGGCGTCTGGCGGCATCGTTCGATCACGCTGCAAACGTGCCATTTATTGCCGCCGATGGCAAACAATTTTCCGACAATCGCTGGGGCGGCGCGTCCTTGTATTGTGATACGCCCAATGCCCCTGTTCAGACGATTCCCTATGCAGGCGCGGTGTTCTTCTTGTGGAGCAGCGGCGCAATTCTTTGCGCGACGGCCTGTCTCCGGCAATGGCTGAAATATCGCCGCTATATTGATCAGGCGTCTCCGGTCATGCAGTCAGACCTGTTGCGTCTTGTCGAGGAGTTTCGCAGCCGGTTCGGCCTGCGGCGTTCGATTCGTCTTGTTACGTCGGATCGCACGCTGACGCCGTTCACCGTTGGGCTGCGACATCCAGTCATCTATCTTCCTGAATCGCTCATCCGCTTGCAGGCGCGGGAATCGATCAGCGCCGTGATTGCTCATGAAATCGCACATATCAAACGGCATGACGCGGTCTGGATCCTGTTGCAGCATCTGCTGCATTGCGCCTATTTCTTCCATCCGGTTGTCTGGTTTGCGAATCGCCGCATTCATGACGCGCGGGAGCAAATCTGCGATCAGCTTGCCATCGCTACCTGCCGCATGTCGCCGTCTTCCTATGGCTACAGCCTGCTCTTCGTCGTGAAGTTGAGCCTGTTCGGAGACGACGGCGTCACGCTGCTTCCGGCCTTCAGCCGCCAGTATAAAACGATTCACGACCGGATTCGGAGGCTGCCGCAAAGCGCAACGTTCACGAAACGGCATGGACGGCTGATTTATGCGCTGCTGCTGCTTGCTGCTATCTTGCTGCTGCCGATGGCGCAGGATGTTTCGTCGCTGACCACCGGCGTTCTGCTCTCGCCGTTTGAGGGCGAACAGAGAGTGAGTTTTCAGGCGTTGCAGCAGCGAGTCGTCATGCCATACGGTGTCTGGACAAAAGAGGAATTCCCGTATCATCATCGTCATGCGGGCATTGATTTGCGAGCCTTGCCTGATGAACCTGTGTACGCCGTCAGTCCCGGAGAAGTGGTGCGCGTCTCGTATAAATCGCCCAAAACGATTATCGTCAAGCATGAGCCGCCGCAGCAGAAGCCTTTTTACGCAGTCTATGGGAATATCAAAGACGCGCAGGTCAATGCCGGAGATCGCGTCGAGACAGCGACGCAATTAGGACGAGTGGCCGCCTCATCTAATGATGTCCATATTCAGGGGAAGAACAGCGCGTTTTTGCATTTAGAAATCCGGCATTCCATTCAGGATGGTCTCGCCGCGAGTTTCAGCAGTAAAACAAGAGAACAACTCGACCGATACTGTTATGAGCCGATGAAATTTTTTCAGGATGCGGCGCAGTAATTTTTCGCAGGTCAGGAGCGCAGCAATGATGTTTCGAACGCCAGAGCGCTTATCCGCCCCGGTTTCGATGAACTCCAAAACGTATGATTCCGATTACCTACACGATTGCTCTTGATGAACGCTTTCTTGAAGAGGTTTTTATTCATGCCTCCGGGCCGGGCGGGCAGAATGTCAATAAAGTCGCGACCGCGGTGCAACTCCGGTTTGACGCGCAGCATGCGGAACTGCCAGATGACGTGCGCGAGCGTTTCTGCCGATTGGCAGGCAAACGGCTTTCTTCTGACGGCATCGTCATCATTGAAGCGAAACGTTTTCGAACGCAGGAGCAGAATCGCGAGGATGCGTTGAACCGATTGATTGCCTTGCTTCAGAAAGCGGCGCAGCCGCCGACGCCGCGCCGCAAAACGCGCCCATCGCTTGCGGCAAAACAGGCGCGATTAGAGAGCAAGCGCCATCGCAGCGGCATCAAACGACTGAGAAAACCGACAAAAAACGATGAATGAAAGGAAAAAATGGACTCCTTACAAATTTCTCCTGAAGAAACCCCAAACGATATTGACGACTCCGTTGAACTGCCAGAGCCAGAAGCCCCCAATCCTGAATGGATTGTTTTCGAAGGGCAACACATTCCGTTACAAAATATTCTGGACGACTATCGCGACATCCGCCAGCAATACACCGACCTGAACAAACGCGCCGAAAAAGCGATGCGCCGATATCGGCAGGGGCATCAATTGCGCCCGTATCAGGCTGAACTGATTAAGATGCAGAATTATCTCATCGAAAACCAGCGGCGCATGATCATCCTGTTCGAAGGGCGCGACGCTGCTGGAAAAGGCGGAACGATCCGGCGCGTGACGCGCTACATGAACGAACGCCATTACCGGATTGTCGCGCTTGGCAAACCGACGGCAGAGCAAGAAACGGAATGGTATTTTCAAAAATACGTGCAGCAATTTCCGCACGGCGGCGAAATCGTGCTGTTTGATCGAAGTTGGTACACGCGGGCGTTGGTCGAACGGGTGTTCGGCTGGTGTACGGAAAAAGAATACAAAGATTTTATGCGCGGCGTCGGCGGCTTCGAGAAAGATTTGGTGCGGCAAGGCACGATTTTGATTAAGCTTTATTTCAGCGTCACGCAGGAAGAACAAGCCCGACGATTCAAACGGCGGCGAACCGATCCCTTGCGCCAGTGGAAATTGAGCAAAGTTGACCTGCAAGCGCAGGATCGCTGGGATGACTTCACCGAAGTCAAGTATGATATGCTGCAACGCACGAATACCGCCGTCGCCCCCTGGCTGATCATTCGCTCGAATGACAAGCATAAAGCGCGATTGAACACCATCAAAGTCATCTTAAATTCTGTGCCGTATGAACGTTTAGACCCGTCGCTCGATTTCGTGCCGGATCCGAAAATCGTGCTGTCTGGAGCGCGGGAATTGGAATACATGGAAGCCGACCGGCTTCGTCACAGTCAAGCGTTGCATTCGCCGCTTGTGTAAAAGGAGAACCGTATGGAATTTTCTGAACTGATTCGCACACGTTACAGCGTCCGCGCCTATGAATCCACGCCGGTCGAGGACGACAAATTGCGGCGCATCCTTGAAATCGCTGCGCTCGCCCCGACCGCCGCCAATCGCCAGAGTTTCCAGATCATCATCGTAAAGACCGCAGGCAAAGAAGAGCAATTGAAAGCCGTCTATCCGAATCCCTGGTTTGCGCACGCGCCGTTAGTGATCTGCGCGTGCGGCCTGCCGCAGCAGAACTGGGTGCGGCGCGACGGCAAAAATTACGTGGATGTGGATGTCGCGATCATGATGGATCAT
>CAZMEO010000090.1:6572-11789 GCA_964565315.1 uncultured Candidatus Moduliflexus sp. | reverse complement strand
CCCCGTCCCAAAAAGCTGCTCGACCAGGTGACGGATCGCCTGCGCCTGAAACACTATTCCCTACGGACTGAAGAGGCGTATCTCTCCTGGATTCGCCGCTACATCCTCTTCCACCAGAAACGCCATCCCCGTGAACTCGGCGTCCCGGAGATCGAAGCGTTCCTGACAGATTTGGCCGTCACCCATCATGTCGCCGCCTCCACCCAAAATCAGGCGCTGAGCGCGCTCATCTTTCTCTATCGGGAAGTCTTGTGCATCGATTTGCCAGGCATCATTGATGCCGTCCGCGCCAAAAAACCGAAAGGCTGCCAACCGTCTTAACCAAACATGAAGTGCGCCTGGTGCTCGCCCACATCACCGGGACGCGCCGCCTTATTGTCCAAATCCTCTATGGCAGCGGCTTACGGGTGCTTGAATGTCTCCGCTTGCGTGTCAAAGATATTGATGTCGAACAACGCAGCATTCTCGTCCGCGATGGCAAAGGCATGAACGATCGCATCACGATGCTGCCGGAAGCCCTTATTCCTGAACTGCAACGACACCTTGACAAGGTCAAGCTGCTCCATGCCGACGATCTGGCCGAGGGATATGGGAGCGTCTATCTGCCGTTCGCATTGGCGGAAAAATATCCGAATGCCAATCACGAATGGATGTGGCAATATGTGTTTCCCGCGTCACAACGCTCCACGGATCCGCGTTCCGACGTGTCCCGGCGGCATCATCTGGATGAGCGCTGGGTGCAAAAGGCTGTCCACCAGGCCGCCCAGGCTGCTGGCATCGTCAAACATGTCGGCTGCCACACGTTCCGTCACAGCTTTGCCACGCACCTCCTGGAAAATGGCTACGATATCCGAACAGTTCAGGAGTTATTGGGGCACAAAGATGTCTCGACCACCATGATTTATACCCACGTCCTCAATCGCGGCGGGCGGGCAGTGCGGAGTCCACTGGATTGAAAAAGGATGTCGAACAAGTGATTAGGCGGATTCGACGATGTCTCTATGTAGGCAGGAAATGACGCGCTCGCCTCTCATCCGTCCCCGATGGCATCAGATGACTCGTGCATGTCACGAAGACGCCGAACGATCCGCTTGCAGGCGGGGGCATGCCCTAACGTTCCGTATCATTCATCGCTTCTTTGCGACGAAAGCCCAGTCAGTGTCCCCCCTGACCGGGCAGAACGCCTTCACGGGCGCTTGATGTAAAAGGCGATGTCGGTCGAGCCGGTCGGATTAAACACCTTGCGATACATCACGTATTCCCACCACGCGTTCAGCGAGTCCTGACTCAAGTCAGGAATCCACCATTCCCGCAGCTTGACGCGGATTTCCTGATAATCCTTCAGCGTGTCGCGATATTTTTCGCGGTCGTCCCAGTTGATCACCACCATCGGGCGATCAATGTTCGTCAAATCTCCCGGAAAGAACCAGCCGTCATAATCCCGCAGATACCACGCTAACGGCCAGGTTGCGTCCCCCTGCACCGCAATCACCGGCTTTTTTGCGTCTTCCGCGCCGAGGCTGAACGTGATGTCCTCAATCACGCGAAGCATGTTCACCATATCCCATGACGTCTGCGTATAGACCATGCGTTCCACCGGATTGGCGCGATTGTAATAATTCAGCAGCACGGTTGTATGCAGGTTATAGGCGGCCAGCGCGACGCCGACGGCGCATGCCGCATATTTCGCGCCGCGCATCGGCAGCGTTTGCCTTTGCCAGCATGAGGCGCTGAAGGCGTTCTTCAGCATGATTCCGGCAGTCAGAAGAAACGGCAGCAGCACGTGCAAGAAGAGCCAGGGGACTTTTTCTCCGGCGTAGGCGTAAATCAGAAAACCGAGGCCAGACCAGTACACAAATAACGCGGTCAATCGCTCGCGCCGCGCTAAAAAATGCAGCGTCCCCCAGAACCCGATAAAGACGACATAGACAGTAAGGATCAGATCATATTGATACTCCATGTGCGTGAACCCAAACCAGGTGGGAAGCGGTTTCTGACCGAAAATGACCGATAGAACACCCGCCAGAATGGTCGCCCACGCCGCGAGAATCATCCGTTTTGCCGTTGTGGAAATTGAGATCAGCACGCCGCCGAATCCAAGCGCCAACGCCGGAAATTCATACAGAAACAGATATGAGACGTAATAATGATACGGCCCTTTGATGCGCTGCATGGTGTGCTGCCCCAACCAGTACGTCCAGGTGCGGACAATGCCGTCCCATAAGCCTTGCGGATGCGTGAACACGGTTGTATATAAAATAATATAAATCCAAATAAAGACGAATCCGGCGAGCATCAGCGAATAGTGTTCCTGTTTCACGAATCCCCAGAAGCGGGCGAATGGCGCTTCGGCATATTCATCGGGAAACGGTTGCCGAAGCTGCCCGGCGTCCTCGCCGCGCAGCACGCTGTCAAATCGGGGCAGATGCAAGCAGAGATGCTCGAAAATTCCCAGCACGATCAGGAACGTTACGACGATAAACGTGTGAATATAGGCATTTGCCTTGATGCAATACAGGAGCGAAAGCGAGGCGGCTGTCAGATAGAGCCAGAAACGTTTGCGCGTCAGCCAGTATTTGATGCCGCATGCCGCGAATATAAACGTGAAAAACGCGCTGTAACTGTCATGAATGAAAAAACGGCTATAATACAGATGCGTGGGGGAAAACGTCAGAAACAGGGCGATGAACAGGATGCCGAGTTTTCCGGCCACGTCTTTCAGCAGATAGACGCTGGCGACGAGCAGGCCGCCGAACAGCGCCGGGCCGATGCGGACGGAAAAATCGCTGGCACCGAACAGAAAAAAGAGCATCAATTGAAGATGAAACATAAACGGCCCGTGCAGCATGGGATCATAGGCGTATCCTTCCCCTTTGAAAAACCGCCAGCAATACGTGCCGTACAGGCTTTCATCATGATGCAGCGGCATGTTCGCGAGGTCATGAAACCGCATCCAGAACGCGAGCGCGACCGTGCCCCAAAAGGCGATGGTCAGCCAGTCTGCTTTCTCAAGAATTCGTTGTGCTGTTATCGTCTGAACCTCTTTCAAGCAAGCCTCCTTCCTACAACAATATCGAATGAAAGAAAGGAACGAATTGACATTTTTCTCTGTTCAAATTCGTTCCTTTCTTCAATTCGATGTCGTTTCAGATGTTGTCGTTAATTCCGGATACCCACGACTGGCGCAGGAATCCGCCCGCCGCGAGCGATGAAGCGATCCGCCGAAAATTCGCTGACCGGCATGATGTAGGAACTGCCGAGCAGCCCGCCCCACGAGACGTAATCGCCCGCTTTCTTGCCGGGCACCGGGATAATCCGCACGCCGGTCGTTTTATTGTTGATCATGCCGATGGCGCATTCGTCCGCGATAATCGCGGCCAGCGTGGTGGGCGGCGTATCGCCCGGCACGGCGACCATATCCAGCCCGACCGAGCAGACGGCGGTCATCGCTTCTAATTTTTCCAGGCTCAACGCGCCGACGCGCACCGCCTCGACCATGCCCTGATCTTCGCTGACCGGAATAAACGCGCCACTCAATCCGCCGGTGCAGCTTGACGCCATCATGCCGCCTTTTTTGACGGCATCCACCAGCATCGCCAACGCCGCCGTCGAACCGGGCGCGCCCGCTTTCGCAAGCCCCATCACTTCCAGGATTTCCGCGACCGAATCGCCGATTTCCGGCGTCGGCGCAAGGCTCAAATCAAGAATGCCGAAATTCACGTTCAAGCGCCGCGAAATCTCGCGCCCGATCAATTCGCCGACGCGGGTGATGCGAAACGTGGTTTTTTTAATCAGTTCCGCGATCTCCGTCAAATCTGCATCTGGGTGATTTTCTAACGCCTGTTTCACCACGCCGGGGCCGCTGACGCCGACGTTGATCGCGCTGTCGCCTTCGCCGACGCCATGAAACGCACCCGCCACGAACGGATTATCTTCGACCGCGTTGGCAAAGCAGACGAATTTCGCGCAGCCGATGGCGTCCGGCGTTTTGGCGGCCAGTTCCTTGATCATGACGCCAAGCCGACCAATCGCCGTCATATTGATGCCGTTGCGCGTGGAGGCGACATTAACGCAACTGCATAGGCGCTGCGTCTGCGATAAGGTGGCGGGAATCGCGTCAATCAGCACCGTGTCGCCGTAGGTTTCCCCTTTCTGCACAAGCGCGGAAAATCCGGCGATAAAATCCACGCCGACCGCCGCCGCCGCCGCATCGAGCGTTTTGCCAACTTCGACGGCCAGCGCGATGTCCCGCTCTTTGTCGTGATTGGAGGAAAGCGCGGCTTCAAGAATCAGCGCCATCGGCGTGACGGAAATGCGCTTATTGACAATCGGCACGCCGTATTTTTCTTCTAACGCGTTCGCTTCTTCAACAAGGCGGGCGGCTTTGGTCGTGATTTTCGCGTACATTTTTTCTTGAAGCCGCTTCAGGTCAGCATCAACGCAATCTTTCAAATTGATGCCCATCGTCACGGTGCGAATATCGAAATGCTGTTCAGTGACCATGTGAACAGCCTGATACAGTTCTTCCGGGGTATAACGCAGTTCCATAATGATATACATGAAGGTGTCAGACACTTCTCAAAGTGTCTGACACCTTGTGATGTATTTACACGCGATACATCGCGTGAAAAATTTCTTCGTGTTGAATGGTGATGGACATGCCGATTTTTTCGCCGACCACGTCCAATTGCTGTCGGAGTTCCTTGATATTTTTGGGCGAGTGCGCCACATCTACGAGCATCCCCATGACGAAAAACCCGTTCATGATGGATTGATTCATATCTTCGATATTAATCTGATTTTCATACAACACTTTCGAGACATGGGCGACAATGCCGATCTGGTCTCTGCCGACGACGGTGATAATTGCAAGCTCTTTTTTCATGATGCGATTTCAGACAAGGTTGCCAGAAACGCAATCCGTCTCTGACAACGATCATGATCTGGTTTTTAGAACGCTGATGGTCTGGACGCGCCAACGTTCTTAACAAGGCAACGTGATGGTTTCGAACAGCCGATTGAGAAACAATAACGCTTCAGACGTCACAGGTCTTCAAGACCTGTGAAGTCTCTCATGCGAACGTATTTTTTACATGCAGAATTAAGCGCCTCGTTAAAGTCAATATTTTTCTACGGCAAACCTTGCGGGTTCAACAATCTGCGAGGAATCGCTTTCAATAAAAAAAGCCGTCAGACACGGTGAACGTGTCTGACGGC
>CAZMEO010000090.1:4097-6472 GCA_964565315.1 uncultured Candidatus Moduliflexus sp. | reverse complement strand
GGATTCCACAGCGCGAACGCTTTGCAGGTATCGTCTTTCACATATTCGCGCATCTGGCTCGGAATGCCGAGGCCGGTAATCATGATTTTGCCGCCCATGCCGCCGTCGCGGATAGCGCGTGCTCCAGCAGCGATGCCCACGCTGGTCGGGGAAATGACGCCTTTCAGGTTCGGATACGATTTCATCAAGCCTTGCATTTTCTGATAGCTTTTCGTGTCGTCGTCGTCGCCATACACGGTGTCAACTAACTTGATGTCTTTGTATTTCGGGTCTTTCAATTCTTCGTTCATCCATTTGATCCATTCGCCCTGATTCGGCGCTCCAGCGGCTGCGCTCAGAATGGCGATTTCGCCAGCGCCGCCGATCAACTCGGCCATGACCTGCACTTGTTTGCGGCCAATCCCTTCGGCGTCGGCTTGCAATGTGAACAACTGGCGTCCACCGTCGCCAATCGCGGCGTCATAGCTGACCACGACGATGCCGGCTTCGATGGCTTTTTTGCCAGCCGGGACGAGCGCGTCAGGATCATTGGCAGAAATCATGATCCCATTGACTTTCTGGGCGATCAAGGCGTTAATCATCTGGATTTGTTTGGTGGCGTCCGCATCAGACGGCGCTTGATAAATGACTTCATCCCCTAATTCTTTGGCGGCTTCTTCTGCGCCGGCGTTGCAGGCGTCGAAATACGGGTTGCCTAAATTTTTCGGCATGTTGACGATTTTATAACCGGCAGACGCAACCATGCTCATCGAAAGCACTAACATCACGCTCATGGCAAGAATCAATGATTTTCTCATGGCACAAACTCCTTGTGAAATTGTATGCTGTTTTGTTGTTATCGTGAACCTCGAAACGAATCAACCACCACTTTCTGTGACTTCTTTGCTCTCCCTGGAAAAACATCACCTCCTGATGTTATACGACCCCTCACGAAAAATGTCGTTATTATACAACATTTTTCATGAGCATGATTTCCATGGCTTCTTGCGGCACAATGAAGCTTCCCATATCAATATAGCCCATCTTTCGATAAAAATGTTGCGCGCACTCATTCGCTTGCGTTGATGTAAACACTGTTTGACAGCCTTTTCGTCTCATTTCCTCTTCCCAATATTCGACAAGCGTTTTCCCAACGCCCTTCTTTCGATAACCTTCTAATACAAAGAGCAGGTTCATAAAGGGAATCGAATCCCAAAACCATCCATATCGCAGCCAACCGATATTCTCGCCTTCAATAACGACATAAATTTCTTCGTCGCGTATTTTTTTTGCAAGCATGGAGGCCGAAATATGATGATCATGGGTTTCAAGCCAATCGAAATCAGAAATCGCTGCCTTTCGTATTTCCATATAAGGCGTTTTCTATAAAATTCGCTTTAAATTCGGTTTACCGCTTAATAAACTTCCCTAACAAATTTGGCACAAGAATCGCAAAAATCAAGACGCCGCCGCTGACAATCTGCTGCACCTGGCCCGGCACCATCTTCAAGCTCATGCCCCATTCGATAATCCCTAACAAAAAGATAGAGAGGATCGTGCCGATCATCGTGCCTTTGCCGCCGCCAGTATCCGTGCCGCCAAGCACGACGGCGGTAATCACATGCAATTCATAGCCGGTCGCCACGTCCGTGCGCGTGCTGCCGAAACGGGCGGCCATAATCAACGCGGAGAGCGCTGCCATCAGGCCGCCAAGCATGTAAATTTTCACTTTGATGCGATCCACGTCAATGCCAGCATAGCGGCACGCATGTTCATTATTGCCGATAGCAAAAATCGCGCGTCCGAACGTCGTGCGATGCAGCAGCAGGCCGAACCCTATCGCACATGCCGCGAAAATGACAAGAGAAATCGGCACCGGCGTGCCAGGAATGTAATTCTGGCCGATGGCAGTAAACCAAGCCGGATACCCCTTGACCGGAATATCGCCAAGCATCGCGAACGCTAAGCCGCGATAGAGGGCATACGTGCCGAGCGTGACGGCTAACGGAGGCAATTTAATCTTCGTGATGCATTTCCCGTTGAACCAGCCGCCCAATACGCCGACGCCGATAGCCGCAATCGCGCCGATCCAGATCGGCACGCCATGTTTGAACAGCAAGGCCATCGTTGCGGATGCCATCGCTAAGGTGGAAGCCGCTGATAAATCAATTCCGGCGGTGATGATAATCATCGTCATCGGCAGCGCCATCATCCCTTTTTCGATGAAGTTGAAGGTCATGTCAAAGAGATTGACGACATTTAAAAAATACTCAGAAATGCTGGCGTTAATCGCGCCAATGATGATCATCAGCGCGACTAAGAGCCATTCCCAGCGCAGAAAAACCCCGGAAAGCGACAGCGGTTTTTTGATCGCGACAAATCCTTTGACATCCTGT
>CAZMEO010000090.1:0-3997 GCA_964565315.1 uncultured Candidatus Moduliflexus sp. | reverse complement strand
ACGACCGCGCCAAGAATCACCACGCCTTGCACCGCCATTTGCCAGAATTCGGAAATATGCACGAGCGTCAGCCCATTCGCGAGAATACCGATAAATAACGCGCCGAGAATCGTGCCGAGAATCGTGCCAGAGCCGCCGTAAATGCTTGTGCCGCCGACCACCGCCGAGGCGACAGTCTGCAATTCGAAGCCAAGCGCCGTATTGTTCTGCACCACTGCAAACCGCGCCATCCAAAGCATCCCGGCGAATCCAGAGAGCGCGCCCGCCAGCGCATACACCACGAAGCGCGTCCGCTCCACATCGAATCCGGCGACATTTGCGGCTTTCAAGTTGCTGCCAATGGCGTAAATCTGCCGTCCAGTGCGCGTATATTTCATAAAATAGGCGAACAAGAGCGCCGTCACAATTGCCCAAATAATCAACATCGGGATGTTCGCGATTTTCAGCCAGGCGAGATTGCGGAAGCTCTGCGGCACGTCGGTCGAAGCGACCCAACTCCCTTTGCTGACGATAAAAATCATGCCGCGGATCATGCTCATCGTGCCGAGCGTGGCGATAATCGGCGGCACTTTCCCTGCCGTAATCAAGGTCGCATTAATCACGCCGAGCAGCGCCCCAATTGCGATGCCAAGCAGCACTAACAGCAGCACCGGAGCGCCCGGATAGGCGCGCTGTAATACCCCAACGCTCATGGCGCTTAAGGCCAGGTTCGAAGCGACCGATAAGTCAATGCCGCCGGTGATAATGACCATTGTTTGCGCGATGGCGACGATAATCAGCGCGGAAATATCCATGCCGATGTCGCCGATATTTTTCAAACTGAAAAATACTGGAGCGCGTACCGTAATCAGAAGCGAAAGCAAGACGATCACCGCTAAAATGCCGCTTTCGCGATGGCTGGCAAAAAAGAGAAACGCCTTGTGCTGTGATGATGTTTGTGGTTGTGTTGCCATAATTTTTTTGAAATCACCCTGCCAGGGTTCGCAACCCTGGCAGGGTTTCGGTTTATGCCGACCGCGAGACGGCGGCGGCCATAATCTGTTCCTGCGTCACTTCGCCGCGCCGGAATTCGCCGGTCATGCGGCCTTCGCTCATGACAATGATCCGGTCGCTCATCCCCAAAACTTCCGGTAATTCCGACGAAATCATCAAAATCGCCAACCCCTGTCCGGCTAATTCGCTCATCAACTGATGAATATTCGATTTCGTGCCGACATCAATGCCGTGCGTCGGTTCGTCTAAAATGAGGATTTTCGGATGCGTGGCGAGCCATTTGCCCAACACGATTTTTTGCTGGTTTCCGCCGGAAAGTTCCTGCGCTTTCTGCCAGAGTCCAGCGGCTTTCACTTCCATCTGTTTTGCCAACTTCTGCGAGGTCTGCTGCTCCGCGTTCTGATCCAGCCAGCCGTGCGACGCGAATTGATCCAGCGTAGAGAGCGTAAAATTGTGCGTCAGGTTCATTTGCAGCACAAGGCCATGCTGCTGACGGTCTTCAGGCAGATAAGCAATGCCTAATTGCATGGCGTCTTTGGGATCGCGAATCGTGACGGACTGTTTTTCTACCTGAATCATGCCGCCATCCGCCGGGTCAACGCCAAAAATCGCCCGCGCCACTTCGGTGCGCCGCGCCCCGACTAAACCGGCCAGCCCTAAAATTTCTCCTTTGCGCAATTCGAAGGAAATATCGCGAAACACGCCCTCTTTTTTCAACCCGTCAACCTTCAGCACCACCTCGCCGATTGGGACAGTTTGCTTTGGAAAGAGGGCATCCAGCGAACGTCCGACCATCATGCGGATTAAATCATCCTCCGTGATGTCGCGAATGTTTTCCGTGCCGACATATTTGCCATCGCGCAGAACGGTGACGCGGTCGGAGAGTTCGAAGAGTTCTTCCAGCCGATGCGAAATAAAGATAATCGCCGTGCCGCGTTCGCGAAGCTGGCGGGCAATCCGAAATAACTCTTCGGTTTCCTTCAATGTCAGCGTCGACGTTGGCTCGTCCATAATCAAAATCTTTGCTTGTAATGACAGCGCCTTCGCGATTTCCACCATCTGCTGCTCCGCGATGCTCAACCCGAAGACCTGTTTTTTGGGGTCAAGTTTCACGCCGAGCGTGTTGAGAATCTGCTGCGACTGCTGATACATCGCCTTCCAATCCACCGATTTGCGCTTCGGGTCAATCGGCATGTGTCCCATGAAAATATTTTCAGCAATGTTCAGGTCTGGAAAGAGGTTCAAGTCTTGATAAATCGCCGCGATGCCATGATGGTGCGCCGCTTTGGTATCGTGAAAGGCGACAGGCGTTCCCTGAACGACGACTTGCCCATGATCGGGCTTATATACGCCGGTGATGATTTTGACGAGCGTGGATTTTCCCGCGCCGTTTTCTCCAATCAGCGCGTGAATTTCTCCGGGGCGGAGATCAAATGAAACATCCTCTAAGGCATGGACTCCAGCAAAAGATTTCGAAATATGCTCGAGCGTCAGGATAGATTGCGTAACGGCTTCGGCCATGGCAAGTTACCTCGCCTGAAAAGATTGATAACTACAGAAGATAACGTTACTGATAACGTTATCTTTTATAATATTTTTGTCAAGAATTTTTTTTATATTTTTTAATATAAGAGATGCTTTGCAATAATAACACAATATAAAACAATGGATTATAATAAGAATTATTTAACTGCATAAAAAATCTTGACAGATTTATTTATCATGATAACGTTTTCAATAACGTTTTCATCTTTTCATTTTTTTGTCGTTCGAAGCGTTGCATTTCAAGCCGCCTTATGGCAAGCGTTTAACCACCACTGCAAGCGAGGGCTGCACATGAGTTCCATGAAAGATGTGGCGAAATTGGCAGGCGTTTCCATTTCCACTGTATCGCGCGTTGTGAATCATGTCGCCGTAGATGCCAAAACAAGAGTGAAAGTCGAAGAGGCGATCCACAAGCTCCGCTATCAGCCGAATTTGCTGGCGCGTGGCCTGCGACAGCAAATCATGCCGCGTGGAAACGGAGAGATTCTCTTCTCTGCCCCGTATGCGGTGTATGAAAAATATCGTGAATCTGCGAAAAGCGGAGTCTCTTATCCAGGTTTGCCTGGACAGGGGAAAAAATTGGGGTTTGCCGGAAATTACGGCACGCAGCCTTTTTGCATCGCGGTGGAGCAGAACCTCATCAAACACGCCAAGTTAGCTGGGTTCGACGATCAGAACCTGCTGCTGTTAGATAATCAATATGATTCTGATATTGCGCTTAAAAATGCCGATATTATGCTTGAATACGCGCCTGACCTGTTTATCGAACATCAGGCTTTGGTCAAAATCAACAGCATGATTGCGATCAAATTTGCGGAGGCTAACATCCCGATTATTGCGGTGGATGTGCCGGTGCCTGGCGCTCCGTTTATGGGATGCAACGACTGGCAGGCCGCCACATTGGGCGGGGAATTCATGGCGAAATTGATTCGCGAGCGCTGGGGAACATGGGAGGCGCTTGATCTGATCATTTTGCTGCAAAATTCGGTGGGCGGCGAGATGACGATGCTCCGTTCGGAG
This sequence comes from uncultured Candidatus Moduliflexus sp., assembly GCA_964565315.1. Classification (GTDB taxonomy): domain Bacteria; phylum Moduliflexota; class Moduliflexia; order Moduliflexales; family Moduliflexaceae; genus Moduliflexus. The sequence continues at coordinate 439 of CAZMEO010000090.1, read as the reverse complement.
GGCTTTGCGACCGCCTTAGCGCAGGAATTCGGCGAACAGATCGAAACAAAAATTTTACGCACCGATGGCGGCGTCGGTAGCGCGGAGCAGGCGAAACTGGCGATGGATGGGATTCTCCGCACCTATCCGAACGCGCAGCGCATTGCGCTCACGTCGTTAAACGAGGAGACAATGGCCGGGGCGCTGGTCGCCCTGCAAAATGCGAATCGCTGGAAACCTGATCAAATGATTATCGTGACATTGGGCGTGGACGATTTAGGGAAACTTCAAATTCGAAAAGGCTTAAGCAACGGCGGCGTGGCCTTTTTCCCGGAAAAATACGCCGAATACCTGATCCCGGCGGCCTGCGCGATTCTGGAAGGCGCTCCCGTTCCGTCGCACATGTACGTCGAAAACGTGATTATTACGAAGGAAAATATTGATCAGTATTATCCGTAAT
>CAZMEO010000089.1:0-11831 GCA_964565315.1 uncultured Candidatus Moduliflexus sp. | reverse complement strand
TACGAAACGATCCAGCTTGCGGACGGCTCGCTGCCGCTGCTGACGCCGATGAGCGAAGTCGCCGGGCGCATGGCGGTGCAGGTCGGCGCGAAATATTTGGAAAAAGAGCATGGCGGCTACGGCGTTTTGCTCAGCGGCGTGCCTGGCGTGGAACGCGCCATCGTGACGATTATCGGCGGCGGCGTGGTGGGAATGAACGCTGCAAAAATCGCGGTCGGCATGGGCGCAAATGTCTCTCTGCTTGACATCAACCTGTCCCGTCTGGCCTACATTGACGACATTTTCGGCAATAAAATCACGACGCTGATGTCGAATTACATCAATATCGAAGAATGCGCGAAACGTTCCGATCTGCTGATTGGGGCGGTGCTGATTCCCGGCGCAAAAGCCCCGAAACTCGTCACTCGCGAGATGATTTCTCAAATGAAAGAAGGCGCGGTCGTTGTGGATGTCGCGGTTGATCAGGGCGGGTGCATCGAAACAACGCATCCCACGACGCACAATGATCCGACCTTCGTTGTGGATGGCGTGCTGCATTATTGCGTGGCAAACATGCCCGGCGCCGTGCCGCGCACTTCGACCTTTGCGCTGACGAATGTCACGATGCCGTATGCATATCTTTTGGCTGAGAAGGGCGTTTCGAAGGCCAGTTTGCAGAATGCGGCGCTCGCGAAAGGCGTGAATGTTGTATAAAGGCAAAGTGACCTACAAGGCGGTTGCGGAGGCGTTAGGCTATGATTTTCATCCAATAGCGGACATTGTTGAGGCGTAAAAGAGGATTTTCATCAAAATATAAAAAACAGCCCTGCCAGAGTTTCCCCTGACAGGGCTTGAATCTGAAAGTCAGTGATAAACGGTTTTCATCATGCGAGGGAAATTCGCGAACTTCTGCGGAGATGCTTAAATGCCTGAACATACATAATGGCTGAAATAGAACCGCGCACCGCATGAAACAATAATGCGATCACACTCAACGCCACGACATTTCGACACGTTCTCAACCATTTCATCATCAATTCCTCCACGATTCTATCCCCCCATGTATTTAAATTAACTTGTATTCGTTTTTTCGTGTTATTCAAACCAACATACGATAATGCAACGCGGATGCCACTGCGAAAATACGGCGATTGAAAGAGATTCAAGAGATTTGAGAGGCTTTTCTCAAGAAGTGTGAATACAGAAGGAGAAATCTGATTTCCAAATAACACGCAAACGAAAAAAGTGTGCAATCCGGGAACTTTCTTTTTGAGCGCTTCGTCATCATACACAGAAGAAACAAACAATCCTAATTAGGACGTGATTATGGCGATACAAACCCTTGAAGTACCAGCAGAAAACGAACGCGATTTAGTGCTGCAATGTCAGGCAGGCGACCGGCAGGCATTCAACCGGCTGGTCATGCGCTATCAGAATTTGATTTATACCTTTTTACGGCGGATGGCGCCGAAATGGAATGATATTGATGACCTCGCGCAAGAGGTCTTTGTGAAAATGTTCCATTCCATTCGCTCGCTGAACGATGCGGCACAGTTCAAAAGTTGGCTCTACCGAATTGCCGTGACCGTCTATCTTGATGAGTATCGCCGCTGGAAAAAACGCCAGTCCCGCTTTGTCTCGGATGAAGAAGCGCTGCGAACGCATGTCGCTGAACACGGCAATCCGAAACAGGCAGTTGAACAGAAGGAATTGCAGCAGAGCATTCAGGAGGCGCTGAATAAGTTGCCGGAAGAATATCGCATGGCGGTGGTGCTGCGGGAAATTCACGAATTATCATACGAGGAAATCGCGCAAACACTCCATATTTCGGAAGGTACGGTGCGGTCGCGCATTTTCAGGGGAAGAAAGCTACTGCAAGACCTGCTTCAAAAAGAGGTCAGACAGAAAGGAGGATGGGTATGAATTGCGAAACAATGGAAGAATTGATCTCCGCGTATGTTGACGGAGAAGTCACCGCAGAAGAGCGGCAGACCGTCGAGCGGCATGTCGCGTCGTGCGCATCATGCCGCGCCGCATTACAGGATTTTTCAACCGCGCAGACGCTGCTGCGGACACTGCCGGTTCTTGATGCGCCGCAAGGCTTCCGGCAGCGCGTGACTGCGCACATCGAACAGACGCCGCGAGCATGGGCGTGGAAGTGGCTTGTCGCGCCGCGCTTTGCGATGGGAACCATCGCGCTGCTGCTCATCGGCGCAGGCGTCTTGTTCTGGAATTGGCGGCAAGCGCCGAATCAGATCGAACAATATACCGCTTCGATTGAGGTGTATGCGGAAGATATTTTGTTCGAAGATGTTTCTACGACGACTGACATGCTGTTTTCTACGGATACGGGCAGCGTGGCGGAAGACATCCTTGACGAAATCAATCTTGGAACAGCGGAGACGCGGCAAGCTCCGCATCACGATGTGTTACCGCATCACAGCCTGGCATAAGGCGAACCGCGTGTCGCCGCGCCGAATGAATTCGGCATCTCTCAACACGCATATCAATCATCAATCACCATAGAGACGGATCGGATGAACAAGAGGCGCTTTTTCTGTCCATTCTATCCATAAAAAAAGGAGAGTTATTATGTTACGTCGTGCATCATTTCGCATGTTTCTCGTGTTATGCCTTACCGGAATCGCCCTGCTGGCGGGCAACGCCATCGCTCAGAACGCCCCGGACGCGCCGCAGCCGCCGGATGGACAAATGATGGCGCCACCGGATGCGCCGATGCCGCCAGAGGGCGGGCCAATGCCAGACGGCAAGCCAATGCCAGAAGGCGGACCAATGCCGGATGGCGGGCAGATGCAGGATAATCTGCGCATCAATTGGCAGGCGTTAAATCTGACTCAGGAACAGCAAGAGAAAATCCAACAATTACGTCGCGATTTTCAGGTCAATTCAGCGACTACGCGGGAAGAGCTTCGCTTTGCCCAGCAAGACCTGCGCAAAGAAATGGGCAAAGATCAGATAGATCGCGCCAAAATTGACGCGCTGCTGACACAAATCGCCAACGCGAAACAACAACTCAGCGAAGGCGCTGTCCAGAATCTTCTTGATATTAAGACAATTCTGACGGAAGAACAACGCCAGCAGATCGCTGACATGCAAGATCAAATGCCAGCAGAATGGCGCGGCATCAAATTGACGCAGGAACAACGCGCTCAGATCAAACAGATATTGAATGCGTCGCGCCAGGCAAATCAGCAGCTTGCTGAGGACACGCGCCAATTGCGCGAGGATTTGCGCAACGAACTGTTTGCCATCAATTCTGATGCAGCGAAAATTCAGCAGATGCAGGCGAGCATTGCTGAAAAAGACGCCGCCTTAGAGAAAGCTCGCGTCGATGCAATGATTCAGGTGAATGAATTGCTCACGCCAGAGCAGCGCGAACAATTCAAAAAAGCGAATGCCGAGCGCAAGCCAGACCGCAAGGAGCGCGTTCAGGAACGCATCAAAGATCGCCAGAATAATAAACAATCGCCCAAAAAGTAAGAATGCTCCAAACGGCCAGACACGCTGAACGTGTCTGGCCGTTCGTATGCTGCCGCGCAGCATGCTAACAAATTTGTCAAAAATATCTCCGCTCTTGACGCGAAAAATCACTCCTTCTCGTTTTTTTTCTTGCCAAAAATGTCGGCTTCAGACGAAGTATCCCACCGTCGCGAACAGAAATTGCCTGAATATCCCTTGTTAGCAGGGAATTCGGCAATCAATACTCAATGACGGAGGGAGAGCGAAGGAGGAAATCTATGTTGAAATTCATCAAATCGTGTCTCGTCGGATTGCTTGTGCTGATGACCGCTGGGAGCGTGGCCGCCGGAACGCTGGAAGATGTAAAAGCCCGCGGCGAATTGCTGGCTGGAGTGAACGGCGAACTATTCGGCTTTGGCAAACCTGACGAAAAAGGCGTGTGGCAGGGATTAGATGTGGATACCGCCCGCGCGGTTGCAGCGGCGGTGTTCGGCGATGCTAATAAAGTCAAATTTGTCCCGTTGAATACAAAAACCCGTTTTACCGCGCTGCAATCAGGCGAAGTAGATGTCTTAACCCGCAACTGCACCGTGACACTGTCGCGTGAAACCGCAATGGGCTTAAATTTCGCGCATGTCAATTACTATGACGGACAGGGCTTCATGGTCTCGAAGCAACTCGGCGTGAGCAGCGCCAAAGAGCTTGACGGCGCAACAGTCTGCGTGCTGCCCGGCACGACGACGGAATTGAACCTCGCCGATTATTTCCGCACGAACGGCATGAAAATGACGCCAGTCGTGATTGATAATAATGCGGAATTGTCAAAAGCGTTTTTTGCCGGACGCTGCGATGCCTTCACCTCAGACGCCTCCCAATTGGCCGGCATTCGCGCCACTGCGCCGAATCCTGACGATTACATCCTTTTGCCGGAAATCATCTCCAAAGAGCCGCTTGCGCCCGCCGTCCGTCATGGCGACGACAAATGGCTCGACGTGGTGAATATGGCGACAATGGCCTTGATCGCGGCTGAAGAATTCGGCATCACGTCGCAGAACGTGGATGAGATGTTGAAAAGCGAAAACCCGGACATTCAGCGCTTTCTCGGCGTGACGCCCGGCAACGGCGAAGCGCTCGGCCTGGATGAAAAATGGGCATACAACATCATCAAACAAGTCGGCAATTACGGAGAAGTCTTCGAACGCAATGTCGGCGTAAACACATCGTTGAAATTGGAACGCGGATTAAACGCGCTCTGGACGAACGGCGGCCTGATGTACACCCCGCCAATGCGATAGTTTTTTCAGCGTAAACCTCACAGGTTTTCAACACCTGTGAGGTTTTTGCGTATCTGGTTGTTATGGATTCCCAAAACAGAGAAACCAGGCAGTCGCCGCAGACCGAAAAGATTCCATTCTGGCATGATTCCGATAAACGCGCCATCATTTATCAGGCCGCAGTGTTTGCCATTGTCGTCCTGATTGGCTATTTTCTGGTGTCGAACACGATGGCGAATCTGCGAACGCAAAAAATCGCCACCGGTTTCGGCTTTCTGAAAAAAGAAGCGGCGTTCGAAATCGGCGAATCGCTGATTCCTTATTCTGCCTCAGATACCTATACCCGCGTTCTGATTGCCGGAGTGCTGAACACGCTCTATGTCTCCGTGCTTGGCATGGGTTTGACGATGGTGTTCGGCACGTTTCTCGGCATCGCCCGCTTATCGTCGAACTGGCTGCTCTCGCGGGCGGCGATGGTGTATATCGAAGCGTTTCAAAATGTGCCGGTGCTGCTGCAATTATTTTTCTGGTATTCGTTTTTTTACGAACTGCTGCCGCCGCCGCGTCAAGCGGTGTCGCCGATTCCGGGCGTTTTTCTCAGCAATCGCGGCATGATGTTTCCCGTGCCGGAGAAGCATCCGGCCTATCTGTATGCCGCAATTGCCTTTGTCTGCGCCTGCATCGCGGCGTATGTGCTGAGGGTTGTGATGACGAAACGGCAGGAACGGACAGGCCAATCGTTCCCGGTCTTCTGGACGAGCGTTGCGCTGCTGCTCGGTTTGCCGCTGATTGCGTGGTGGCTCGGCGGCGCTCCTATGCAATTAAGCGTTCCAACGCTCAAAGGCTTCAATTTTCAGGGTGGGAAAAGCGTCTCGCCGGAGTTTACCGCCCTGCTGCTCGGCCTCGTCATGTACACGTCAGCGTTTGTCGCGGAAATTGTCCGCGCCGGAATTCAATCCGTCAGCCGGGGACAGACCGAAGCGGCGATGTCGCTCGGCCTGAGGTCGGGACAAATTCTCAGCCTCGTCATTCTGCCGCAGGCGTTGCGCGTGATTATTCCGCCATTGACGAGCCAATTGCTCAACCTGACAAAAAATAGTTCGTTAGCAATTGCCATCGGCTTTCCCGATTTCGTTTCCGTTGCTGGAACAACCATCAACCAGACCGGGCAAGCCATCGAAGGCGTGTTATTGATTATGATTGTGTACCTCTGTTTCAGCCTCAGCACGTCGGCATTCATGAACTGGTACAATAAAAAAATCGCGTTGGTCGAACGGTAGCACCGGGTTACGTCCCGGTGTTTTCTTGAAACGTACACGGAAAACGAAATGGCTGCTCATCATAAATTTTCATCTCCGCCGGTGATTCGGCTGGGCGTCATCGGCTGGATACGCGCCAATCTGTTTAACGGCGTCTGGAATTCGCTGCTGACGATTTTGCTGTTAGCGCTGCTCTGGAAAATCGTGCCGCCGCTCATCGAGTGGGCGTTCGTCAAAAGCCTCTGGACATCCGACGGCGACGCCTGCCGTCAGGCGGTTGATGGCGCGTGCTGGTCAATTATTTACAACAATCTCCGTTTCATCCTGTTCGGATTTTATCCGTATGAAGAGCAATGGCGTCCGCTGACCGCCATGCTGCTGTTTGTCGCGCTGCTGTTTTACAGCCGCAACCGCGCTCGCTGGACGCGATCTCTGCTGTACGCCTGGATCGTCGGAATTGTTGGAATCGCTTTTATTATGCGCGGCGGCGTCTTTGGCCTGAACGTGGTTAAAACCGATCAGTGGGGCGGGCTGCCGCTCACCTTTTTGCTGGCATTTTTCGGCCTGACGGCAGCGTATCCGCTCGGCGTGCTGCTGGCATTGGGACGTCGTTCGAAAATGCCGGTCATCAAGGCGTTTTCGGTGGTGTACATTGAATTGATTCGCGGCGTGCCGCTCATCAGTTTGCTCTTTATGTCTTCGATTGTGTTCCCGCTCTTTTTGCCGAAAGGGATTACGATTGACAAAATTCTGCGGGCGCAGGTTGCGATTATTCTGTTTACTGCCGCCTATATCGCCGAAGTCGTGCGCGGCGGCTTGCAGGCGATTCCGAAAGGGCAATACGAAGCCGCCGAATCCATCGGCCTGAATTATTATCAAACCATGCGGCTCGTTGTGCTGCCGCAGGCGTTAAAAATCGTGATTCCGCCGTCGGTGAGCGTCTTGATTTCGGCGTTCAAAGATACATCGCTCGTGGTCATTATCGCTTTGTTCGATTTGCTCAAAACGACGCAAGTCGTGGTGGCTGACCCCAAATGGATGGGCTTTTCGGCGGAAGCCTACATTTTTATCGCTCTTATTTATTTCGTTTGCTGCTTTTTTATGTCGCAATACAGCCGCCGTTTAGAGCGCGAATTAAAGACCGATTTGTAACGATTACATCGAACCAGTAATTTTTAAGCGCACACGTACCGCCGACGTCCTCGTCGGCCTCTCTTCGACGTGCCGACGAGGACGTCGGCGGTACGACTTTGGGAAATTCAATGAAAACCAATCATAATACGCCATCCAGCCAGAGCGACGCGATTATTCGGATGATCGGAGTAGATAAATGGTATGGCGAATTTCATGTGCTGAAAAATGTCTCGCTTGCGGTGCGGCGACAGGAGAAAATCGTGATCTGCGGGCCGTCCGGTTCGGGCAAATCCACGCTGATCCGCTGCATCAATCACATTGAAAAACACCAGCGCGGTCAGATTATCGTGGACGGCATCGAGATGTCGAACGACCTGAAAAATATTGAAAAAATTCGCGCCGAAGTCGGCATGGTGTTCCAGCAGTTCAATCTGTTTCCGCATCTGACAATTCTGGATAACCTGACGCTTGGGCCGCGCTGGGTGCGTAAAATGCCGAAAGCGGCGGCGGAAGAATTGGCGCTGCACTATTTGCAGAAAGTCCGCATTGCCGAGCAAGCCCGCAAATTTCCCGGCCAGCTTTCCGGCGGGCAGCAGCAGCGCGCCGCGATTGCCCGCAGTTTGTGCATGAAACCGAATATCATGTTGTTTGACGAGCCGACTTCCGCGCTTGACCCGGAAATGGTGAAAGAAGTGCTGGATGTCATGGTGGATTTGGCGGAAGAAGGCATGACGATGCTGGTGGTGACGCATGAAATGGGCTTTGCCAAGCGCGTCGCCGACCGCGTGATGTTCATGGATGTCGGCGAAGTCGTGGAAGAAAACACGCCCGAAGAATTTTTCGCGCACCCCCAAAACGAGCGCACAAAGCTCTTCCTCAGCCAGATTTTGCATTAAACCAACAGGGCGTTCGAAAGAACGCCCTGTTTGTTATCGTTCATTTGGTTGCAGAATAATAAAATGAACGCGCCGATTCAATGCTCGTCCTTTCTCGGTGTCATTCGTCGAAATCGGAACGTTTTCTCCATATCCTTCACCAATCCAAATTCCCTGTTCTAATTTTTGAGAGCGAATGATTCGTGCTGGATCAATTCCTTCGTCGTAAATCAGATAATACGTGACAGCCCTCGCCCGGCGATTTGCAAGCCCGATATTATAACGTTCGCTGCCAGTTGAATCAGTATGCCCTTGCACTTCCAACCTGATGCCGTCGCACTCTGGCATACGTAAAAGGTTTGCCACATGATGAAGATAACCTATCATTTCTTTTGTCAAGGTAGATTTTCCTTCATCAAACAGGACCATCGTAAAATTTCCTTTAGGGCAAGGGAATGGCGGTTCTGGAGCGACAGGATAATAAAAATCAGGAAATTCTAATTCAACACGCGGCACTTCTTCTTGAACAGGGATTGATTTAATGATCTCTTCCGAAGTGGTGATTGGCGCTCGCGCGCAGGATGTTGCCAATATCAGGAAAGCGCCTGATAAAACACTCATTTTCCAATATTTTAAAAATTCTCGTTTCATGCATCCTCCTGTCTATGATGTTTGACTCATGACATTTTTCCGTCGCGCCTTCGATAGCGAGACTCGTCAAACCGAAAAATTCGCCTTTTTTTCTATTCGCTGTCACCCTTAAAAATTACTGAAGGCGATGGCGAATGCTGGCCTAATCCGGCGCGGCTGACCGTCAGGACGACGACCGATGCCGCTCCCGCGTGTTTCAGCGTTTTGGCGCATTCATTCACCGTTGAACCAGTCGTAAAAATGTCATCAATCAACAACAGGTGTTTGTCGCGAATTTGTTCGGGAAAACGAAGCTGAAACGCATTTTTGACATTCTCCAGACGTTCACGCTTATTGCTGAACTGCCATTGCGCGGCGGTGCGCCGGACGCGAATCAAATTCCGCGTCATCAGCGTAAGATGGTGCGTTTTTGCAACCACCTTCGCTAAAATCTCGGCCTGATTATAGCCGCGCTGCCTGCTGCGAGAGCGATGCAGCGGCACGGGCAGAATGGCGTGGTATTTCGAATACTCGATTTTTCCCTGAAGCTGCGTCAGCAGGAGATGCGCAAGCGGTGCGCCTAATCCGAATTTGCGCGAAAATTTGAATTGGTGAATCGCCTCTTTCATGACGCCATCATAGATCGCCGCCGAAAATACGCGATCAAAATGCGGCGGAACGGTTCGGCAATCGCCGCACAAAAATCCCTGCGGCATCGGCGAGATGAATGGCCTGCCGCATCGTTCGCATCCTGAGGATGGAAGTGGGCGGATCGTTGCCCAGCAGGATTGACAAAACATGACAACCCGCTGGTCGCCTGCGAATTCATGACACGCCGCGCAGTCTGCCGGAAAGATGAAATCAAGCGTTGGGTGCGCGTATTGCTGCCGCACACGATGCAATATGTTGGCGATGTATCGGAACATTTTATAAACAACGAACAGACAGTTTCTGTAATGACCCAGAACGTTGTGGCATAGCTGTCAGACACTTCAAAAGTGTCTGACAGTTTTCCGCGTCCTATAACGTTCTCTGTCATTACATATAAATTCTACGCATACACGCATTCATGCCCGTCAACATGGACAGCATGGCTGGAAAGCAGCGCTTGAAGCGCCTCTTCCTGTTCCGCCGAAAGTTCCTGAAAATAGAGGGCGACCTGATATTCATGACAATCCGCGTCCTCGCATTCGGGTTCGACTCTGACCACAATCCCCTCTACCTGCGAAATAACGCGCGGCGGTATCTTTTCATGCTCCGAGGCAACCATGGTAATCAGGAGTTTATGAAACAGAGGAATATAGCGCGTGACCGTGCAGTATAAGCCATTTTGACAAAGATTCAACGCGGTGGCGTCGAGTGCGTCGGGAAAACTTGAATGCGAGAGAGAAAGTTGAATCGGGATTTGTACATTATAACGCGGGCATTTTCGCCGTTCTGGTTCTGTATGAGTGCTCATGGCGTTTCTCTCTTCAGCGAACAGGTTCAGAAGACTGATATGTTTCCAGTCACTCTGATCACAGTTGCCAGGGCTGTGAGTTCAGGCGATGACGTTTCTTCAATGCGAAGCTTGACAAAAATAATTCGCATGATGAAAAGGCTTCTTGACAAGTCAATGAATTTTTGACAGAAATTGGAAACTTCACACAATCCCATATCAGGAAAGAACAAAACTTGACATTTTTTGAGGGGTAGAAAAAAAGAAAATTTTTGGAAGAGATGAACTCTTCTTGACACCTGTATTTTGAATATGCTATTGTCATCTATGTTCTACAAGGATTGATTGGAGATAGGATATTGGGAACGCCGCTGTTTGCACGCGAATTCCCACTATCCGACGTAAAACACCTCCTTGTAGAAACGTCATGGATGCGATATTTTCGCTGGCACGTATTTTTTACAGACCATACTGTCGGGGACCGAGAACGTATGTCAGAAAAAATAGAAATTTGGGGGGTAAAAGATCCGAATATTTCCGCACAGCTTGCTGTCGCAGACCTCATGGGGCTATTTCAACAAGAAGTCGGATTGGACGTGACATGCAAGTTTTTAGAATCCGGCACGACCATGCCGGGCGACGTCCTGAACGCAGAAAAGAAGCCTTTTGCGTTTACGCAAACCCCCATCACCTGCATTATTCTGCATGAGAAAGGGCTATCGACCAAATTAGTCGCGCCGCTCGCGGATATTGCAGGAACGCAGCAAGTCATCATTCGCGAAGCCAGCGCTATCGAAAAGCCCGCCGATTTGGAAGGCAAACAGATTGGCATGGCGCAAGGCGCGGCAGTGTTTATCGCGATTAAAAATATGTCGAAAGACTGCAACGTCAATTTAGACAACGTGCAGTTTCCCCATCTTCTTCCGCATGACCAGCTTGCGGCGTTCAGCGATGAAAAGCTCGATGCCATCGCCTGCTGGGAACCCTGGACGACCAAAGCGCAGACGATGGGCGGCAAGTTCTTTTTCTCCGGGTCGCGCTCCGAAATTCCTGGCATGGAGGGAGATGTCAACTGGTTAGTCAATCAAAGTTGTTTGATTATTCCTGACGATCATTTGGCGCAAAAACCGGAAATCGCCCTGGCGGTGATCAAAGTGTTGAAAAAAGCGACCGACCTGATTAACAACCAGCGCAAAGAGATTTCAAAACTGCTGGCGGATTTTTACGGCATCAGTCGGCTCGAATTGATGATGGCGATGCAGAAAAACCGCTACGCCATGGATGTGGACAGCCTGTTTCGCATCGGCGTCTTAGCGTTTCGCGATTTTTTGTTCGAAAATCAGCGCGTCACGAAGCGGTTTACCGAACCGATTCTGTACACGACAAAATTTATGGAGCTCGTCGCGCCGGAATTGGTGAAACTCCGCGCTCCATCGGAAACAAAAGTCGAAATTGTGGAAAAAGACGGCATTTATTATCCATCGAAAATCCAGTTTGATTATTCGAATGGCTCGCCGTTAAAATTCCTGTTAGCCGATGATTCCCGCTACGTCCGCATCGCGCTGTCGCAGGCGGTCAAAACCATCGGCGGCGAAGTGATTGGCGAAGCCGTGACCGGCGCGGAAGCGATTGAGTTGTTCGCCAAACTGCGCCCCAATTTTATTACCATGGATTTATCCATGCCCGGCGTCAGCGGCGTGGATGCGATTACCGGCATTTTACAGCAAGACCCGCGCGCAAACATCATCGTTATCAGCGGCAC
>CAZMEO010000088.1:5428-11863 GCA_964565315.1 uncultured Candidatus Moduliflexus sp. | reverse complement strand
AATTTAATGCTCTTTTCATTGTAAACTCCTTCTTCCTATTGACAAATCGGTGATTGTGTATTACACTATTATTAAACAAAAACAACTATGAGTAATTCAAATATACTATTGGTATATTTTTTAAATTTGTCAAGAGGGAGATGAAAAATATTTATGGAAAAATTACGCAGACGGGAACGGGAAAAATTAGCGCGCGAGGCGGAGATGCTCGCCGCCGCTGAAAAATTGTTCACTGAATACGGCTTCGAGCAGGTGACGATGGACACGGTCGCCAAAGAAGCGGACTTCACGAAGCGAACGCTCTATCAATACTTTCCCAGCAAAGAAGATTTGTTTTTTGCGGTAGTGCTTCGAGGGTTTCAGCAGATGTTTGCGTATATGGGCGGAGCAAGCGAGCAGGGCGCAAACGGTTTTGAGAAGCTCAAACTGGCGGCGCGCGGCTATTATCAATTCTACACAGACCATCCCGGCACGTTCCGGTTGATGGCGTATGTCGGGTATGTCAAATCAAAAGGAACGCGCAGCGCCCGACGCGAAGAATGGCTGAAATTCGACGATACGATATTTCAATCGTTTGCGACATTGATCGAAGCAGGAAAAACCGACGGCAGCATCCGCGCCGATCTCGATGCGACGCAGACCGCCTACGCGCTGGCGTTTTTGCTGACCGGATTTTTGAACATGCTGTCCGTCTCCGGCGCAACCTTTACCACGCACTTTGCGCTTGATCAGGAGACGTTCAGCATGTCCACGCTCGATCTGCTGTTAGATTCGGTGCGTTGTCGGGAAGAATAATTGCGTTTATCCTTCCTGTTGATATGCTTGCAGCAGCGATTCGAACGGCGAGTTGTCAATCAGCTTTTCATAATAATCAATGCAGCGCCGCACGTATTTGCGCTTGTTGGCGTAGGTATCCGGGAAAAAGCAGCGTTTAAAGCCGTAAATCATGGTATGCTTGAAGTTGGCCGCTGTGATCGGGAAATGCTTCAATGCCAACAAAATCTCCCGCGTTACGGTGGTTTTGCTGACCGTGCGGTTGTCCGTGCAGAACGTCGTGCTGAGTTCCCGTTCCAGCATGAACCGGAACGCATGATTTTCCAGCGTGCCGATGCTCGGATTGGTCTGCATGTTGCTCGTCAGACAGACCTCAATCGTGATGCGGCGCTGCGCGATGTATTCGCACAGGTCTTCAATATACGCCTGTTTGTCGGTGATGCTGTCGTCCGCGATTTTTTCGGTGTCGAACAGATAATAGCCATGTCCGAGCCGGTCGGCGTGGAGTTCGGTGATCGCCTGAAAGATGGACTGCGCGCCATACGCTTCCCCGGCGTGAACGGTTTTGGACATGAAATTTTCATGCGCATGTTGAAACGCCCGCCAGTGGTCTCGCGCCGGAAAGCCTTTTTCTGCGCCCGCAAGGTCGAAGCCGACAATCGGAATGCCGAATTTGTCGCGAATCCGCACCGCGCCTCGTGCTAATTCTTCGGAGGCTAATTTGCGAATGCGTTTCAGGCTGGAATACGTATGAGCATTGACAAAATGCTCGTAATATTCCGACAGATGCCGGTTGAACGACCGCATAGCGCAGACGATGATGCCGTAATAAAATGGCGGTTCGCTGCCGTTTTGCACTTCAGGCCGCCGATTGAATTCCTGCTGCGCCCGGTACAGGCCGTTATTCACGCTTTCTAAGACAAGTTTCATGTCCATGTATTTATTAATATGAAGTTGCGGCGCAAAGCGGACTTCCATGTAACGCACGCCTTCCACCTGATTGTCCTGCGCCAGTTCGTAGGCGATGCGTTCAAGATGTTCCGGTTTCTGCATCACGGCGCAGGAATAGTCGAAAGTGGTCAAATACTCTTCCAGGTTAGCATATTGGTTTTTGAAGACTAACTCTTCAAGCCCTTCCGCAGTGTAACTCGGCAGGGAAATCCCTTCTTTCTGGCCGATTTCGGCGATAGTGCCCAATCGGATCGAGCCATCCAAATGCAGATGTAGATCGGTTTTAGGCATCTGGTAAATCAATGCTTCTAACTGCTGATGGATTGATGTATTCATGTGCGTCTATACTCCTCGAACGTGGCGACCGCGCCTTTTTCATAGAAGAACGCAAGGCGCGTCCCACCTCAGTGACAACGGTTTCTCAGATACAGGTTGAATTGCTATTTCTGCAAGCATTCTTGCGATCAGGAGAAATGTCAATAGCGAATCCACAAATTTATTGCTTCGCTGAATCCGTCTGCGTCATTCGAAGCGACAGCGGGGTACAGGGCGTGAAGGTCTGTCGGGGCGTTGGCGACGACGTAACTCGTTCCGCCCCACGCAAGCAAGGCTAAATCGTTGTAATCATTGCCGATAGCGAGCGTGGCGTTCTGGGTGATCTGATGCCGTTGTGCAATCCAATTGCAGGCGGTCGCTTTGGAAACGCCGCTCGGAAAGATTTCCAGCCAGAGTGATTCGCCGTCGAATGGCGATGTGGCGCGAATCACGGTTAATGGCTCAAGATGCGGCCTGACGCGCTCATACATGGCGAGGCCGGACGCGGCAGGCTCGATGGCGACGAATTGACAGGCGCGTTCCAAATTCCAGACCGAATCATCAAATGGCGCGGCAACTTCGCGATACCAGTTGAGCCTCCGCAAAAAGTCGGGATTCTCCCTGTTCGTCGCGTGATACCAAAAATGATGATTGTCCGGGATCGGCGCATGCACCATAAAATCCACCTGATGTTCGATCAGCACCTGCGCTGTCCGGCGAATGTCTTCGGCGGAAAGATGCGCAACGCGGAGCATCTGCTGGGTCGGCCATTCCATCACGCCCGCGCCAGAGGAAAAGACGAGATAATCTATCGGCATGTCGAGCGGCAGGACTTTTCGGGCGGAATAGATCGAGCGCCCGGTCGCGATGATGCGGATGACGCCGCATTCTCCAAGCATCCGCAGCGCGGCAAGATTCGCCGCGCTGCAAATGTGTTTCGAGGAAAACAACGTGCCGTCAAGGTCGGTCGCCACTAAACGCTGCGCGGGAATCATCGGGTAAACCATTCAATCGTGCGCTGTAAACCAGTTTCAAGCTCAACGAGATTCGAGAGATTCAGCAGGCGTTGCGCTTTCGAAATATCGGCGAGCGAATGTTTGACATCTCCGGCGCGTCCCGGCAGATACTGCGGCGCGGCCTTTTTGCCAAGCATAACGCCGATTTTTTGCGCCAACTCGTTCACCGTGATGCGTGCGCCGCAGGCGATATTGATGACCTCTCCGGCAGCGTTCGGGGCGATTGACGCCGCAATATTCGCCGCCACGACATTCTCTACGAACGTAAAATCCCGCGATTGCTCGCCGTCGCCGTAAATCGTCGGCTGCCCGCCGGAATGCAGCGTCGTAATGAAACGCGGAATGACCGCTGCATATTGCGAATTCGGGTCCTGGCGCGGGCCGAAAACGTTGAAATAGCGCAAACAGACCGTTTCTAAACCATAAATATTGTGATACACGCGGCAATACAACTCGCCGGTCGCTTTATGCGTCGCATACGGCGAGAGCGGATTCAACGGCATGTCTTCCTGCTTCGGCAGCGTCGGCGTGTCGCCATACACCGATGACGACGAACTGAACACGACGCGCTTGACGCCCTGCTGCCGCGCCGCTTCCAGCACGTGCAGCGTGCCGTTGATGTTAATGTCATTGGAGAGAATCGGATCGGCGACAGAGCGCGGCACGGACGGCAGCGCGCCGATATGCAGAATATAATCCACGCCAGCGGCGGCCTTTCGCACAGCGTCGAAATGGCGCAAATCCTCTTCAATTAAGGTAATTTCGGAAAGAATGTCGGTCAGGTTTTCGCGTTTGCCGGTGAGGAAATTATCGAAGACTCGCACCTGATGCTGTTGGGCGAGTAATGTGCGCGCAACGTTGGAGCCGATAAATCCAGCGCCGCCAGTGATAAGATAGGTTGCCATCGTTCATAAACATATACCTCAATCATGTCGTTGAATTCAATCAGGCTTTTCTGCGGCAGGAACACAGACGAGACGCTTGAGGATATGCGTTCTATAGGTGATCGTTGCGTCTCGTTTATTCGTCAGGAGAGACTCGATATTTAATCAGCGTGAGGATATTCCCTTTTTCGTTATAGCGAACTTCATCCATGCCGATGGACATAAACAGAATCCCGCGTCCGCTCGGTTTGAGGAAATTCGTCGGATCAGTCGGGTCTGGCACGGATTTCACGTCAAAACCAGGCCCTTCGTCGGCCACGACGATTTTGATCCGATCTATATCAATATGAATGTCAATATAAACTTTTTTATCTTCCTGAAACTTGTTGCCGTGTTTAATCGCGTTCGTGACCGCTTCATCCACCGTCACCGGAATCTTATCCCGCAGTTCGTTCTCGTCATATCCCATTAATTTCGCGTCAGCGATGATGTTGTGGGCGATCCCTTTGATGAATTTCAACTGGCTGGGGATTTCGATATGGATCGTGCGTTCGGTAAATGGGTTCAGTTCGGCGTTTTCAAGAAAGATTTCCCGCTGTTTCGTGGCGCGCCACATCACGGACAAAATTTCTTCCGAATTCGGCGGTTTATGCAGGAAGTTGTTCGCGCCGAGATTTAAGGCTTCAATCGCCGTATCCACATTGGCGTCGCTGGTCAGCACGACGACAATCGTATCGCGATTCAGCGTCCGCACTTTTTTCAGCAGATCAAGCCCGCTCATGCGCGGCATGACCACGTCGGTCATCACAATATCAAACGGGCGACTTTCCACCATGCCTTGCTGAAACAGGTCTAAGCCTGATTCTCCGTCATTCGCGACGACCACGTCATAATCCTCCGGTTCCAACAAATTCCGAAGGAAAATTTGCATTGTTTTACTATCTTCGACAACCAGCACTCGTACTTGTTTCATGCGCTTTTTCCGTCTTGGCAACGATGTTTTTAATCAGCAGCGTTTTCTTAATGAGACAGGTTCGGATGATGTATGGTTTATGCGCCCGCTCGTTTTTCTGAGAAATTTCCTCACCCTTGCTAAATACATCCTTGTCGTTGCTTAAAAAAACCAATATTCAACAATTAAGTCAAGTTTTTTCTCTTGACGAACTCTTTTCTCAATTGTTTTCTCGTGATTCGAACGCCAGGGCAAACGCATCTAAAAGGCTGATTCGACGACCTGTTCAGCCAACACCCCGATTCATCGGGGTGTTCCGGGTGGTCAGGAAAACGCTGTCAGACAGCGTTAAGTCGTCTGACCGCTTAACCGCGCCGCGTCCTGTCGAATCCGCTCGAAATCCGCCAGGCTGTCAATGACTTCAATTTCGATGCTGACCTGATAGTGCGCCTGAGCGTCTAACATCGGCAGGGCGTGCTGCTGCCGGAGCGCGCTGCGTCCGACCGGCGTCACGGTGCCAGGCTCTAAGCCCATGACGTAAAACCCTTGACAGGGCATTTTCCATTGCGTGAATTTCGGCAGTTGGTTGATGCTAAAGCGTTCGATGATGCCTAATGGCGTGCCGTCGCCGATGTCCGTATTCAGCAGCGCCACAAAGGTCTGTCCATCACGGTCGGCGGCGAGATCGTGGAAAAAGACTTTTTCCTGATACCCCGGCACGGGCGCAGGAACGCTCAGGCATTCCTCCACGCCGCGATCCCGGCGGGCGTGTTCGTTGCGCGGTTCTGTCTTCAGAATCGGCGCGACGACGCGGGCGTTCGGCCCTAAGAGCGGAAAGCCGACATTGAAATGATAGAGCATCATCAACGGCTGCGGCGTGAAACCGCGATTTTCAATCACGTCAGTCAGCATGAATTTTTTCCAACCCAAGCGCGTTTCAATGCGCCGGGTAAGCGTCATGAATTCCCCCATTGCGCGGCATTCCCGCAGCATCCCCTGCACGGTCATGACGTACTCGTCTCCCTGCCATTCCTGATTGACGCAGACATTTTCCGCCCCGGCATTTGAAATTCTCCCATGCAACCCAAACGCCTCGCCCTGATCGTTATCCGGTTGGCCGGAATAGACGATGCCGCAGGTGGTCAGCAGGCCGACAAAAAAGCTTCGCAGCCAGCCGAATCCCGGTTCTTCATAATAGGCCGGGGAGGTGATGCCCGTGCCAGAGGCGAAATGCAGCGGAATGCCGCGATAGCGGGCGTCAGGAATATCCATGCCGCGCCCCGGAAGCACGGTCAATTGCAAGCCTGCGCCAGTCTGCACGTCAACGGCGCTCACGCCTTCCGCTTTGCCGCCGTGCAACGTATATGGACGCACTCCAGCCATTTGCGCCGGGTCGCCGAGATATGAGAGTAATTCTGTCTTGCTCCATGATTTGCCATGCAATGTTGCCATACGCATTCTCCTTTCTCTGACACGGGGACGCAACCCCGTGCCGCCGTTACTTCTGCTGTTGCAGCCAGGCAATGGCGTCTTCTTCTGTCGC
>CAZMEO010000088.1:0-5328 GCA_964565315.1 uncultured Candidatus Moduliflexus sp. | reverse complement strand
GCCGTTACTTCTGCTGTTGCAGCCAGGCAATGGCGTCTTCTTCTGTCGCAAAGTTTGTCACGATGCCCTTTTGCTCGATTTCAGGTTGAGCTTTATGCTGCCAGATTTTCGTAGAAACTCTGGTAATGACTGAACTTGGCAACACCTGTGCGTAATATTTTAACCCGGCATCCAACAGGCGCGGCGTCGCGACATGCGCAATGTATTCTTGAATTTCCGGCGGCGTCGCGCGATTCATTTTGCTGCTCAGGCAGAGCCACTTCTTGATGTGATAGCGAACCACTGTTTGCAGGCAGGCGTCATGCATCGCTTTATATGCCGCGATCAACTCGGCGTTCCAGGATGGAAACGTCTCAAACTCCTGCACGATGGCTTGCAGGTGGAGGTCATGCGAACAGGTGATAAAGCCTGCTTTCTCATAAAAAATATGCCGTGAGGGTGATTTCATAAGAAAATTTTTCCTCCATTGTTTGTTTTCTCCCCCCCTCTTTGTTTGCCTTTTCCCCTGTTGTAACGATTTCAATAGAATATAACAAACCGAAATGAGCGATGGTTCGGCTTCGCTCAGCATGACCGTCATGCTGAGCGAAATCGAAAAATGACGGGTTACAACTCATTTCATCGGGACGCAAGCCGGCGTTACTGCGTACTCATCCAGCAATAGATGCGGCAGATGCGTCGTCGCGGGTCTTGATAAGGATGCGGGGGGGCAAGATTGGGAGGGAGTTTTTCCCCAGCGCCTTCAATCTCTTGTTCCACGATAAGTTGCCCGTCCGCGCTGCTTTCCTGCAAAATCAGGTCTTTCATATAATCGGCAATCGCTTTGGCGCGAAGTTCCGAAAGGCGCTGATTCAAAAATGTGGTGCGTTCTTCAAAATCGTTGGGAAGATGCTCCACGCCGTCGGTTAATTGCTGATATAATTTCGTGCCAGGCAGAACGCTGACCTGATCGGCATACCCAATCACCTTGACCGTCACTGTGAGCGAATCGTTCGGGAAGAGGGCGCGAAACTGCTGTTTGGCGGTCAGTACTTCCTGATAATAGGCGTGAATTGCCTCTTTGCCTTTGTCGGAGAGTTCGTATTCTCCCGCACCGAAGGAGACGTCGCTTTCGAAGGTTCTGCCAAGATTCTTTTTGGCGTTATACTCGATCTGTTTGAGCGTTTCCGCATCTCGCGCCAATTGTTCCGCATCAATCGTTTGCTCGGCATCGTAATCATCCAATAAGTCTTCTAATTGCGCAATAATTTGCTGATCGATAAAGTCCGGATCATCTTCTGCGATCTGCTTCAGTTCTTGTGTGATGACGTCACGGGATTCAGCGATTTCCGCATAGATTTTCCGCAGCATGCCTTGCGTGGCCGAGCGGCTTTCCTGCGCGGCGGCATACGCGCGATCAATGTCCGGGATGTCGGCATGCAGCAGCGTTTTGGCCTCGCGCAGGGCGTTTTCCGCCGTAGTGAATTCCGCTGGATATTTCTTCGGCGCGGCAAGGCTGGTCAGGACGCTCAGATCGTTTTCCGCCTCGTCAAGCGCCGCCGACACCTCTTCGACGGTATGTTGAAACACGCGCGGCTGCGGCGCGGCAGGCGGCTTCGCGCATCCCGCCGCCAACACTACGCACCACGCAATTGTCATCCAATAATATCGGTTGAAAAATACTGATTGTAACATAAACACTCCTTGTAAAAGCGATCTCTTCGCAATCAGGGCTGTTTCTTATAGGCGTCTAATTCATGTTGATACGTTGCCAGGGTTTTCTCAATTCGTTCGACCATCTTTTCTGCTTTCGCCGGTTCTCGCGGAAATTCGACGTAGATATATTTGAGTTGCTGCAAAATCGTGATAATGCGTTCCAATTCCGGCATGATCTGTTCTCGAATCTCTTCCCCCTGTTTGGCTTTCGCTTTCAGATCAGAATAGGTCGTCAATTGCTGTTCAAGCTGCAACGTGAACAGATTCAGCGTTTCTTTGACGATTGTGCGGTGCTGGCGCTGGAACATATCCGCGCGTTCGTGATCGTTGGCGTTGCGAGCGGTTTCTTCCAATGTCTGATAAATCGTGACGATTTCATAGACTTTTTCTCGCGCGGTCTGATGCAGCGGGTCTATGGTGAGGATTTTTCGATATAATTCGTAGCTGGCAATAAATTCCTGCTTCTCAAAGCTGACCTGCGCTTCTTTGAGGAGAGCGGCGACCTCGTCAGAGGCGGGATCGGCAAACGCGCCCCTCATTCCGCTGAGCAGATTCAGCAGAAACCAGACGGCCCCCCATGCCATCAGGCGTTTCCATCCTGTCTTCCGTCTGCATGTGTTCATGTCTGTCCTTTCTCGCGTTATCGGGTTACCTCACAGATTCTTCACGCATCCTGTAAATTCGTTTGACAGAATTCTCCTGCTTCATACGATGAGAATACTACTAAGAATCGGCTGAGAAAGTCAATAAAAAAGTGACGTATTCGGCAGCATGACCCCCAAACACCGGCGTGATGCCTCGCGGGAAGTCGCGATGGAAACCTGCGAGGGATGTGTCCGCCAATAATCCGCAGAGGGCGCAATCAGGTGTTAACTCGTCTTAAAAAGACTTATCCCTGGCTGAAGGGCAAAGAAAACGGGATGCAGCTCGTCTCGCGCATGGGCAGAATTTTTGACGAAAGCGCTTCATTAGACGAGGCGTTTACGAAATGGTGCGGATGGATCACCGAGCATCTTCAGGCCGACAGCGTGGGCATTTATCTCCATGACGCCGCGCAGCAACGCTTTGCGCTCCGGTGTTCCGCCGGACAGCACGAGATGTTTCTTCGTCATGCCGTGCTGACAGAAGATGACCTGCGGCAATGCGGCATCTTGACCGGCGAATTCGGCATGACGGCGCTTCCGGCATTGTCGGCGCTTCCGGCTGCCGCGCATCCGTTTGTCCGATGCTGCGTCGAACAGAGCGTGCAAAGTCTCGCCAGTCTGCCGCTCATCGCGCATGCGCGGATTTATGGCCTTGTCCTGCTTGCCAGCCGTTTCCAGCATCATGTCAGCGGCGACGACCGCGAATTTTTCGCCGTTGCCAGTCAGCTCGTCAAACTCATCACGGAAAAACGGGTGCTGATCGAGCAATTCGAACAGGAAGTCGCCGCGAAAATTTCGCAGATTCAGGAGTCCGAAGAAAAATACCGCATCTTGTTCGAAGATGCCAGCGATGCGATTGTCAGCGTCGATCTCGAGACGCAGCGGGTTTTGGAATGCAATCGCCAGGCGCAACTGCTGTTAGGGTATGCGAAAGATGAATTGCTCACCATGATCGCCAGCGATTTCTGGCAGCAGAAAGACGAAAAGCGCTTAGTCAATCAGTCCATGCAGCTTGTCAAAGGGCAGCGGTCAGCCCGATTTCAGGAACGGCAATTGCTCCGCAAGGATGGCGCGTTGATCTGGGTGGAAATTAACACGTCTATCGTCGAATATCGCGGGAAAAAGGTGGCGTTAGCGATTGTGCGCGATGTGACGCGCCGCAAGCAGGGGGAATTGGAAAAAGGGGTGATTGACGCCGTGAATGCGATCCTGCTCTCCGGCCAGCCGATGCAGGAAATGTATCAAAATCTGAGTCGGACGCTGTTGAAAATGATGCCGTTCGACCGTCTGGACGTGCTGCTTCCCGGCAAGCGCTTAGACAGCGCCAGAATCCTGGTCTCCGTGTATGAAGAAAAAGCCCTGTTCAACCTGATGGATCGAGAATTTCCGTTGCAACACCTCCCGATTGAGCAGATATTTCGTAACGGCCAGCCCGCCATCGTGAATTACGCGCCGAAAGAATCGCCGCTCTTTTTGGCCGGAAAACCGGGAAAGCCGCTGGTCTCCTCGCTCTTCTTTCCGTTGATATTCAAAGAAACGGTGATCGGCGTCTTGCATTTCGGGCGGCAGCAGCACGACCATGTCTGGGCGGATTTCTATGATTTTTTTCACCGGATCGCCCCGCAAATCGCAATCACGCTCGATAATATGCTGCTGTTTCATACGGTCAACGAAGAAAAAGCGGTGTATAAGCACCTGATTGAAAATGTCCATGAAATCGTGTTTCAGGCTGACCCGAAAGGGACGATTCTGTTTGTCAATCATCGCGTGTACGATATTCTCGGCTATCTGCCCGAAGAAATCACCGGCACAAGCTTTTTCGCCTGCGTGATTCCTGAAGATTTAGAAGAAGCGAAAGCCGCGTTTCGCCTGACGCTGCGCCATGAGCAGCCGCTTTCCGGCGAATTCCGCGTGTTTCACAAAAACGGCAGCATGGTGACGATTTCCATCTACACCCGCCCGATTTTCGAGGAAGGGCGCACCGTCGGGATGCAGGCGATTATTCAGGACATTACGCCGCCGACCGAGCGCATCGAGAAGCGACGTGAAGGGCTGCATGAAATCATCGGGCGCAGTCCGAAAATGCAGGAAATTTACGACTTGATTGTCAGCGTGGCGAAAACCGATTCGACCATCCTGATTCATGGCGAAAGCGGCACAGGCAAGGAACTTATTGCGCATGCGATTCACGCTTACAGCCATCGGCACAATCACCCGTTTATCGTGGTGAACTGCGCCGCCTATTCCGAGCATTTGTTAGAAAGCGAGTTATTCGGGCATGAGCGCGGCGCATTTACCGGAGCGCACCGCCGCAAGCTCGGACGCTTCGAACTCGCGAAAGGCGGCACGATTTTTCTCGATGAAATCGGCGAAATTTCGCCGCATAGCCAACTGCTGCTGCTGCGCGTGCTGCAAAACAAAACGTTCGAACGAGTCGGCGGCGAAAAAACGCTGGAGGCGGATGCGCGCATCGTCGCGGCCACGAACAAGCATTTAGAAACCGAAATGAAGGCCGGGCGTTTCCGCGAAGATTTGTTCTATCGCCTGAACGTTATTCTGATTGACGTGCCGCCGCTGCGCCAGCGCAAAGAAGACATTCCGCATCTGATCGAGCATTTCCGGCGGAAATATTCCAAAAGCACCGGCAAGCAGGTGTTGAAATGCGCACAAAGCACCCTGGAACTCCTGATGCGTTATGACTGGTATGGCAATGTGCGGGAGTTGGAAAATACCATCGAACGCGCCGTCGTAATGGCCTCCGGCACGACGCTGCTGCCGGAAGATTTGCCTGTGAAACTTCGGCAGGGGGAAATCATTATCTCGGAAACGCCGTCGAAAACGGTCGTCAGCGCCTCGCTGCACGACCACGAACGCGATCTGATTCTCAAGGCGCTTCAGGCCACGAAATGGAACAAATACCAGGCCGCAAAACTGCTTGACATTACCCGAAGCACGCTCTATTCCAAGATCAAGAAGTACGCGCTTGAGA
>CAZMEO010000087.1:8966-11933 GCA_964565315.1 uncultured Candidatus Moduliflexus sp. | reverse complement strand
TCGAACGTGACGGTGGATTCCGGCGGCGGCGAAAAATTGCCGCGTTGCGCCATGCCCGCCCCCGCGCTGACAAGCAATAAGAGCAGCATCAATACAGATTTACGCCATGTCATCGGATGCCTCGTGTTGTTCCGCAAGCGTCTGCCAGCGATCCCGCATGAACAGCGGCGAAAGAATGTACGCGCCAAGCGTCAGTGTTACAATGCCTTCTATGATGAATTCCATTGGTTTACTCTTTCGTTGTCGTCTGTTTGAGCATGGTTTTTTTGAGTTCGGCGTCAAGTTTTTTGAAGACTGTTTCCAATTCGGCCAGAGGTTTGGAACGTAACGTCTCAAGAGGGCTGACGTCCTTATTTAAAATTCGTTGCGCCAAACGAATTTCTCCGATCAATTCTCCCTGACGGATACCTTGCTCTCGTCCCAATTCCCGTCCTTCGAACAATCCTTCCTGCTTGCCCATCAAGAAAACCTCTTGACCAGCCATCGTCTTTTCACGCGGCGTCAATTGCAACATCAGATCAATCTCTTTTCGAGCCATTGCTGCCTCGAACCAGGATTCCCCTCCTGGGAGGGGCAAGGGATGGGTGGTAAAAATGTTAGAAAGTGAACCGGAATTGGTATAATTTTATTTCACGCATTCTTTCACATGTTAACCATGTATTCATGCCAGTCATATTTTGTCAAGCAAGTGTTCTGCTCAGTTCATTGCGCGCCACCGCGTCCGCGCGAGAAAGAGTTCAGTGTTGTCGGAGGCGCGGAGGACGCGATGCAGGACGGTCTGACGGTCATCTTCGGCGGACTGTTCGCTCTGAGCAATAACCGTATCGCCCGGCAGCGCTTCGGCGCGGAAACTGACTTCTAATCCGGTTAATTCGGCGGTGCGCCAGAGGTCGTCGCTGATGGTTTCCACCGCCCATTCGACATAACTGACGTTATTGACGTGTTGATTCAGGTCAATGTCGCTGTGGCGTACATCGAACCGCTTGTCGAGCTGTGGCTGACTCGGTCGCCAGAGCAGATCGAAACGGTCGTCAATGGCGCGAGGCCGATCCGTTTTATGCACGCCGAGAATGTTATCAGGCAGACGAATCGGCGTTTTTCGCGCAAGCTCGATAATCAGCCAGATGCTTGACGCCTTTGCCAGCAAGTGATCGCGTTCGTCGAAGTAGAAAAAGTCGCGGATGCCGTAAAAGCCGATGGCTGCCGACGGCCATGTTTCGACGCGGACGCGCTCCTGCCAGGCTGGATAGCGTTCGACCTGCACATGAAAGCGCGACAGCATCCAGGTCAAGCCCTGCTGTTGCAGCGATTCGACGCTGAAGCCGAGGTCGCGGGCGTGATTTCCCGCCGTTTCCTGCAAAAAACGGCACAGCGTTTGAATCGTTGCCTTGCTGCGAAAATCGGTCTGATACGAGCAAATCTGAAACCATTCATTCCATATTGGCGTTGACATAATTCCTCCTCTATTGGCGTGGTTCTATTCAAGTTTTATACGATGGGAAATATCGTTCACATTCAATTTTTTGTCAATATCTTTCACTCAGTAAACCTCTTTGTTATTCTGGCTATTAGAAACATTCGAATATCGCCTCTTTCGAGCCGCGTATGAGGCCAAAATTGCCCGAACACTTTACGATGCCCGCTTTCCGAAACTCGCGTTGCAATGGTATCGCCAATCGGTCGCGTCCTATCTCTCAGATGCTTGAGAGGCGCGAAAGTCAATCCGGCCAGCGTTTCGAACGCTGAGCGGATTGTCACTTACGTGGTTATTTCCAAAATCTTCCGCGTGGGATCATAGCGTTCGAAGAGCCAATCCACAAAGCGGAGTCCACCGTATAAATTCATGTAATACAAGAGGTTGAAGACGCGCTCCTGTTTTTGTCCGAATGGATGCAACAGGTCTGACAGGTTTTCGGCGGCGGCGCGGAGTTTTTCGGCGCGGGCGTTTTCCTGCGCCCGCTGCTGGCCTAACGCCTCTTTGAGCGCCTGCGAAACGGCGTTCTCAAACGGACGTTCGATAGCTGCGCCTGTGGCGCGAAGCTGCGCAAAGTAGGCGCGTGTCAATTCGTTCGTCTGCTGCGTCAATGTTTTAAAATCAAAGCCGGTCTGCGTTTTGATGACATGCTGCGCGAGCGCGGCTTTTTCCAATGTCAGCGCGTCGTCAAGCGCGATCTGCTGCTTCTGCATCAGCCGCGCTGCTTTCGGTTCGATCAGCGCGACCGACATGCGCGGCGTCACCTGTGCTTTTTGTAAGCCATGCCGCGCATAGTGCGCGTCTAACTCGCGGATGTAGGCGATTTCTCCCGGCCCGGCGACATACGTGTGCGTCTGAAAATAGGCGTCCTGACAGATGTTGCGCGTTTTGACGTTCGGCACGAGGTCATAATCGGCGGGATTAACGCGAGCGCCGTCGCGCAGCAAAAAACCGTGTTCATCGCGAAAGACCGCCATGCGCTTGCTGCCGACCATACAGAAAAAATTGCCCTGCTCACCGATTGGCGTATTTTCGGCTTCGCGCAGAAGTATCGGCTTGATGAATGCCTTGAATTCCGGCGTTGACGGGTCGAACAATTCCACGCCGAACCGTCCGAACACTTCCCGCGCTAACAACATCGACGCTTCGCCAAGCGTTCGCCCCGGCGCATAGCAGTGCAGCGCCATGTCTCGCAGCGCGGGCGTGAATTCGGTCTGGCGCAGCGTGTCGAAAAATTGCGCCAAGAGATCGCAGAGCGATTGCTCGATTTCGATTTGCCCGCAGGAAAAGCCTTGCGAATCCATTTCCCACCGCAACGAGCGAAGTTGGCTTTCGGCGTCGAGATAATCGAGGTGATTGATTTCATTGAAATCCGCGTCATTCGTTTCGAGCCAATAGACGGCTTTTCCGCCGATTTGCCGGGCAAGATGAATCGCGCCCAGCACTTTATATGTCGTGTACATCGGCCCGCCTAATAAGCCGATCTGTTGTCC
>CAZMEO010000087.1:7424-8866 GCA_964565315.1 uncultured Candidatus Moduliflexus sp. | reverse complement strand
CTTATGTCGCGCGGCATTCGGTCTGCATGGGTGCTTGCCGCGATGGGGCGCGTGCCGCGTCATCTCTTTGTCGAAGCATCGCTGCGAGACATGGCCTACGACGATCATCCGCTCCCGATTGACGAAGGACAGACGATTTCCCAGCCCTATATGGTGGCGCTGATGACTGATGTCCTGCATGTGACGCCAGACAGCGTCGTCTTGGAAATCGGCACGGGTTCGGGCTATCAGACGGCGATTCTGGCAGAACAGGCGAAACAGGTCTATTCGGTTGAGCGTCTGGACGGATTAGCGCAACAGGCGCGAACGCTGCTGGCATCGTTGAATTATCGAAATATTGACGTTTATGTCGGCGACGGAACGCTCGGTTGGCCGGAACATGCGCCGTATGACCGGATCGTCGTCACGGCGGGCGCGCCAGTCGTGCCGAAGGCGTTGATCGGACAATTAGCCGAAGAGGGAAAACTCGTTATTCCCGTTGGCGACCGCATGTCGCAAACGTTGCAAATTCTCACGAAACATCAGGGACAACTCAGAACGGAAACCTCCTGCCAGTGCGTGTTTGTTAAACTCATTGGGCAGGATGGATGGAAGGAATAATACATGGAACAGGTGCAAACGATTGAAAAAGCAGAACGAAAATGGTGGAATCCGTTTCATCTCGTGCGGATGTTGTATGATTGGGTGCTGCATTGGGCGGATACGCCGTATGCTGTTCCAGCGTTATTCATTTTAGCGTTTGCGGAATCCTCGTTTTTCCCAATTCCGCCGGACGTGTTGCTGATCGCGTTAGCGATTTCCATTCCGACGCGAGCCTTCCGCTATGCGTTGATTTGTTCCATCGGCTCGGTGATCGGCGGCGCGTTCGGGTATCTTATCGGCTGGCAATTTTATGAAGCTATCGGCGTGCCGATCATTAATTTTTATCATGGCTGGGAGGTCTTTCATAAAATCGAAGAGATGTATCATCAACATGGCCTTCTCGCGGTCTTTATCGCAGCCTTGACGCCAATTCCGTATAAAATTTTCACGATTGCTTCCGGCGTCTTCTGGCGTAGCAGTTTTATGGATTTCATCTCATTTATGGGCGCGTCTGTCATCGGGCGGTCGTTGCGCTTCTTTTTGGTGTCAGGCATTATCTGGTATTTCGGACCGACCATCAAAGGATTTATCGAAAAATATTTTGAATGGCTGACGGTCGCCTTTACGGTGGCGCTTATTCTTGGATTTGTGGCGGTGAAATATCTGTTTTAACGAGGAAATCTGTTGTTTCGTGTAGTTTTGAAATTTTTGACTTGACAAATTATTCGGGCAAATATTTGTTGCACGTACTGACAGTCAAACCACGTCAGGTCATTTTATTCGGGGTGTGGCGCAGCCTGGTAGCGCGCTTGCTTCGGGAGCAAGAAGCCGGAGGTTCGAATCCTCTCACCCCGATTTTT
>CAZMEO010000087.1:0-7324 GCA_964565315.1 uncultured Candidatus Moduliflexus sp. | reverse complement strand
TTCGATTATGATCGCGCCGCGCAAGCGCCGACGCGAAATATCGCATCTCCAGAGCAAGTACGGCGGCTTGTTGCCTCGTTGCAGGCATATTCAGAGATTCCGCTGCTCATCGGTATTGATCAGGAAGGCGGGCGCGTCAACCGCTTAAAAGAGCGCTACGGATTCCCGCCGTCACTCTCCGCGCAATTTCTTGGACAAAATTCACCGGAAATGACGCGGCAGCAGGCCGAACAAACCGCGAATCAGCTTGCGAACGCCGGCATCAACTTGAATTTCGCGCCAGTTGTTGACCTCAACCGTCATCCCGACAGTCCGGCGATTGGCAAGGTCGAACGGAGTTTTTCGGCAGACCCGCAGGCCGTAATCGCCCATGCCCGCGCCTGGATTCAGGCGCATCACGAACGCGGCATTCTTTGTGCGCTCAAGCATTTTCCCGGTCATGGCAGCGCATGCGACGATTCACATCTTGGGTTTGTGGATGTCACGGCAACATGGGCGCAGGAAGAATTGATGCCGTATCAGCAGCTTATTCAGGAAGGATTCGATGAGATTGTGATGACGGCGCACATTTTTCACGGCGGCCTTGATCCGGAATATCCCGCCACGCTTTCCCGCCGCATCTTGACCGGCATCTTGCGCGAGCAGCTTGGATTCGAGGGCGTGATCATCTCCGACGATATGCAGATGCAGGCAATTGCCGCGCATTACGACCTTGAAAGCGCGATTCTCCTTGCAATTTCAGCAGGGGTTGACATCTTGACCTTCGGCAATAATTTGACGATGTACGACGAAGACATCGCCGCCCGCGCGGCTGATATGATTACTCATCTCGTCGATCTCGGTCGGATTTCGCCAGAACGGATTGACGCCTCATATCGCCGGATTATGCGTCTGAAAACTCGTCATTTTTTGGCGCAACGTGAGTCCGGCCAGTGAAACGCCTCACAGGTCTCTGAGACCTATGAGATGTTTAGCGTGAATTTATTTTTTACATTACGATTGACATCGCGTTTCACAGAAGAGTTCTTCTGTGAAATGCGGTGTCAAGCTGTGGTTGAAATGATGGAAAAATCGCAAACGAAATTTCAGGCGAGCGTGACTGACACGCGCAGATCGCCGCTGCAAAAATATCAGGATACCGTCATCGGCAAGCCGGGAATCGGCGCGTTGCTGAAATATGAAGCGATTATGTTGCTCTGCAACTGGTTGCCGGGCGCATTGGGGTTTCTGCTTCGGAAAATGCTCTATCCCCGTCTGCTCGGCAGCGTGGGGCGCGGCGTGGTATTTGGTCAGCGCGTGGTGCTGCGCCATCCGCATAAAATCCGCATCGGCGATCATGTCATGATTGACGATGATTGCGTCTTGGACGCGAAAGGCTGCACGGGGCAGGATTTGAGCATCGGCGCCAACGTCATTCTCAGCCGGGGCTGCGTGTTGAGCGCGAAAGATGGCAAGCTGTCGGTGGGCGACAACACGAATTTCGGGGCGCACTGTTTGGTGTATGCGGTCAAAGAGACGACGATTGGCCGCGATACGCTCTTTGCCGCGCAATGTTATGTCGGCGGCTCGATGTATCATTTCGACCAGCCGGACGTGCCGCCGATTCAGCAAGGATCGTATGCGGACGGCGTCACAATCGGCGCGGGCTGTTGGCTCGGCGCGGGCGTGAAAGTGCTGGACGGCGTGCAGGTCGGCGACGGCGTGATTCTCGGCAGCGGCGCGGTCGTCACGAAAGATATTCCGCCGTATAGCGTCGCGGTTGGCGTTCCCGCAAAAGTTATCAAATATCGAAAGGCTACGGAATGAAAGCATCAACGATTTCACGCGATCAGTTTACCTGGCTTACGTATTTCATGCTTGGCTGTTATAGTTATCTGCTTAACGGCATGGGGCCGATTATTCCGTTCTTGCGGGCGGAATTGAAGATGTCGTACACGCTCAGCAGCTTGCATTCCAGCGCGTTTGCCGTCGGGATGCTATTAGCGGGCGTGTTGGCAGACCGATGTATCGGGCGATTTGGCCGCCGCGCGGTGTTCTGGTGGGCGGCATTCGGGATGTCCGGTTCGGCATTGTTTTTCATTCTTGTGCCGCACCCGGCGTTTACCATTGTCAGCGCCCTCTTGATCGGCACTATCGGGTCATTTTTATTAGTCATTATTCCCAGCATGCTTTCCGAGCGTTATGGCAATTTACGCGCAGTCGCCCTGAGCGAGGCAAATGTCGTTGCCAGCTTAAGCGGCGCATGCGCGCCGATGGTTGTCAGCCTGTTCGTCAAGCTGCATCTCGGCTGGCGCGGCGCGTTGGTTGCCATGCTGCTGATGGTTGCGGTTCTCTGGGCGATTTTTAAAAACGCAACGTTCCCTGAAGCGGCGATTGCTTCTAAGGAACGTTCGTCAGAACGGCAAAAATTACCGCGCTTGTATTGGGCATGGTGGAGCGTGTTAGTGCTTGGCGTCGCCGTCGAATTCTGCATGATCTTCTGGTGCGCTACGTTTTTAGAAGTCGAACGCGGCTTGCCGCGCGCAACGGCGGCATTTTCAGTCAGCATCTTTTTAGCGGCGATGGTCGTCGGGCGGCTTGGCGGCAGTATGGTTTCGCGTCGTTTTTCCAGTTATCAAATTATCCTCGGTTCAATCATTGCCAGTCTGTTTGGCTTTGTGTTGCATTGGGGCAGTCATGCGCTTGTGCTATCGCTGTTGGGCTTGTTTCTCGCGGGTGTTGGCGTGGCGAATCTCTACCCGCAGTTGCTCTCGCTCGCAGTTGGTTCTGCCGGGGCGCTGACGGATATGGCGAGCGCGCGAGCGTCGTTAGCATCGGGGACGGCAATTCTTTCCCTCCCCTTATTACTCGGCGCATTTGCCGATTTCTTCGGACTTGGACGCGCGTATGCGATTGTCATCGTCCTGCTTGTTCTGGTTGGCATTGGGACGGTGGCAATTCGTTATCGGTCGTGACTCATAAAGGAACGTCTTTCGTGGAATATTCAGGAATTATTTTCGATTTTAATGGCGTGCTGCTTTGGGATACGCCGTTGCATGATGAAGCGTGGCAGCGATTTTCATTGCGATTGCGAGGCCGGGTGTTGACGCCCGACGAAATGCGTCAGGCCGTGCATGGCCGGACGAATGCCGCGATTTTGGCGTATTTGACGGGGCAGAAGCTTTCAGTCAGCGCGCAGCGTCATCTGGCGCATGAAAAAGAAACGCTGTATCAGCAATTATGTCTGGAATGGGGGCCTGATTTTCGCCTTTCGCCCGGTGCTATCGAATTGTTGAATTATCTCGCGGCGCATGAGATTCCGCATGCGATTGCTACTTCATCCGGCGCGATGAACGTGGAATTTTATCTTGAATGGCTGCATCTTGATACATGGTTCGACGCGCATAAAATTGTGTATGATGACGGCACGCTTGCCGGAAAGCCTGCGCCGGATTGTTATCAACGCGCTGCCGCTCGCTTAGGCTTGCCGCCGGAAACGTGCGTGGTGGTGGAAGATGCGCCATCCGGCATTCTTGCGGCGCAGCAGGCGGGGATCGGACGAATTTACGCGCTCGGCGCAGCAGAGAATCAGGCGGCGCTGCGAGAGATCCCTGGCGTGCATGATGTCATTGAGCATTTGGGGCTGCTGCCGAAAGAGATTTTTAGAGAGAAGACAGCGTTATGAATTGAAGCCAATGTTCGTTTTGGTTCACACCTCACAGGTCTTAAAGACCTGTGAGGTGTGGGGGACGGTAAGCATGGGCGTTATTGGACAAGCCACTCTTTTGCTTCAAGTTCGGAGCGAAAGAGACGCTGATGCGCCCCGGCGCCGGTGAACCAGTTATACGCATTCAGCAGCACATTTTTCATCCCTTCAACGCCGAGAATTGCGCATTTTTCGGTGTTTGGTTCAATCAGTTCTTTCCCGACCTTTTTCAGATATTCCATGCACGCCGAATCCACCACGCAGCCGGTAAAATCGTCTAAAATTAACACCTTTTCCGGCGCGGTCATCACCAGTTTCACTTCCTCGTCAATCGCCGCCATTAACTCTTTCCCCTTCAATTTTCGATAATCGCCGTAAATAATCTTCTTCCCTTTGTACCCAATCCATGTTGCTGGCATACAATTTCCTCCTTGTTTCACCTCTTCGCCTAACAATTTACGCTTGAATCAGGACTTTATATCCGCTTTCGAACAGGACTTCGATTTTATTCTCGGCAAGCATTGCCGTGACGACGCCGAGGCCGAAGGCGGTGTGCCGCATCGCTTCATGCGGTGCAAAGCGCGTCTTCATCGAATACGTTTTGGCGTTGGCAACATCTTTTCCTTCCAGCGCGAGTTCCCACGGGGTTTTGGGGATGGCCGGAAGAACGGGCTTTCTCGGCGCAATGGCTCTTTTGGGTTTATATTTGAACGGTCGTCTCGTTTTCATGCATTCGACGCGCGGCGTTCCGGCGGCTTCCGTTTCGGTGGCGCAGAAGCGTCGGGCGCAGGCGATTTGAGCGCAATGTGATTTACGTCGCGCACAATCGGAAAGCGCGGCAGACTTTCCAGAAAGATTCTGCCATATTGTTTGGTGAGAATACGGCTGTCTAACAGGCACAAAATGCCGGTATCGCGTTTGCTCCGAATCAGGCGTCCAAGTCCTTGTTTCAGCGTGATGACCGCCGATGGCACTTGATAGGTCATGAACGGATCGGCGGCTTGATTGCGCAAATGCTCGATCCGCGCTTCGACAATCGGCTCGTTCGGCGACGCGAACGGCAGCTTGTCAATAATCACGCAGCTTAACGCTTCGCCCTGCACGTCCACGCCCTGCCAAAAGCTGCTGGTTGCGAATAACACCGAATGCACGTCTTTCTTGAATTCCTCCAACAGTGCATTCCGGCCTTTTTGCCCCTGCTTCAGAACGGTGTACGGGATTTTGTGCTTCAGGCGGTTATAGACATCATCCATGTTTTTATAGCTGGTGAACAGCACAAACGCCCGGCCTTTTGATTTTTCCAGCACTTTTTCGACTTCAGCGGCGACAAACGCCGTGAAATCCTTGCTGTTCGGCTCTGGCATGTATTGCGGCAGGTAGAGTACCGCCTGCTCCTCGTAATGGAACGGCGAATCCACAATCAATTCCACCGGATGATCGAGGCCGATGCGCTGCTTGACGAAATCGAACGAATGCCCGCTCGACAGCGTGGCGGAGGTCAGGATAATGCGCGGAATCTGCTTGAAAATGTTGCGCCGCATGTCGTCGGCAATATCAATCGGCGAGGCATGAAGAAACGTCCCCGGCCCCTGCATTTCGCACCAATAGACGAAACCCGGCTCGCTGCGATTGACAATCAATTCGAGATTGCTTTTGATTTCATCCACGCGATTTGCAAGGAATTTGATCTCTTCAGTCGGCTCTTTCAAGCCGCGAAGCTGCGACGCCAGCATCAAGAGTTGATTGGCGAAATCGGGCGTGATCGTATAAATCTTTTTATCAATCTGCTCGTCGTTCAGGCGATATTTGCCCCCTTCTTTTTTCTCAAATGTACGGAAAAATTTTTGAGCGGTTTGACCGAGCGAATGCAGGGTTTTCGTGATGGTTTCTGAGACGATTTTGGAATTGGCTAATTCCTGCGTAACGTTTTGGTGGAGTTCATCGGCCTGATAGCTGTTGACGCTGACGCTGAAATAGGAGGTGGCGATGCTTTCCAGCAGATGCGCCTCGTCGAAAATCACCGCCTCGTATTCCGGGATGACTTCGCCCAATCCTGAGCCTTTGATGGCGAGATCGGCGAAAAAGAGATGGTGATTGACGATGACCAAATCCGCCTCGTCTGCTTCGCGCTTCATTTTAAATAGAAAGCACTCTTTATAAAATTCGCATGCGCCGCCAGTGCAGGTTTCGCGCGTGCAGCAGACATCGCGCCAGGGGCCGTAATTCTCCGGCATGGTGGTCATTTCCATCCGGTCGCCGGTTTTGGTTTTTTTGGCCCAGCGCTGAATCTGTTCGAAGATTTTTACGTCGTCGGTGTCGTGAAATAACGCTTGCTGGCGGAAGAGGTTCAGGCGTTTCAGGCAGAGATAATTGTTGCGGCCTTTCATATACACCGCCTGAAACTTATCGGAAACATGCGTTTTTAAATACGGAATATCTTTGAAAAACAATTGTTCCTGCAAGTTTTTCGTGCCGGTCGAGACGACGGTTTTCATGCCGCTGAGCAAGGCAGGAATCAAGTACGCCAGCGTTTTGCCGACGCCGGTGCCGGCCTCAACAATCAGGTGTTGCTGATGGCGAAAGGCTTCCGCCACCGCTTTGCTCATCTCGACCTGCCCCTGGCGATGCTCGTAATACGGCAGCGTTTTCGCAAGCAGGCCATCTCTGGTAAAAATCGTATGCGCGTCAGCGAGTGAATACATGCGGATGAGCCGCAGCCGCGCGAAGGCGAGCGGTCTTTCAGATACAACGCGCTTTTGATTGCGTCTTCGCGCGGCTGTGGCGAAAAAAATGTTTTGACGTATATAGCGCGAAAAGATAACGCTGTCAATCTTAAAAATGCAAAACCTCGTTTTTTCGTCATGCTGCCAATTCTTTGCATACATTTTCCCGTAATTCAACACCTCACAGGCCTTGAAAGGCTGTGAGGTTTATAGAGAAAACGCCAAAATCATCTTTTTTCTTTCAAGAAACTTGACTTGCATGATTAACTGCTTATAATGCGATCATCATGATTCTGCAAGCCGTACCGCGAACGTTTTCGCGTGCTGCCCGGCAAGATGCTGACGATTCAGGATATGGCTGCATGAAAAGCATTAGTCTCTTTGATATTCCCCTAAATGTTAGAAAAAGGAGGTCTTCTGTTATGATATTACATGAATCGCCCCATGCCAAAGTCGAATGGTTGGAAAAAGACGCCGTGATTTTAAAAAGATTTAATGGTTTTATCAAGGGAGAAGAGTTACGGGCGGCGTTTAATGCGGGCTATGAATGCCTGAAAAAGCATTATGGCCGTAAATGGCTGTCGGATAATCGCGGCTTGCCCGTCTATAAGCCGGAAGACGTTGATTGGATCAATAACGACTGGTTTCCAAGAATGCTATCCGCCGGATGGAAATATTGGGCATTAGTCGAGCCTGAATCGGCTATCGGCGCGATGACGATGAAAAAATTTCAATTCTATACTGATCGCGGCATTATTTTGCAAACCTTTGAGAGTGTAGAAAAAGCGCTGGAATGGCTGGCCTCAGTAGATTAACCCTTTGAATGCCGCCTTTCAATACCTCACCTTGCGAAGATTGAGAACCTTCGCAAGGTTCTTATCCATCATATCGATTAAAACAGTTTCGAAAAGAACAT
>CAZMEO010000086.1:8031-11972 GCA_964565315.1 uncultured Candidatus Moduliflexus sp. | reverse complement strand
TGCGCGGCGTATCTGCTGGCGGTGGCCTTCAGCTTTTCCCCCATTCTTCAGCAGGTGTTTTATCAATGGTTTGTGGCGCTGAAAACCGTGCCGATCATCGCCATCAGCCCGATGATTGTCCTCTGGGTCGGTTCTGGCCGCCTGAGCAAAGTGCTGATGGCGTCAATCATCACCTTTTTCCCGATCTTAGTCAATACGCTGCAAGGCTTTTATAATATCACCGAACATCAGCGCAATCTGTTTAAAAGCCTGAATGCGAGCTTCTGGCAGACCTTTCTGCGGCTGCGGATTCCGATGAGCCTTGGCTATTTTTTCACCGGCCTCAAAGTCGCGTCGCCGCTCAGCGCGATTGGCGCAATTGTTTCGGAATTTTCCGGCGCAAATAAGGGACTTGGCTATATCATCCTGAAAGCCTCATGGGAAAGCAACACCCGCGCCCTGATGGTCGCCGTGATTCTCTCGTCAATCATGGGAATCGCGCTTTATCGAACTATCGAAATTTGTGAATATTTTATCGGAAAGTGCTTTCCCCATTTGCAAAAAGTAGAACAATGATTGGATTAAGGCCTCACAGGTTTTTAAAACCTGTGAGGCTTTATGGCAAACATGCTGACGCTCGAACAATACGCCCGCTATAAGCGGCTTGAGCAATTCTTCGATTCGCTGATTGCGACGAAACCGCTGCCGAGTTTCGTCGTTCCAGCGCAGAGCAGCGGAAAGCCGAAGCCATTTGGATTGGAGCGCCTGGCCAGCCTGTTGAACCGACTTGGCAATCCGCAGAATGATTTGCGCTTCGTACATATCGCCGGAACCAGCGGCAAAACGTCAACCACCTATTTTACGGCGGAACTGCTGCGGAGTCAGGGCTATCGCGTCGGCATGTTCACCTCGCCGCACGTTGCCACATTCGCCGAATACTTCACGATTGACGGACAGCTTCCGCCGGTCAGCGACCTTATTGCGCTGCTTGCTGAGTTTCAATCGGCGTTCAATGCGGAATATGAACACCACGATTTCGGCGTCATTTCCTATTTCGAATTGTTGGTCGCGCTCGCCGTTCTCTATTTTCGCCGTCGAAACGTGGACTACGTTGTATTAGAAGCCGGATTGGGCGGACAGCATGACGCCACGAACGTGATTCCGCACTCAGAAGTCAGCATTATCACGAATATCGGCCTTGATCACACGCAGATTTTAGGCGAGACGCTGGCAGAAATCGCCAACGACAAACTCGGCATCGTTCGCGCCGGTTCGCCCTTATTGACGGCAGAAGCGCGGCCTGACCTTGTCGAGACGTTTCAGCGGCGGGCAGCGCAGTTACATACCAATTTGGAGTGCTTAGGAACGACGTTTCATATCGAGCATGCTGTGGCCGAACATGACAGCGTGACGTTTGATTACATCTCGAATTCCACTGTTTTGCGCGGATTAACGACAATGATGTGCGGAGCGTATCAAGCGCAGAATGCGGCGTTAGCGATTCGAGCGGTCGAACTGATCGCGTTGAAGAATGGAACGCGCTTGCGCGAAGCGGCGCTGCGCGAAGGGTTAAAGACAACCTGCATTCCGGCGCGGTACGAACGAATGCAGGATCATCCGCCCGTGATTCTGGATGGAGCGCACAATCCTGATAAAATCGAGCAGCTTGCGGCCTATTTGCAGAGTCAATATGAAGAGCATTCGATGATTGTTGTCTGCGGGTTGACGTCCGGCAGGAATGTTGCGGCGATGCTTGAACCGCTGGCACGCATCGCCGCCGCATTTTATCTGACGCGCGTCATTACGGGCTATCGCATGACGGAAGAACCGCGTTATCTGCAAGAGACGCTGCGGCAGCTTGCGCCCTCAATTCGGGCGCATATTGCGATAGACCCCGACGATGCGCTCGAATCCGCGCTCGCGCAGGCGAAGCGAGAAGGCCGCCCGATTTGCGTTACCGGCTCGCTCTATCTTGCGGGGCATCTGCGCCAGCGCTGGCATCCTGAATATCTCGAATTATCCTGGTAGAGCGGGATGGCAATCCCGCCCTACCAGAAGATTCATCAATCCCCTGTTTCTACGCCGAAGCCGGATTCCCGGATAATATCAACATACCAACTGCACACGAACCCTTCCCATTCGTTATCAAGCGCCGTTCTGTCAACATTGAAATTCGTAAAAAACTCCGAGATCACCTGGTTGCTGCCCCCAAGCACAACCGTATGCAGCAAGTGGGAACGCCCCTCATCCATGTTAAATCCGCGTATTTCGTTTGGAGCTAATCTGGTGGAAAAATTATTGTCTGTTCCGAAGTCAATCGCAATCGTATAGATGGTAGAATTTTTGATGTATCCGAACGTCGGGTCTTCCCTTCCCCCATCCGAATCATCATCGTCATTGCAGCCCGCAAGCACGCCGCAAGAAAGGCATAACGCCACTAAAACACTCAGGCCAAACATGCGCCACCGACTTTTTTTCATGACTGCATCTCCTCTGCAAAAAACTCAATGTTGCGAAGGCTTCCCACTTTCGCAACGTTTTTGTAAAAAAGCATGAACATGGAAACAACGACATCTGCAATTGAAATTGATACCGTGTTGCAATAAAATTGTCAACTAAATTTCTGTGTGCTGAGCGAAGTCGAACCATGACCAGCCCAACCCCAAAAAGTGTCTCGGCAATTTTTGCGTAAGTCCTGCTCTCATGTTTTTTCTTGACTTCTTTCCGGAGCGATTGGATAGCCCGGATAGCGCATATTCATACAATAACGCATTCAGGAGGCTGTCATGACCAGAAAACTTTTTCATGAAAACCAGTATATGCAGAATTTCTCTTCGGCTATTGTCGAACGTTTCGAATATCGCGGCGTTCCCGCGGTCGCGTTAGAACAAACCGCGTTTTATCCGACGTCAGGCGGTCAGCCGCATGACCTCGGCTCGCTTGGCGACGTGAAGGTAGTGGATGTGATCGAAGACGACGCAGGCCGCATTCTTCATCTGCTTGAGCGTCCGATTCACGCGTATAAAGTCCATGGGCAGATTGACTGGAAACGGCGCTTCGACTTTATGCAGCAGCATACCGGGCAGCATTTGCTCTCGCAGGTCTTTCTGCGCCTCTGCGACGCCGAAACCACGTCGTTTCACCTCGGCGCGGACAGCGTGTCGATTGACGTGAATCAGGCCGACCTCGACGCCGACACCGTCGAATTTGTCGAAGCCCTCACGAACCAGATTTTATATGAAAACCGCGAAGTGCTGATCCATCATGTCGAGCAGGACGAGCTTTCCAGATTTCCGATTCGCAAGCCGCCAGCCGTCGAGGGCGTCGTCAGACTCGTTGAAATCGAAGATTTCGATTATTCCCCATGTTGCGGAACGCATTGTTCGCGCACCGGCGAAATCGGCATCATCAAAATTGCAAACGTCGAAAACTACAAAGGCGGCAGCCGGGTCTATTTTTTGTGCGGCAGCCGCGCCTTAAAAAGCTATCAGCAGAAAGGGCAGATTATCAAGCAGCTTTCGGAGGCGATGAGTTCCGGCGAAGCGGATTTGCCCGCACATCTGAGCAAGCTTCAGGACGAACTCAAAACGCTGCGCAAAGAGCGCCAGCAATTCGCGCAGCAGCTTTTGGACGTCGAAGCCCGTGCGCTGCTCAGTGAACGCGAGGCCGTCGGCGACGTCTTTGTCTTAAAAAAACGGTTCGAGCAGCGCCCGCCGAAAGAACTGCGTGCGTTAGCGTCGCTGATCGCCGAACAGTCAGCGCAGACCGTCGTCTTATTCGGCGATAGTTACGATGGCAAGGCGTCGCTGGTGTTTGCGCGCTCGAATGATCTTACCGCGCATGTCGGCGACTTGATGAAACATGCCTGCGCTGTCTTGAACGGGCGCGGCGGCGGTCAGCCGCATCTCGCCGAAGGCGGCGGCGCGGCGATTGAAAAATTAGACGAGGCGCTGGAATTGGCA
>CAZMEO010000086.1:0-7931 GCA_964565315.1 uncultured Candidatus Moduliflexus sp. | reverse complement strand
CGCCGAAGGCGGCGGCGCGGCGATTGAAAAATTAGACGAGGCGCTGGAATTGGCAATGAATCGCCTGGAATGCACAAATGGGCACGAAAAGGAGATTCAACCATGGGGATGACCTTATGGATTTCGACCTTAGATGGTCGCAATCTCACAAAAAATACGAATGACCACAGCATGATGTATCGTCATGCTGATACGCTGGATCGCCTCTGTGAACTGCTCACCGTCGAAAAACTCTCTTCATTTTTCGATTTCACCGCTCTCCAGCATGATTTCAAAGAAGAGCTTGACGATGAAGAAGAACAGCATAACAGGCTTGACCCGGAAACTGGCTATGAATATGGCATTGACGATATGACATGGTTCGATTCCGCGTCAGGGCTGACGACTCTGACCGCGCTTCATGCCAATATTGACACAGATGCTGAACTTAAAACACTCAAAGAAACGCAGCGGCGGCAACTTATTGACGAATTCAATGATTGCCTGACGATGTTGAGAGATTCCGCTGCACGAAATGGCAAATTTCATTTGGCCGTCATTATGTAACTGGCTACGCAATGGCACAAGCCCGGTAGCCCCGTCCTACGCGGAGGGAATTGTTGTTGCGTAAGGCGGGGGTAATTTCCCGCCTTACGCGCAGGGCGGTGGCAATTTCCCGCCGCTACCCTTCTAAATTTTCGCCTTTAAATTGCCTATAATTTTATTTATATTTTGACTTGACAAATCCCCTCAGATCGAAACGAATTGCATTCGTTGATTTCTCAAATTCGTTGTTGTTTCATTCCTTTCTTCTTTTCGGTGTACCGCTATGTCAACCACGCATATTGTTATTAGAGGCGCGAAAGAGCATAACCTCAAAAACGTCAATCTTGAAATCCCTCGCGACAAGTTCGTCGTGATGACCGGGCCGAGCGGCTCTGGCAAGTCGTCGCTCGCGTTCGATACGATTTACGCCGAAGGCCAGCGGCGCTATGTCGAGTCGCTGTCGGCATACGCCCGGCAGTTTTTAGATCAAATGGAAAAGCCGGATGTGGAGTCCATCGAAGGCTTGTCTCCGGCCATTTCCATCGAACAGAAAACCGTCAGCCGCAACCCGCGTTCCACTGTTGGAACGGTGACGGAAATTTACGACTACCTCCGCCTGCTGTTCGCCCGCATCGGCAAGCCGCACTGCTGGCAATGCGGCAAGGAAATCACGTCGCAGACCGTGCAGCAGATGGTGGATAAAATCCTCGCGTTCCCGGAAGGAACGAAACTCCAGATTCTCGCGCCGATGGTGCGCGGACGCAAAGGGGAATATCGCCAGGTCTTCGAGGATTTGCAGAAACAGGGCTACGTCCGCGTCCGCGTGGATGGCGAAATGCGCGAGTTGTCGGATGAAATCGTGTTGGAAAAGTATAAAAAGCACGACATTGATGTCGTGATTGACCGCCTTGTCATGAAAGATGGCCTGCGCCAGCGCATCGCCGATTCGGTCGAACTTGCCGTGAAATTGGGCGAAGGGATCGTCCGCATCAGTATCGTGGATGGCGCGGAAATGCTGTTCAGCGAGAAACTGGCCTGCATCGACTGCGGTATCAGCTACCCTGAGCTTGAGCCGCGCATGTTTTCGTTTAATAGTCCGCATGGCGCGTGTCCCGATTGCGACGGCCTCGGCACGCAGCGCGGCATTGACGCCCGGCTCGTCGTGCCAGACGGTTCGAAATCGATTAACGACGGCGCACTCGCGCCCTGGGGCATCGAAGGCAGCAACTATTTTTATCAGGCCATCGCGTCGGTGGCGAAACATTACGATTTTTCCCTCGATACGCCGTTCGAAGACTTGCCGCCGCGCATTCAGCAGGTGATTTTATACGGCTCCGGCGACGAAAAAATTCAATACCATTATCAAAACGACAACGGCAATTTCGTCTATCAAAAGGAGTTCGAAGGCGCGATTCCGCAGCTCGAACGCCGCTATAAAGAGACCGATTCCGAGTACATGCGGGCGAAATACG
Organism: uncultured Candidatus Moduliflexus sp.; assembly: GCA_964565315.1. GTDB lineage: Bacteria > Moduliflexota > Moduliflexia > Moduliflexales > Moduliflexaceae > Moduliflexus. Next base: position 5,934 of record CAZMEO010000086.1, on the reverse strand, counting down.
AGGAATTCATGAGCATGGAGCCATGCCCAACCTGTCAGGGGAAACGCCTGAGCAAAGAGAGTTTATCGGTCAAAATTCAGGGCAAGCATATCATTGACATGACGCGCTTTTCCATCAAAGAGGCGTTGCAGACGTTCGCGACCATGCAATTCACGCCGCAGGAGCAGGTCATCACCGCGCCGATTCTCAAGGAAATTAAGGCGCGATTAAATTTCATGTCCAAAGTCGGATTGAATTACCTGACGCTTGAGCGCGGCACGGCGACGCTCTCCGGCGGCGAAGGCCAGCGCATCCGGCTCGCGACGCAGATCGGCTCTGGTCTTGTCGGCGTCTTATATATCCTTGACGAGCCGAGCATCGGCCTGCATCAACGTGACAACACGAAATTGATTGAAATGTTGATGGCGCTGCGTAACCTCGGCAACACGATTCTGGTTGTCGAGCATGACGAAGAGACGATGCGCTGCGCCGATTATCTGATTGATCTCGGTCCCGCTGCCGGGAAGCATGGCGGCGAAATCGTGGCGCACGGCACGCCCGACGAAGTGGCGGCGCACCCCGATTCGCTGACCGGCAAATATTTGAGCCATCGCCTGACGATTCCGATTCCAGAAAAACGGCGGCAGCCGTTCCCGAACAAATCGCTGCTGATTCGCGGAGCGCGGGAACATAACCTGAAAGATATTGACGTGGAAATTCCGCTCGGCGTCTTCATCTGCGTGACTGGCGTCTCAGGCTCTGGCAAAAGCACGTTGATCAACGGCATTCTGCACAAAGCATTAGCGCAGCATTTTTACCGCGCCAAAGAGCCTGCTGGAGCGCATAAAGACATCCTCGGCATCGAGCATATTGACAAGGTCATTGATATTGATCAAAGCCCGATTGGGCGGACGCCGCGCTCGAATCCGGCGACGTACACCGGGCTGTTCGGCCCGATTCGCGATCTCTTTACAAAACTGCCGGAAGCGCGGCTGCGCGGCTATAAGCCGGGACGGTTCAGCTTTAACGTCAAAGGCGGGCGTTGCGAGGCGTGTAAAGGGGACGGCGTGATCAAAATCGAAATGCACTTTCTGCCGGATGTGTATGTGGCTTGTGAAGAATGTCACGGCAAGCGTTATAACCGCGAGACATTGGAAATTCGCTATAAAGGGAAGAATATCGCCGAAATCCTCGATATGACGGTCGAGGACGCCGCCGAATTCATGGAAAACGTGCCGGGCATCAGCGACAAGCTCAATACGCTCGTAGATGTCGGCCTTGAATACGTCCATCTCGGTCAGCCCGCTACGACGCTCTCCGGCGGCGAGGCGCAGCGCGTGAAGCTCGCCAAAGAACTGAGCCGCCGCAGCACCGGCAACACACTCTATATTTTGGACGAACCGACGACCGGCCTCCATTTCCACGACATCAAAAAGCTGCTGGAAGTGTTAGCGAAATTGGTGGACGCGGGCAACACCGTGCTGGTCATCGAGCATAATCTCGATGTCATCAAAAGCGCGGATTACATCATTGATCTCGGACCCGAAGGCGGCGACGAGGGCGGGCGCGTCATCGCCACCGGCACGCCGGAAGAAATCATCAAAATTGACGCCTCCCACACCGGCCAATATCTGCGCAAAATCCTGCGGTAGGGCGGGATTGCATTCCCGCCTGGATAAGATAATTTCGCCGCAACGCGGCACATCATATTAGATTATTGGCGGGGATGCAACCCCGCCATAGCGTGAACATATTTTCCGACGAGGTGGTTCTAATGTATGAAGTCGCATTACAAGACGCACAACAACGCTTTATTGAACTTCTCAATGCGGTGGCGAACGGGAATGCCGTTCGTATTCGCCGTGACGATGGCACGTTATTCGAGATTGTCCGAATCGTGCAAGCGCCGCCATTTCCGAAGTTCGGCAGTGCTCGCGGACTTATTCGCATGTCGGCGGATTTCGATGAACCGGTAGAAGGTTTTGAGGAGTATATGCCATGAAATTGTTACTTGATACACATACACTTCTCTGGTTTATTGGAGGTGATCCGCTTTTATCGGAGTCTGCTCGTCACCAGATCGAAGAGATGGCAAATGATCGCCTAATCAGCGTAGCAACGTTATGGGAACTCGGCATCAAAGCCAGCATGGGAAAATTGACGATTGCGTTGCCCTTCCCGACGTTCGTTGAGCAGCATCTCTATCAAAATTCCATGCAATTATTGCAGATTACCGCAGAACACGTTGAAATTGTCCGGCAACTCCCCTTCCATCATAAAGCCCCCTTTGATCGTCTGCTTATTGCCCAGGGACTTGCGGACAATCTGACGTTGCTCAGCCGTGATGGCGTGTTCGATGCGTATGGCGTTCAGCGCCTCTGGTAGGAAACATGCCGTTGGCGCAAGATATTGTGATGGTCGGGCGGGGTTGCATCCCCGCCTTTTAGATTGGCGGGAAATTTTCTGCCGTCATCCGCGCAAATCGCCGCGACTCAGCATGATGCTGCGCAGATTGGCAAGCTGAATCAGGGTTTCGCGCTCATCGTCTTTGCCTTTCAAATAGGGTTGATCCGCCCACACATCCACGAAGCCGCGCTGCAAAATCCGCAACGATTCCTGATCGCCGATCAGACTGAGACGGCGTTGCAGCACGCGCACGGCTGCCGCGAAATTTTTCGCGCTATGCTGCGCCATGAAATTGCAGGCTTCAACGTAATAGCGCAGCATCGTGCGGAGCGAGCGCACGGGCGTCGGCGTGCTGCGCGGCAGATAAACTTCTTCGGACGCCTGACGCGCAAAACATGTGCTGAACATCGCGTCTCCTTGCACAATGCGCAACCGGCATAAAATCGAGACATGCGCCTGCGCGCCGCGCGTCGTCAACGTCGCTTCGAGATGCTGCTGATACGCTTTGCGCTGCGGGCGTTCTGCGGGATCATCGTAACGTCCCGCAAAATAGAGCGCGTTGATGTAGCTCTGCATCACGTTGTCGCACCAGTATGAATCGCCATATTTTTCGGTGAATTCCTCCGCCTGACGCAAATAGGTAAATGCGCCGGGCTGCCCATCCAGATCATCAAATTGCTCGTTCAACATCAGCAGTTCGCCGAGACGAAAATAGATTTCCCCCAATTGCCGCGAGTATTCCTGGAAATGCATCAGCGACGCAGGCGCGTCGTCCGCGCTCCACGCCGACAGCGCGAGATGCAGTTTGTCTTCCCCCTGTTTCAGCAGATCGAACGCCCGCGCGCGAGCGTTCGGATAGCGCTGATCGAATCGAACGCGGGCAATGCTTAATTCATCGTGCAGATAGATTTCCAGCAACCGGCCATATTCGCCGCGCCGGTAACGCAGCGTCCCTTCCGCGCAGTCAATCATGCCATGCAGCGCAAGCCGCAGCGCGGGATCGGCGATTTTGCCGATAGAATCGCGGCATTCTTCCAGACATTTCCGCGCTTGATAATCGTCGCCGAGATTGCGATAGTACGCCGCTTGCGCCTGAAGTCGATGAATCCGCCGTTCTTCATGCGCCGGATTGCCCGCCGCCAATGCCGCGTATGCGCCGATCACGCAGCTATTCAGCAAGATCGTGACGCCATATTGCCCTTTTTCGAGGCGCGGCGTCAGCGATTCCTCCAACTGGCGGATGTCCGCCAAACGCTCATCAGGATGAAAACGAAGCTGCAAATAGCGATAGACTTCCTCAAGCTCCGGCGCTTTTCCCTGCCAGAGCATCGAGAGAATGCCGATAAAATCAGCCTGATCCAGCGTCAGCGCCGCCGCAGTTTCGATCAGCGTATTCAGGCGATTGTAACAGACGCGCAACGTTAAAAAATAGCGGTCTTCATTGAACTGCTTCATCAACACGGCGGCCTTGACGTAATGGCTGAACGCGAGATGGAACGCCTTCAGCGCGGCGCTGAACGTATCGGCAGCGCGGGATTGCTTCAGCAGTTCAAGTCCCGCATCAAATTCGACATCGCCAAGTGTGACTTCGTATTTGCCGAACAGGTTGGGATATTGTTGGGGATCGAATCGCGCCATTTCCTCCTGATATGCCTGCGATTTGCGCTGATTGCCGCGCTTCGTCTCCTCGCAAACGCCGGATGCGCCATTCCAGAAATAATAGAGCGTCACCAGGCTTTCCAACGTGTCAACCACGCCGTACTGGAATTTGCTGATGCGCCCCCAATGCAAGGCAAGCAGAAGCATCTGTTCGGCGCGTTCCCAGTGATCCGGCGACGGCATCACGATGTAGAGTTCGCCAAGCGCGTAATAGGCGTCAGCCAACTCTTTTTCGATGATCGGCTTTTCCTGTAAAATTCGCGCCGCGTCGGTCAGCGCCCGCTCGGCCTGCTCGACTTGCTCGTATTGCACGTAATCGCACAGCATCCGTTCGATTTCTTCGGCGCGGTAATATTCCAGCAGATACGAAAACTCGTCCACGCGATACGCCAGCACGCCTAAATCGGTGCGATTCTGCCCGATAATCGGGCGATTGCGAATATCCCGCAGCAGTTGTTCCCCTTCGTTCAGATAGCGCTGCGCGTCAATCGCGTAACCCGCCGACGCGAATTGATGGCCGACATTGGTCGAGGCGCGGGCGATTTCCAGCTTGTTCGACGGGAGATTGCGCACGATTTCCAGCGCGATTTCCGCCATGCGGATCGCTTTTTCGGCGTGGCCGGTATGCCCGTAAATTTCGGCCATATTGCCGAGAATCAACTGCAAGCCCTGAAGCATCTGTCGGTATTTGCGCGGCTGCATGTCGCGCTGTTCCAGGAGCAATTTGGCGAAGCCGTTCAAGCTCTGAGAAAGAAACCGTTCCGCTTCGTCGAACTGTGCCTGCCGGTAAAACGTGTTGCCGATGAGATAATTGGCGCGATAGAGCCAGAAATCTTCGCCGAGATCGTAAAAAATTTTTTTCGCTTCTTGCAGCGACGCAATCGCCTCGTCGAACATTTCCAGCAGCGCTTCCGCCTGCCCGCGCGCAAGCCAGAAATGCCCCAATAATTCATGCTCTTGCCATGTCGGATGGTCGCGGAAACGCTCGACCACCTCTTTCGCCATGCGCCAGGCGCGTTCGTAATCGGTGTCGGTCAGGGCGTAATAGCGCGAGCGCCGCAGTTCGATGACATAGGATTCCGGGAACGGAATATCGCGCGGATTCTCCTGATGATAGCGCTGCGCCTCGCGCAGCAGCAGGTCGGCGTAATCGTAGCGGCCATCCTCTATCGCCATGTCGAATTCCTTGCGGAAACGGTCGAGGCCGTCGAGCGGGTCGGCGAGAAAAGCGTATTCTAATTGCTCTGATGTGTAGATTTGACGCGCGGCGGCGGAAAGTCCCGGTTCGGCGAGCAAATGCGCCTCGTAATAGGCGACCAACTGCCGCGCCAATCCGCGCCGCAGATCGCGCGAATCATCATGCGCCTCCCACCAATACCGCGCGACAAGCCTCCGCATTTCATCGTGCAGCAGCACACATTCGCCGGGTTTGTATTTGATGAACGAGAGCGGCTGCAATTCCTCCAGCAAGACGCGCTGACACTCTTCGAGCGGCAAATCGGACAGCGCGTGAAACATGGCGGGCGTCATGCGGCGATACGCGATGGCGAGATACGTGACGGCGTGTTCCTGGTTCGTTTGCAACGCGGAGATCCGGTCAATCAGGGCGCGTTCGAACAATTCGCGCTGTTTCGGCGTCGCCTGTTCGCGGATTGCGCCGCTGCGCTGTTCGATTTCCGCGAGCAGGTCGGCGGGCGAAAGCGGGCGCAGCGCGTAATTCACCCAGTCCGCGAACAACGCCAACAGCACAGGACGCCCGTCCGCAAGGCGATGAAATGTCTTCAGCGCCTCAAGCGAACCGATGCGTTCCGCCAGCGCTTTGTCTGAATCTACGCCGAAGCAATGCTGCCAGAAAGCCAGCGTATCCTCGAACGAAAAATGCGCGAGCGA
>CAZMEO010000085.1:6423-12045 GCA_964565315.1 uncultured Candidatus Moduliflexus sp. | reverse complement strand
ATACCTATTTGAGTTTAGGAAAACGAGTCGAAGGCCAGGCTGCGCAAGCGTATCTTGCGCAGGCAGTAGCAGGGTTTCAGACGCAATTGGAAATTTACACCCGTACAACCGCGCCGCAGGAGTGGGCGACAACGCAGAACTATTTAGGAGCTGCGCTGGAAACGCAAGGGAAACGCGCAGGCGGTGAGGAAGCAATGCGCCTGCTGGATGAGGCTGTCGCCGCCTATCGCGCCGCGCTCGACGTGCGGACGCGGGCGGAGTTACCGCTGGACTGGGCGGCGACGCAGAATAATTTGGGAACCGTGCTGGAAGCGCAAGGCGAGCGCACGGGCGGCGCGGATGGAATATACCTGCTCGCTGAGGCGGTCGTCGCCTATCGTGCCGCGCTCGAGGTGCGAACGCGGGCAGACTTGCCGCAGGAGTGGGCGGAGACGCAGACCAATTTGGGGCTTGCGCTGACAGCGCAAGGCGAGCGCGCGGGCGGCGAGGTCGGAACGCGCCTGCTGGCTGAGGCGGTCGCCGCATATCGCGCCGCGCTCGACGTCTATACGCGGGCGGACTTGCCGCAAGAGTGGGCAAGGACGCAGAACAATTTAGGGTTGACGCTCACAAATCAAGGAATGCGCCTGGGTGGAGAGAACGGAATGCGCCTGCTGGCCGAGGCGGTCGCCGCCTATCGCGCCGCGCTCGACGTCTATACGCGGGCGGACTTGCCGCAGGACTGGGCAGGAACCAAAAGTAATTTAGGCTTTGCCCTGCAAGCACAGGCATCTTTGGTTTCTGGCAACGAGAAGTCCCTTCTACTGCAAGAAGCATCTGATATTTTAAAAGAAACATTAGGAATTTATACCTTCGAATATTTTGCGTCGCGCTGGGCAAATAATCAGTTTCATCTGGCTGAAATCTACGATGTCTTAGAAGACTCGGTACACGCCGCCGCATGTTATGAGAACGTGCTCAAAGTTTATCCAGATCAAGCAGGTTTCATATACCATGAAAAGCTCTTCCGATTTGAAGATGCCTACGCTTTTAATAAACGATGGGTACAAGAATTGGGACATAACGATATTGCGTCTGTGAGCGATTTCATTGAAAAACACCTGACGACCGGGCGTTTTGCGGAAGCGGAAAAATTGCTGGCGGAGATGTTGCCGCAAGTCGAAAACGGAGCGCGGCTTGACATCCCTTTGCGCGCCATTGAAATTGCCGTTCTTGCGGGGCAGCAGCAAACCGATACCATTCCGGCTAAACTCGATACACTGATTGCGCTCGTGCAGCAACAGCCGGAAGATTTTAAGGGAACCTGGACATTCAACGGCACGAAACATTTTCTGCAAACGGCGGACGCGCTTGCGCCGCAGCGCGAATGGCTGGTGACGCTCTTCGCGGCGCTCGAAGGCGCAAACCGCGACGCCATTGCGCGGCAGCTTGAGGCTGTCCGCCAGGAGATGCAACGTGATTAATTGGGAGAGGAATTTAGCGCGTTTTATCTCGATAACGAAAATCATTTTCGACTTGACAAGAAAAAACGGCGGCGTTGCTACTAACTACATGGATACAAATAAAAAATTACTCAGTGTTTGCCCGTTCTGGGAAGAAAAATTTTGATTATGGCCTATCAAGTCTTAGCGCGAAAATGGCGACCGCAGGTTTTCGATGATGTGGTCGGGCAAGAGCATATTGCGGACGTGTTGAAAAATTCCATCGCGACCGGGCGGATTCATCACGGCTATTTATTCACCGGCATTCGCGGCATCGGCAAAACGACGACCGCCCGCATTCTCGCGAAAGCCCTGAACTGCGAGCATGGCCCGACGCCGACGCCGTGCAATGGCTGCGAATTTTGCCGCGAAATCACGAATGGCTATTCGATGGATGTGGAGGAGATTGACGCGGCCTCGAATCGCGGCGTGGATGACGTGCGCGTGTTGCAGGACAATGTCAATTACGCGCCGTCGCGCAGCCGCTATAAAATTTTCATCATTGATGAAGTCCACATGCTGACCAAAGAGGCGTTCAACGCCCTGCTGAAAACGCTGGAAGAGCCGCCGGGCAACGTGGTTTTTATCATGGCGACGACGGAAATCTGGAAAATTCCGATGACGATTTTGTCGCGCTGCCAGCAATTCAAATTCAAAAACGGCTCGCCGGAACAGGTGATCGCCTTGCTGAAAAAGATTGCGGCGCATGAGCGCCGGATCATCAGCGACAAAAGCCTATCATTATTAGCAAAAACTTCCGGCGGCAGCGTGCGGGATGCCGAAAATCTGCTGGATCAGGTCTTCAGTTTTTGCGATAATGTTGTGCGGGATCATGAGGTGCGCTATGTCCTCGGCATTCCAGAACAACGCCTGATTCACGCCTTTCTCTCCGCGATTCTGGAACATCGCGCCGCGCATCTGTTTACGCTGATGGAACGCCTTGTCAGCGGCGGCTACAATCTGCGGCTTTTCTGCATGGAATTGTTAGAGCGCGTACGTAACCTGATTGTCTTGAAAACGGCGTCTGACGCAGACAAATATTTGACGCTGTTCGACTACTCCCGACAGGATTTGGAGCAGTTCGCGGCGTTGACGAGTTTGTCGGAATTGCAGCAGTTGTATTGGATGTTGGCGGATGTGGAACGCGAGATGAAATTTTCGCCGAATCCGCGCTTGATTTTAGAAATGGCATTGACGCGCATGGCGCGGGTGCAGGCATTGACGCCGCTGCCGGACATGGTTCGCCAACTTCAGCAGCAATTGCCGGAAGCGTCGCCGGGCGTGCCGCATGTCCGCGAGCGTTCAGCGGAAATGCTTCAAGAGGCTCGCCCCGCCGCCGCAGTGCCGCCGGTCGCGCCGTTTCAGCCGCCGCAGGATGTCGAGCGGGTCTGGAATGATCTGTTAGCGCGAGTGAACGCGGAGCGGAAATCGCTTGCTCCAAGCCTTAAAAAGGCGATTCCTGTGGAGTTGACGGCGCAAGAATTGGTGTTAGGATTTCATCAAGACGCTGAATTTATGCGGAATACGGTAGAAAATCCGAAAAATCAGGCGTTTTTAAACGAATTACTTCAAGCGTATTTTGGCCGCCCGATGCGGATTAAAACCACGATTCATCACGCCGCCGCGTCATTCGAGGCGATCCGCGAACAGCACGAACAACGCCTGGCCGAACTTCCGCGTTTTGAAGCGCCGCCGCCGGATGCCGCGCCGCGTCAGGCATCCGCCTCGATGCCGTCGCGCCCTAAACAGGATTGGCAGACCAAAGGCGGCGATGGAGGCTGGCAGAGACGCGAGTCGAAGTCGTCGTATAAACCGCCTGTTGAAATTTCCGTGCAAGAGGTCGTGCGGATGTTTGAAGGGACGATTGTCGATTAGAAAAAGCTGTCAGACACTTTTTACAGCATTATTCATGGCGATTGAACAGGAGTGCAAAAGCTTGCTTTTGCGGACTGACAGTCTCATGCACGGCAAAAGCAAGCTTTTGCACTCCTCTTGTACCGCCGACGTCCTCGTCGGCTTTTGGTTGAAATGCCGACGAGGACGTCGGCGGTACGAAGTTCTGTTAAAAATTACTGAATCGGTGTACGGCGTTCAACATGAAAAAACAGATGCGGCATTCAACATCATCAACGCAAGGGTTTACCTTGCTGGAATTGCTCATCAGCATGGCAATTACGATGATGGTGTTTGCGATAGTGGCGACGGTGTTTCTCCAAATGCGCAAGGTCTCGCGGCGGCAGGAAATGGATGTCGCGATGATTCAGGAAGCGCGGATCGGCGTCGCTGAAATGGCGCGGCTGATTCGCATGGCGGGCTATCGTCGCGACAGCGAGCATGGACAGCCTGCAATCATCGAGGCCGCGCCCTTTCAATTGACCTTTAACGCCGATATTTCTAAAGATTTTGAGGCGCTTTCGAAGAATTCGATGATCCCGTTAGATAGCGTGAATGACTATGTCAGTCCGGATCAAGCCTTCGAGACAGGCGCGGAAACGATTCGGCTGACTCTGGATTCCGACGACGACGGTGATATTGAATCTGATGATATTGACGATAATCACAATCCTGCCGAGGAATTGACAGAAAACCCTGATGATTTGACGCTTGTGAAAGAAATCAATGGCCGTTATGACCGGCAATTAACAATTGGCGTGCGCGGCCCGTATTATGCGAATCGCCCCGGAGAATCGATTGACCGGAAAACGAATCTGACGCCGATGTTTCAATATTACATGGCGACCTCGTCGTGTGCTGTCATGCTGCTTGGCGACGCGAATTGCGACGGCGAATTGACCGGGGACGAGCGTTATTTTACTCCGTTGACCGACGCGGCGCAGCTTCGCGGATTGCGGCGCGTCCGCATTTCCGTCACGACAGCTTCGGAACGGAAAGACCCGTTCGATCATGCCACGTATCACGAGATGACGATCAGCACGGAAGTCGCCCTGAGAAACCCTGATACGCAGGGATTTTTCGCGCCCAATCCCGCCGATTATCCGGGCTGTCCAGCCGAGCCGGTTGACTGTGATGCGTTTGCTGAATGAGTTTCTCTCACCGTTGCAAGGTTCTTCAGAAAATCTGTTGACTTTTCGGTTGAGGCCATATATCGTGTGTCAATATGCAGTATTTGATCGAAATGTATATCAATTATTTGGCGGCGGTGCGCGGTTTATCCGAGAATACCCGCGCCGCATACAGCCGCGATTTGAAGACCTATGTGACATTTTTGACCGAGGAATACGCCTGCAAAGCCATCCAGCGCGTGACTGACAACGACGTGATTGCGTATCGCGCCTATCTGCATCAGCGTGGCATGGCCGAACGTTCCATCAGCCGCCATTTCAGCGCGATTAAGGGATTTCATCACTATCTTTGCGATGAAAAGATCGTTGACAAAGACCCCACCGCGAAAATAGATGCTCCGAAGCTTGGCATGGCGCTGCCGGATGTGATGTCGTTCGACGAAGTTGAACGCTTGTTAGCGCAGCCGGACGCCAGAAATGAGGTCGCGCCGGAAGATCGGGCGGTGGCGATGCGGGATAAAGCGATGCTGGAAACGCTTTATGCGACGGGCTTGCGCGTCTCGGAATTGGTGTCGCTGCGGCTGCGTGACGTGAATCGCGAACGCGGCTTTCTGCGCTGCATCGGCAAAGGGGATAAAGAGCGCGTCGTGCCGCTCGGCGAAGCGGCGGTGGTCTATCTTGGCCGGTATATCAACGAAGCGCGAGGCGTCTTCCTGAAAGGATCGTATGTCGAAGCGTTGTTCGTCAATCGGTTCGGCGAACAGATGACGCGCCAGTCGTTCTGGCGCATCATCAAAAAATATTTGAAACAGGCCGGGCTGCCGCTGACGATTTCGCCGCATACGCTGCGCCATTCGTTTGCGACGCATCTGCTCGAACATGGCGCGGATTTGCGGTCGCTGCAACTCATGCTCGGTCATCAGGATATTGCCACCACGCAGGTCTATACGCATGTTTCGACGAAACATCTGCGCGAAGAATATGACAAGCGCCATCCGCGAGCGAAAGCGCGGCGGTACGCTGGATAGTAAAAATTCATGAACCAGTGTAGTAAGCCGGAAATAGGAGAAGAGAACACGCATGGAACAAGCGGTACAACCTCAATTTATTGATATTAT
>CAZMEO010000085.1:0-6323 GCA_964565315.1 uncultured Candidatus Moduliflexus sp. | reverse complement strand
TCCCGGAATCGGCGGTGGGGGAATCGTCCGTCGAGCCGAAACAGCATGTGGTGACAATTACGAAAGAAGGTGCGATCTGGTTTGACGATCAGGAGGCGACGCTTGATGCATTGCGCCAGCAGGTCGGCTCATTGGAACATGTCGAGACAGTTTACGTGCAATCTGATAAAGATATTTCCTATGGAATGGTGATGGATGTGATTTCTGCATTGAAGGAAAGCGGCATTCGAAACGTCGGCCTCGTCACTAAACCGCGCGTCGCAAGCACGGCGGCGAAGTAGAAGCATATCATGGAGCAGGATCGGCAATTTCGAAAAAAAGTAGTGATGTCCATGTTACTGCACGTCATGATCTTCGGCGTGATGGCAGCCGTCTATTTTTTCCCATCGGAAGTCCTCATGACGCCGTTTCCTGAACAAGAGGCGCAAATGGTCGAACTCGTTGAACCCTCGGAATTGCCGGAAACATTGCCTTTGCCCCAGATCGCGGACGCGCCGGAGACGCCGAAAAACGACTTGATCGCCTTTCGCAATGTGTCCTCTGTGGTTGAAACGCCAACCCCGACGCCAGAGCCAACACCAACGCCAACGAAAAAGCCAACAGCAGCGCCAACCCCAACACCTGTGCCGAAAAAATCGCCGACGCCAACCCCAACGCCAACTCCGAAAGCGACTGTGCCGCCGACGCCGACCCCGCGTTTTCTCTTGCCGAAGCGAGAGACGCCAACCCCGACGCCGTATTATGATCCGAATGAGCCGGTGCTTGCAAGAGCGCCAAGGCGCGAGCCGGTGTTAGATCGAATGCCTGAAAATTGGCAGCGGCCAACAATCTATGATCCGCATGAAGCAGTTATTCGACCGCGCCAACAGACACCTCCCGGCATCGGAAATCAACGCGCAGCCTCCGGGATGAATTCGCGCCTTTCTACGGGTGGGCCAGCCGTGATGCTGGATCAGGATGGCACATTTCCGTTTCCAGAATATTTGCAGCATATCGAAGAAAAAATCAGCGGTTTATGGTTACCGCAAGGAACTGGAACACTCTCCCTGTACTTAGTCATTGACAGAAATGGAAAAATTTTGAAATCAGGTATTGACAAAGGAGATGGGATTGGTGTACAGAAGTTACAAGATTCTGTGGTACGGGCTGTGGCCTTGATTAAACGTTTCGATCCGCTGCCGGAAGACTATAGCGGGTTGGTATTGCGTGTACGGATTGTGGTAAGGAGGTAGATTATGGCACAGACATGGCTGAGACGGTTTTTCCAGGGCGCCTGCATCGGAATTGCTTGTCTCATCTTGTCGAATGTTGTCGGAGCAGAAGACGTTTCCGTTGAATTAAGCGGGTCGGGGCAGCATTTGATTAAAATTGCGATTCCGGGTTTTTTAGCGCAAGGGACGGCATCCGAACCGCTGGAAGCCGAATTAGCGCCGGTGTTGCAAAATGATTTGCGCATTTCAGGGTTTTTTGACACATTAGAAAATGAAGCGGTGCGTATCGAAGGGATTCATCGCGAGGATGGCTCGATTGGCGAAATTCAATTTCAGCAGTGGGCAGATTTGGGGGCGCGCTTGCTGGTGAAAGGCGTCTATCAACTTCAAGGCAACGCGCTTGTGCTGGAATGCCGCGTCTATGATACCCTGGGCGGCGATTTTATTCTTGGGAAGCGATATGAAGGCGATATGGCGCAGGCCAGAACGATCATTCATCGTTTCTCCGATGAAATTATCGAGAAAATGACGGGGCAGCGCGGCATTTCATCGTCAAAGATTATTTTCGTATCAAATCGGAGTGGCGGCAAAGAACTGTTTCAAATTGATTTCGATGGCGCGAATCTGACGCAGTTGACCCGCGATAATTCGCTGATCATGTCTCCGGCGGTTTCCCCGGATGGCAAAAAAGTCGCTTATACATCATATAAAGAAAACAATCCTGATTTGTACGTGATGGACCTTGGCTCGAAGACTTCTGAGTGCGTGGCGATGTATCCGGGCATGAATTTTGCGGCAGATTGGGCGCCGGACGGCAACGTCTTAGCGTTGACGCTTTCCAAAGATGGCAATCCCGAATTGTATCTGCTCGATCTGGCGTCAAAAAACCTGACGCGATTGACCAAAAATAAATGGAATGACGTCTCGGCATCGTGGTCGCCGGACGGAAGGGCGTTGCTCTATACTGCTGATAACATCGGCGCTCCGCATTTATATATGATAGATCGCACGGGAAGCAATCCGCGAAGAATCTCGTTTCATGGTTCATATAACGTGTCGCCCTCCTGGTCGCCCGCAGGCGATATGGTTGCGTTTGCTTCGTCAATGGAAGGGGATTTTAATATTTATACGATGCAGACGAATGGCGATATGCTGCGACGATTGACCAGCAGCGCCGGGCGAAATGAAGACCCGGCCTGGTCGCCGGACGGGCGGTATCTTGCCTTTCAATCTACTCGCGACGGCACGAACAGTATTTATATCATGAATGCAGATGGGTCGAATCAGCGTCAATTGACAGATAACAAAGGGCTGGATATTTCCCCGGCCTGGGTGCGGTAAAACTCATGGTTATCATTAAATAACAGACGAGAGCGGTCATGGGCAGGGATGATGCTGAGCGCGTTTTCAGGGCGTCTCGCCTGATGATCCCGTCATGTGCAAAGGAGAAATGGCATTGAAAACGTATCGGAATATTTACAGCAGATTTCTGATGATGCTGGTGTGTGTGATGGTGGTGGCTGCAGGCTGCGGTCCGAAAAAACCGACGCAATCCCAGATGGTCAAACCGCCGGATGATGGACAGAACACCTCTATCGAGTTAGATGATTCGAAAGTCGGAGACGCATTAGGAGATATTGGGGAAGAGAATCGCAATGATTTAGGATGGCTGCCGAATCGTCCGCCGCAAGGCACGCGCTTTCAAGAAACAGGCGATTTGCAAACGGTCTATTTCGAATTCGATAAATATTCCTTGACGCAAAGTGCGCGAGAGGCATTAGAATCCAACGCGATGTGGATGAAAGAGCATCCGAATGTTCTGGTGCAGATTGAAGGACATTGCGATGAACGCGGGACGGATGAGTATAATATGGTGTTAGGAGAAAATCGCGCATTCAGTGTGAAAAAATATCTTATTTCGCTTGGCATTAACGCGGAACGACTTTATACAATCAGCTATGGCGAATCCATGCCGGTTGTTCCAGGCTCTGGCGAAGAAGCGTGGGCGAAAAACCGTCGCGCTCAGTTCAAAGTCGCGCAGTGACGCTGAAATGACGAGATCAACAGACAACTGTTCCTTCATGACAAGAGATGAAGGAACAGTTACGGTTTATTATATTGAGAGAGGGAGGTAAGGACGTGAAAACGTGTAAGACGTTTGGACGCGCAATGTACGGTGGAGTTGTGGGAATGGCATGCTTTTTATCGTCATGCGCCAGTCCGCAGCAGGAACAATCGTTAACCCGGATTCAATCGCAAATTTCCGTGTTATCGAACGAAGTCCGTGACTCGTTTTCGAAAGCGGAGGAAGATACGGTGAATCTGTATAAGCAGTTAAATGAAGAAGTGCGGCTGCTGCAAAAGAATCAGGCTGATAATGCGGCAGTGAACGATCAATTGTCGGCGTCGGTGACGGCGATTGAGGCGAAATTAGACGAGTATAACACCCGAATGGCGCAACTGAGCGAACGGCTTGATTCCACAGAAACCGCATTGACTGATCGCATCTCTTCATTGTCGGATCAAATGGGGGAGATCAAAAGCGAAACGGCAATCATTCCCGGAACGCCTGAACAGAAACTGCCATTGTCTGAACAGGGGGAACTGCCTCCAGCGGGGACAGATGCTGCGCCGGATTCCGAAGCCGCGCGGATGTATCATCAGCCCTATACATTATATGTCAATGGGGATTTTGAAGCGGCGGTTGCGGGATTTCAAAAATATTTACAGCAATATCCAGATTCAGAATTGGCGGATATTGCGCAGTTCTGGATTGCTGAATCGTTCTTTAGCCTTGGAGAAAATGAGACCGCGCTCAAAGAATATGATACTCTTATTAATAAGTATCCCAACAGCGATAAAACTCCGGATGCGTTTTTAGGGAAAGCGGACACATTTTTGAAGCTTGAGCGGCAAATCGAGGCGATTTCTCATCTTAAATATATTATCAATCAATTCCCTGATTCTGCTGCGGCTCGAAAAGCGGCTGAACGCTTGAAATCGTTAGGAGAATAGAAAAGAGGGAATTGTTCCCTCTTTTCTCGTAGGCAGTTTTATTTTTTCCAACGTAATGCCGCGCCACAGTGCGGACATTTCCCCGGCGAACCTCCATACGATTTCCCGCAAGACGAGCAAACTGACTTTTTTCCCTCTTTTCTGAACAACGTTGTCGTCACAACAATCACAATAAGCGCGACTACACCGATCACAATATAATTAGTCATTGTCATGTATTTCCTCCATGTGTTTGAGAAGATGTTTTTGAGGGGAAACGCACCGGAAATTGAATAAACGCATGAAAAACAACGGCGGTCAATAAAAACCTCAAAAAAAGGAGAGATTTTTTCTTGCAGCGTCTTTCATCGTGTTTGGCGATTGACAGAAGTTGTTCGAAGAAAAACGTCGATATATGGTCATGAAAAAAGCGGAAGTTCGATTATTATTTTCGAATGGCAAAGAAGATGTGATTACCGTCGAATATGAAGAAGGCGACGAGCGGCTGCAACCCTCGTATTATCTCGGCGGCTTGGAAAAAGATGATACCGCAATAGAGAGCAAAATCATCCGAATCGGCAATAAAGCGTATCGGACGAAATATATTGTTTTTGCGGAAATTATTGAGGAGCAAGGAGACTCGCTCGGCGCGTACGTGTGATTGAGTGTTGTCTTTATTGCCTACGTTGTGTCGTCATTTCTGTTTTGTATAAGGAGGTTCTCGTGGATTTATTCGCACAGGCATCATCAGGGTTTCCCAAATATATCCCGCTTGCTGAACGGATTCGCCCGCAAACGCTTGAAGATTTTGTCGGACAAGAGCATTTGCTCTCAAAAGGGCGGGTGTTATATAAAATGATTGTTCAGGATGACGTTAGTTCATTGATTCTATGGGGACCGCCAGGATCAGGGAAAACAACGCTGGCGCGAATTATCGCCAATACGACAAAAGCGCATTTTATTCCATTCAGCGCGGTCATGTCGGGAGTGCCGGAATTGCGAACTGCGGTGAAAGAGGCGCAGGCGCAATGGAGTTTGTATGGCAAAAAAACAATTTTATTTGTTGATGAAATTCATCGCTTGAATAAAAGCCAGCAAGATGCCTTTCTCCCACATGTTGAAAATGGAACGATTATTCTGATCGGGGCAACGACAGAAAATCCATCGTTCGAGGTGAATCGGGCATTGCTCTCTCGTTGTCAGGTGTACGTGCTTCATCGTTTGGCAGAGCAGCATATTATCAGCCTTCTCGAACGAGCCACAAGTGACCCTGTACATGGACTTGGAGAATATCGCTTACGCATGATGCCGGAAATTTTCCCGTTGCTTGCGCGGCATGCTGACGGCGACACCAGGATTGCATTGAATTATTTAGAGCTTATTGCGATGAACACCGAGCCCGATGCGAATGGCCTGCGCAACATTACGATAGAAACATTGGGGCGATTATTAGGAGAAAAAACGCTCAGCTATGATAAACACGGCGAGGATCATTATAATGTTATTTCAGCCTTTATCAAAA
Organism: uncultured Candidatus Moduliflexus sp.; assembly: GCA_964565315.1. Classification (GTDB taxonomy): domain Bacteria; phylum Moduliflexota; class Moduliflexia; order Moduliflexales; family Moduliflexaceae; genus Moduliflexus. The sequence goes on along the minus strand of CAZMEO010000085.1, from coordinate 596 downwards.
GTGTGCGGGGGAGTGACCCCGATGCAGCCGTCTATTATTTAGCTAGAATGCTTGATGCTGGAGAAGACCCAATGTTTATTGCACGCAGAATGGTGATTTTAGCATCGGAAGATATCGGAAATGCAGACCCGCATGCGCTGGTTTTGGCGGTTGCTGCGATGCAAGCCGTGCATTTTGTCGGGCTTCCTGAGGCTCAACTTACATTATCCCAAGCGGCAATCTATCTGGCCTGCGCCGCAAAAGATAATGCTGAATATAAAGCGATTCTCAAAGCGAAAGAGGATGTCAAGACGTATGGAACATTACCTGTTCCGTTATATCTTCGAAATGCCCCTACGAACATCATGAAAGATCTTGGGTATGGAAAGGAATATAAATATCCACATGATTATGAGGGACATCAGGTTGAACAACAATATTTACCAGAACGATTGGCAGGAACGAAATATTATACGAGAGAAACGTTAAAAAAATAATATCCTATCATGGCCTGTAAAACAAGGGAAGTTCTGTGAATTGGAGTAAAAGTTTTGATAAAAGTAAAGAAACTGCTTGACAAAACGGGGAGGGGGGAGGAAGAGGAATCACGTCGACGG
>CAZMEO010000084.1:3400-12080 GCA_964565315.1 uncultured Candidatus Moduliflexus sp. | reverse complement strand
AGCATTGTCATTCCAATCCAAAAATTGCTCGTCGGCGTGGAAACGATCATGGCGGGCAATTTATCGCACGAACTGACGATTCGCTCCCGCGACGAACTCGGCACGTTAGCCCGCGCATTCAATCTGATGGCGCGGCAACTGCGCGAAATCTTCAACACGCTGGAAGAGCGCGTCAATGACGCGACCTCGAGATTGCAGGCGACATTGGCGTATATGTCGGCGATTCTGGATAATATGGCGGATGGGCTCATCTCCACCGGCCCGGACGATAAAATCCTGCGCTGCAACCCAACCGTGCGCCAGATGTTAGGACTGAATGAGCAGGATGTCTTAGGAAAACGCTATGATGAGGTGCTTGCTAAAGAGATTTGCGAATTGATCGAAATGACCAGTTCCGGGATCGAACAGTATGCGGTCGCGGAAATCAGCATGACGAACGAGCGCATCGGCAAGGCGGTGTCAACCGCCATTTATAAAGATTCCACGCTGCCGAAAGACCAGCAGGAATCAATTGGTTCGGTCTTGTTAGTGCGCGATATTACCCGCGAAAAAGAGATCGATCAGATGAAAACCGACTTCATTTCGACCGTGTCGCATGAATTGCGGACGCCGCTCACCTCCGTCATCGGCTTTGCCAAAATCATCAAAAAGCGTTTCGAGGGGGTTCTGCTGCCGGCCTTTCATGAAAATACCGATAAAAAAGTCGCGAAAGCCGTCGGGCAAGTCAATGAAAACCTTGACATTATTATTGCCGAAGGGGAACGGCTCACGACCTTGATCAACGACGTGCTTGACGTGGCGAAAATGGAAGCTGGCAAGATTGACTGGAAAATGCAGAAAATGGCGGTGGGCGACGTCGTTGATCGCGCCTTGCTTGCCACGTCCGCGCTGTTCGAGAAAAAAGGGCTGGCGCAGCTTCGAGAGATTCCCGACGGCCTGCCGGACATTACCGGCGACCGCGACCGCCTGATTCAGGTGGTCATCAATTTGATTTCCAATGCCGTCAAATTTACGGATGCCGGTTCCGTAACCTGCCGCGTCACGCAGAGGCAGAACGAACTCGTCGTCAGCGTCATTGACTCCGGCATGGGGATTGCGCCGGAAGACCAGCCCAAAGTTTTCGAAAAATTCAAGCAAGTCGGCGACACGCTGACAGATAAGCCGAAAGGCACGGGGCTGGGCCTGCCGATCTGCAAGCAGATCGTCGAACATCACGGCGGGCGCATCTGGGTTGAAAGCGAAATTGGAAAAGGCAGCGCGTTTTCGTTTAGTTTGCCGATTCTCGTGGAAACTACGCATCTTTCAGACCGCGTCAGCAAAACGATGTTTCTCGACCATCTGCGCGAACGCCAGGCGCTCTCGAAATTCGGCGAGACGGCTGAGAAAAAGATGATTCTCGTTGTCGATGACGAAGCCTCGATCCGCAAGCTGCTGCGCCAGGAATTAGAGCCGGAAGGGTATCTCATCCGTGAAGCGCAGAACGGCAAAGAAGCGATTGAGCGGGTGCACCGCGAACGCCCCAACCTGATTCTGTTAGATGTGTTGATGCCGGAAATGAACGGCCTCGAAGTCGCCATTGCGCTAAAAACCGATCCATTCAGCATGGATATTCCGATTATCGTTCTCTCAGTGCTGGAAGAGGGAGATATGGGCTATCATTTCGGCATTGACGGCTATTTGACCAAACCGATAGACTCCAGGCAATTGCATCAGCAAGTCGAGGCGATGGCGTCGAATAGTCTTGCGAAAAAGAAGATGATCGTCGCGGCAAGCACAAACGCCGAGATGGACAGCATGACCGAATTGCTTTCCGCCTGTTTTGAGGTGCGTCGAATAAGGAAACCTGAAGAATTGACGCCTCAACTCAGCGCGGAATGTCCTGACATGGTCATCGTCGAAGGCGAATTCGCAGCCTCATTGCCGAAGCAGCAGGTGTGCAAACATCTGTTTTTCTTAGAACTGTCCGACGAACGGAAGGGAGAAGCGTAATCATGTCCCTGATGCGTTTGAAAAAATTGATGAAGCGCGAGGTGATCGCGCTCGTGCAAGAGCTTATTCACGCAAGTCAGCCGCCGATCTCGGTGCTGGACGAAGAGGAGCGCGTCATTGTTGGCGCGGAGCCGCCAGACGTCTCGCTCGCAAAATTTCCGATTGTGTTAGAAGAGGAAACGCTCGGCTGGGTGGTTGGGGCGGAGCAGGCCAGCGCCATTGCCGCGCTGCTCTCGCATTTAGCGGAACGAGAGTATGAAAAGCGGACGTTAAGCACGGAAACCCTTGAACGCTATAAAGAAATCAATCTGCTCTACACGATTTCCCAAAAAATGGCGGCCTGCTTGAAGCCGGTTGACGTGGCGCAACTGGTCATTCAAGAAGCGCGGAAATTGATTACTGCCAGCAGCGCGTCGGTGATGCTGCTCACCCCGGAGACGAATACGCTGGACGTGCTGGCCGCCGTCGGCTCTGCCGCCGAAACCAGGCTTTCTCTCCGTCCCGGCGAAGGGATTGCCGGGAACGTCCTGATCAATGGAAAAGGCGTCATCGTGAATGACGCGCGCTCCGATCCGAACTTTATTCAAGGCGAGCAGGAGGTCGCGTCGTTGATTTGCACGCCGCTACAGGTGGAAGAACGCACGTTCGGCGTGATGAATATCAGCAACGACACGCCGATTCAATATACTGCCGGAGATTTGAAACTTGCCTCGGCGCTGACGATGCAAGCCGCCGTTTCGATTGAAAATGCGCGGCTTCATGCAGAACAGTTGGAACGCGAACGTATCGTCAAAGAATTGGAAATCGCCCGAAACATCCAGCAGTCGCTTCTGCCCAGCAGCATTCCGACGCTTGCGGGCGCGGACATGGCGGCGATGTCGCTTCCGGCCAAAGAAGTCGGCGGCGATTTTTATGATTTTATTCCGATTACGCCGGAAGCGCTCGGCCTCGTGATTGCCGACGTATCGGGCAAAGGCGTGCCTGCGGCGTTGTTTATGGCCTTGTCGCGCGCGTTAATGCGGGCGAACGGTTTGCGCGTTGATGAAGTCGCGCAATCGGTGATTCAGACCAATCGCCTGATTTTGGAATGTGCGACCTCCGGCCTGTTCGTCACCCTGTTTTATGGCATTCTTGACCCGCAGCGCCGCGTCTTGCGCTATGTCAGCGCCGGACATAATCCGCCAGTACTGTTCAGAAACGCCACCGGCGAGGTGGAACTGCTGGAAGCGGAAGGGATTGCGCTTGGCGTGATTGACGAGATCGAATTAGAGGAAAAAACTGTCAGCGTCGCGCCGGGCGACGTGATTGTCATGTACACCGACGGCGTCACCGAATCCATCAACACTAACCAGGAAGAGTTCGGCGAAGCCCGATTGATCGAGGAAATCAAGGAACATCACGCCCTGCCTGCTGAGGCGTTGATGGCGCGCATTACGCACGATATTTTGACGGAGTTCACTCAGGGCGAGCCGCAATTCGACGATTTTACGATGATGGTGATCAAAATCTCGTAAGGCGTCAATTGTCGCCGCGCAACGTGCCTGAAACGGTGATGCGATCAAGCCAGACGGACGCTTTCGCAAAGAAAAAGACGCGAAATTCCAACGTTTCGGCTTGCGTCAGCGAATACGCCAGGTCGAACGTTTGATAGGCGTTCTTTCGTGCAAAGTCGCGACCATAAAGCGTTCGTTCCGTCAATTGAGCGCCGTTGCTGGCGGCGGCGACTTCGAGATGAACGATCTCCGTCTCGCTGGCTTCATCTGCGGGGAGTTTCAGGCGGAACGCGGCGAGATACTCTCCCGGAGGAAATTCTTGATACGGGCCATACGCGATGAAACCAGGCTGGTCGCCAGCCGCGCCGAACATGGCCTGACCGTTCATGGCATCGGCATCAGCATCGGCGCGTCCGGCAGCGCTGAGGGAATGTTCGGATTCATAAACATATTGCAGCCGCCAGGGAACGCCAAGCCGCTTAACCACCTCTTCGGAAATTTCTCCGCGCGTCCAATCCGGCCAGATGCCCTGTACAGGGGCGTTCGTTATCTCAGACACCTGCGCATTCGCCAGCGTGATCAGCATCAGTTGACAATTCGGCGGCTCGTCATTCTGGGCTTGCGGATAAATGAGATGCTGGCTGTCGGGCGACCACGCAAAATGAAGCGGTCGAATCGTTTCAGACGCAAGCACCGTTTGCACGCTGCGATCTGCAAGATTTGTCGTCAGCAACGCTGTCGGAAAATTCGGGCGTTCCGCCACATACGCGAGGCGCGTGTTATCCGGCGACCACGCCGGGCGGCTTGATTCGCTGCCAGTTAAGCGCTCCACCTGTTTTTTCTTCACGTCGAACGCCTGAATTCCCCAACCTAAATGATATTGCGTGGAAAAAAACGCGATTTTCTTTCCATCCGGCGACCAGCGCGGCTGTTTGCCGCCTCCCGGAATGTCGGCGATTGGGCGGAGTTCCGTTCCATCCTTGTTCATGATAGAGAGATGGGATTCTCGCTGATCGCGGGAATACGTGGTGAAGACGATTTGCGTACCGTCCGGCGACCAGGCCGGTTCTTTGGCGTCTGCTGCCTGATGCGTCAACCGCTGCGCTTCCGTGCCATCGGCGTTCATGACATAAATTTCATCGCGTCCGTCACGGTTCGACACAAACGCGATCTGCGTGCCATCAGGAGACCAGCAGGGCTGTTCATCGTCGAATTCATTGTTCGTCAATTGCGCAAGGCGAGTTCCGTCCGCATTCATGGCGTAAATTTCCCAATCGCCGTCGTGATCGGCCTGAAAGACGATTTTCCCCGATAGATGCGGGCGAAACGCGGAATCAGCGTGGCAGGCTGGACTGGCTGCCAACCCAAAACAGCAGAGCCAAAATACGATGTAACGGTGGTGATGGTGTTTCATGGCGAACTTACCTGATGACAATCGCCTCGATGACCATATCGGTAGTCACCGGGATTTTCAGGCGATTGGCGCTGTCAGGCGCAACGTTGCGACCATTGACGCGCCAATGCGAGACGGCGTAACCATCTTCAGGAATCGCCTGGAGCGTGATCGGCATTTCGTCGAAATACCAGCCGACATATCCCGACGGTTCGACATAGCCGTCAATTTTCAGCGCGACATGCGGCTGCGAACTTGTGACCTCGCAGAAATGGCTTTCTCCGGCGGAGAATATCTCGTGCATCTGTTTGCGCAAGGCCGCTTTTCGATAGCGGAAAAATTTGCGCGTTGTCTCGATATATGCCCGCTCAGAAATGCCGTATTCTCGCGCAATGTTTTCATAATAGGTCAGCCGCTCATTCAAAAATTCCGGCGTCAGCGCGTGATTCATCGCATCTGTAAAGGCGCGGAAGAAATAGTCGCGAAATTCGCGATCCCCGTTCATCATCCGAAAAAATAACGCGCCACGCGCATCCTGCGAGGACAGCGGCTCGAATCCGTTCATCTCCCAGGGAACTCGTGCTTTTTTATACACATCCTGAAAGCTATGATCCATATCCCAGTTGATCCAAAACCATTTCGCATCGGGAGCATCTTTCTCCAAAAGAACCGGCCCCTGATTCGCGTCGGTCGGGCTGCAAAACACGATGGAAAGCACCCAGTTCACCAGGTTTTCGACATTCACGCGCTGCTGGACTTCCTGCATGGCAATCGGAGTTTTTCGAAGTGCCCATTGCAGAAATTCATTGTAGCGCTTTTGATCGTTGCGACGGAGCTTTTTGGGCATTCCATCTTCTTTCGTGCTTTGAAAAATAAACCGATCATGCCCGTAATGCGCGATCAGATACGCCTCATCCAGATGCTCCTTCAAGACATAGACGCCCTGAAACACGCCATTCAGAAAGAAGCGCACCGGTTTCGTCCTGACCGTGATCGCACCGAGACGCGCCGCGATGTCGTAGGCTAATGGATTGACCAAATGCCATCTGTCGCGGCGATCATTATGCAGCACTAAGCAGGTCAGCGGAAAATTGCTGCGCTCGAACACAATCGTCGAGACAAGGGACGGCTCGCCGTAAATGTCGCGAAAATAGGCGCGAAAGCTTTTTTCGACTCCGAAGAACCGCGTTTTCCCGCCATGCAGCCGCAGCCCCACGCCACTGGCGAATTTGAGTTCCCCGCCCTCGAAATAGGATAAAAACGCCGGTCGCTCCCAGCCTTTGCCATGCTTCGCCGGGTTCGCAACAATCCCTTTGTCTGTATCGTATAAGTCGGCGTTATCAATCACCACCGACAGCAGCGGCTCAGGCCGGGTTCGCTCCTCTTCCAGAAGAATCGTGGTGCTTGGCAGCTCAGACGGCGGCGTCTCCGTGACTCCATATAATTGAATGCCGACCTGACTTTTGCGCTGAAATATCTGCTGGCGTCGATTCCATGCGGTTGACGCGGCGGGCTTGTACGCGGTGTAGTCGTTCGGGACAACATGGAGCAACTCTAAGCGCCGCAAGCCTTCGCCGAATTCATCGAACGACAGCAGCGCTGATGGCACGGTTTGCAATTGCAGGCGTTGTTTCAACATGCGCAATTGCTGAGATGAGCGAGCGAGGAACAGAGCGAGCAGAAGCAGCGTCACGCAGCAGACGGCGCGTAACATTGTTGAAGCCTGTCGTCGCATACGTGTTACATGGTTCCCGGCTGGTTAAAAAAGATGTTGAACGCCGCGTCGCCAATCCGGCGCGTCAATTCCGCTTGAAATTCGACAACCGCATACTTTTTAGGCCGCGCAAAATGATAGGAAATGACCACCTGCCCGTCATTTTTCGAGAGGCTTCCCAAGCGTCCTTTATACAGTTTCGATTCCAAAAAGCCCATCAAATCAGCGCCTCGCGCCGCATATTCCTGCTCGGACAACGTAATCAGCAGCATGCCGTCATAATTCGTTCCCATCAGCATTCGGGGACTGACGCGCAACAGAATGAGCGCAATCACCGACACTGCCAACAGAATCAGCAAAAAGGCTAAGTTGAACGTCGCGCAGGCAATCGACGCGGCGATCACTAACATGATGAATCCGACTTCTTCCGGCTCTTTGATCGGCGTCCGAAATCGCACAATCGACAGCGCACCTAACAAACCGAGCGACAACGGCAGCGAGAACTGGATGCAGATAAAAATCGCCGTAATCGAAAGGCCGAGCAGCGGAAAGGCGCGATGCACCTGGCTGCCGGTCGAGCGGCTCTGGTAAAACGCCGAATAGAGGAGCGAAATAACAATCGACGCCAGCACGGACACCGCCATGACAAAGATAAAAGCCAGGACGCCGATGTCCTCCATTTTCTGGCTGCCGAAGCCGCTTAACATCAATAACCATTCTGAAAATTGTTTGTTCATATCAATGAAATTCAATGTGTTGAAGTGCGTGATAACAGGCTAAATATTTCGAAAACGACGATTTTTTCATCCCAAATGCGAAGAGCTGCGCTAACGTTCCGGGCAGCCCTTCACAGCGGCCTTTGACTTCCAGGACGGACATCGGCGCGTATGAGGACGGCGCGGCGCACAGCATTGTTGGGTTGACTTTCGGCGCGTGAATATTCCAATCAATGCACACTCTGACGCCGCTTTGCGGCTCGATGAAGCGGCAGCGCTCATACTGGACGATAAACGCGGGAAAGATCGGCGCGTGTTCCGGCAACGCGCCATGAGATCGCAGCAAACGAGGAATCTCCAATAAACGCGGGTCTTCCAGCAGTACGCGCGAAAGCCATTCACCTGAAAATGGCGATTTCAGGCGAAATTTCGTGCGTGGAACGCCGATTTTCGATTTGACCTCGATAAAGGCGTGTTCTTCCGGTTCGAGCGTGTCGGGGTTGCGATACCAGCGAACGCGGACTTTAGTCTTCAAATAATCGCTGTCAACCTTTTCTCGCAGGAATTTCCATCCATGCGTATCGTAATAGATGCTGGCAATGATATTTCGTGGAAACTCCGGATCACGTCGGCACGCATGCGTGATAAAACGAAGCATCGGAGCAATTTGGTGATTCGGAAAGACGTATTTCGTCTCATGCTCCAATCGTTTGGGGTGAGGGGAAACGCCCCACAGAGTCGCCAATTTTTCGAACACGTTCATGCGATAATGCGTAAAACTATCGTGCTGCGCCAATTATTCGCGTCTGACACGCGATGTTTACCCGATTGAGCGACCCTATTTTTCAGGATATTTCCGACTGTCAAGAGAAAAGAGCAGAGATTGCCGGAGACAGGCCGAACTGTCAGACACCTCAAAGGTGTCTGACAGCTTTTTATGTTACGGCAATATGGTGATTTGTACCGCAGACGTCCTCGTCGGTGCTGCGAAAAAAACCGACGAGGACGTCGAAGGAGTGTCAAATCTCGATTTGACAGGCGAAATCGAGATTTCGCACTCCTATGGCGAAATCATGCCGTTGCGCCCGCTCAACGCGCTTCCGTCCGCCATCTCTCGAAACAGCGTTTCATAGGCGTCGATCATCGCGTCGAGGGAAAAGGCGTTCCGCATGTGCGCGGCGGCGGCGCGTCCGAGCGCGGAGGCTTGCGCGGGATGCCGCAACGCATGGCGCAGCGTTTCGATTAAGGCGTCGGTATTTTCCGGCGGAATCAGCCAGCCTGTCCGACCCTGTTCGACCAATTCACATGAGCCATCGACCGCAGTCGCAATCACGGGCTTTCCCGCCGCCATCGCTTCCATCAGCGCATTCGGCAT
>CAZMEO010000084.1:0-3300 GCA_964565315.1 uncultured Candidatus Moduliflexus sp. | reverse complement strand
GCGTGAAGCAGAAAGCGCTGTCCTTTTTGATGGGCGACGCGCCCGATTGTGCCGATGACAACGGCCTGTTCCGGGATGTCGAACTTCCGGCGGACGCGCTGCCGGTCATGCGGAAACGGCGGCGTCACGCCATTCGGGATGTAGATCGCCTGCTCTGCGCGGATGCCTTCGTGCCGCACGGCAAACGGAATCGCGCTCTGCGCGTTGAACACGACCTTCTGCGCCCACCGTGCCGTCAGGCGATCCAGCCAGAGTTGATGCCAGCGTTTATAGACATTTTTGGCGCGGATGGAAGAAATAATCACCGGCACTCCGGCAAGTTTTGCGGCAACGCGCCCGATTTGATCGCTGTTGAACAGGAGGGTGAAGACAATGTCAGGCTTCCAGGCTTTCCAGGCGGAGATCATGCGCCAGACGCCGCGCAGCAGGATGATATTGAGTCTGCCGACAATCGCCACGTCGATTCCGGCGGCGCGGAACGCCTCGCGATGCGTGGGATGCACGACATCTTTCAGGCAATACACTTTTTGTTCGAACTGCCGCTGCGCTAATCCTTGCGCCAAGCAGACCAAAAATTTTTGCGTGCCATGCAGGGAAAGCTTATCGATGACATAAGCGACCCGGAGCGGGCGGCGGGCGTTATCGCGCGTCGTCATTTCTCACCGCGAAGAGCATTCAACGATTGATATTATTGCATCTGTTCGTATAAGCGGGCGTAGGCGTCCGCGACGAATTCCCAGGAATACCCGCGAGCGATCTGCTTGCTGCGAAGCCCCATTTTTTCCCGCAGGCCGCGCTGATTGATCAGGGCAATCACCGCTTGCGCCAGCGCGTTGACATCACGCGGCTCGACCAGAAAGCCGTTGTCGCCGTCGCGCACTAAGTCTTCGCTTCCGGCCACGCGCGTCGCCACCACCGGCAAGCCGCTGCCAATCGCTTCTAAGACGACGTTCGGCATTCCTTCCGCCAATGATGGCAGAATGAACACATCTGCGTCAAGATAATATTCAGGGAGCTTGCCATGATCCACATAGCCGACGAATCGCAGATAGTTGCTGACGCCGAGTTCTTCGGCCTGCGCGACGAATCCGTCTTTGTCCGGCCCATCGCCCACGACTTTGATGATAAATGGATATGTCGCCGCTTGCGCGATCTGCGGAATCGCGTCAATCAAAAATTGCAATCCTTTTCTGCGAATCAGCCGCGACACGAACAAAATGCGCACCTCGTTCGCCGGGCAGCGGGCGTGACCGTTGGTGAAACTGTCCAAATCCACGCCGTTCGGAATCACGTGAATCGGCAGATGCGAAAACGCTTTGACCGCCATGTCGCGCAGCCCGTCGCTGTTGGCGACAAGAAAATCAGCGTTGCGCCATAAGACGTTCAAGGCAGGTTTCAATATTTTATAGAGACGCTTGTACTGAAATGGGCGAAACCCCGGCACGTCGCCGCCGCCCATGCGAATCAGATAGGGAATGCCGAACAGCTTTTTGGCGACATATCCTAACGGGCCGCTCGGCACGCCGAAAAAGATATGAATCAGGTCGTACTTTCGCGTCAGAACCAGGTAGAACAACATCGGGAGGGAACTCACAATAAAGGACGCCATTTCAATGACGCTGCAATAATCGCGGCGTTTGCGCAGCACCGGCACGCGGAAAATCTCAATATCTTCAAGCGTTTCGCGCCAGCGCAGTTCGCGGAAATGCGAGGTGAGGATAGTCACCGCATGGCCTTTGCGCGCCAATTCCCGCGCAATGTAGTAGGTTGCAATCCCGCCGCCTCCGCCAATCGGAGGAAATTCGTAATTGATGATGAGAACGTTCATGTCGCTCTTCGCGCGTTCCGCCTGCGCCGGGGAACGCCGCGCTCCTCCTTATCGTGCGGTTTGCTTGAGTAGAAATGATATGTGTGCAGAATTCCATTTTTCTCCTGTTCATATTTTATGCCAACAACAACGGTTCGCGCATCAAATGGCGAGAGCGTGTGTCAACGCCTGGAGCGATTTTCCTCTGAATTGCGTTGCATAACATGGCGTTTCCCCTGAAAATCGTCAAATTTATAGATTTCATGATCATTTCGGCCTGTTTATACGCAATAAATTTCATAGGCGATTGAAATCCATTGCACAGTCTGAAAATTTCATACTGAAAATCAGCTTCCTTTTTTGGATGAGCGGTTTTGGGAAACGGAAAAGCGCTGGCTGAGGAAGGGAAGGCGTAAATAAAAAACGTCAGACCCCTTCAACATGAATAATAATACTGGACAATCAGCATCGATGTGGAGATTATGTGTTTATTTCTTGTGAATGCCGTGAAATCTCCATGATTGAGAGTTGTAGCCGGAGAGAATGGAATGCGGAATTCATATAAAAAACATGCAACGTAATGTGTATTAATTATCATAAATGCAAAATTAGGATCAAATAATATGATGAATAAAAGACGGAAAGAGATTCTTGATTATATCCTCAAACAGGGGTTTGCTTCGGCTGATGAATTGGCGCTCCATCTCCAGGTCTCGCCAATCACCATTCGCCGCGATATGGTGTTGTTAGAAAAAGATGAACGCATTCGCCGCATTCATGGCGGGGCAATTCCGGGGGGAGACCTCGATTTTGAGACAGATATCTCCAGTCGGTTACTGCTTAATGCGAAAGAAAAACAAGATATCGCCCAATTTGCGGCGTCCCTGATCCAACCGGGGGATAAATTATTTTTAGATACGGGGTCAACGTGCTATTATCTGGCAAAAGCCATGCCTGAGCATTTAGAGATTACGGTAATTACCCAGGCCATTGATAATATTCTTGCGCTTAAAATGAAACGAGGCGTCCAGGTGATCTGTCTTGGCGGAGAGCTGGATGCCATGCTGAACGCATTTATCGGGCCGCTCGCGGAAAATCAACTGGAATCATTCTTTGCAGATAAGGCGTTTTTAGGGGCGGGAGCTATCGATCCTCAGAAAGGTTGCCTTGATGATAATGTGACGGAACAGCGCATTAAGATACGGATGAATCAACATGCGCATGCGAGTTATATGTTGTTGGATTCCTCAAAATTTGGACGGAGAACGCTGCATCAATCGATTCCGATTGCGAATATTCAATCAATTATCACGACAACCGCTGCCGCAACGTCCTGTGCGCATCATATTCGCCTGCTTCAAGAGCAAGGAAAGCGCCTCTATATTGCTGACGCACAAGAGCATGAATTTCTCATCAATCAGCCTCCACAAGAACAGTAATGATTAAATTTAATCATTACTAACACAAACAATACATTCATGAATCAATAAATC
>CAZMEO010000083.1:9338-12283 GCA_964565315.1 uncultured Candidatus Moduliflexus sp. | reverse complement strand
GCTTTGGCAGGCGGGCATCCGAGCCGAGATTCTTTAAGATTAATTCTTTCAGTTTGCCTGATTGGTAAAGCTTTTTGCATTCCTGATCAAAGCGCTGCTTCAACTCCGGGCGCAATTTCGAAAAGCCGATATACACATATTTCGTAATCACGCCGCGCACGTAAGCAAATTCGTCGGTCAGGCCGGTTTCCTGGCGCAGTGGTTCAATATCCGCTTCGTAATCCAACACGGCATCAATTTTCCCTGCCACCAGCATTTTTATCATACTCTCTAACGAATGATATTCGGCATATTGGGCATCCTGGGGCAAGTCCTGCGCAAAACCATAATCTGTCCGTGCCATGACACGCTTCTTCGAAAGCGATTCCAGCCCGTTCCAGTTCTGGGCGACATCCACCTTCACCAACGCATCCACCGAATCAATTTCAATCGGCTCCGTCGAACGCTGCGCGTCCGGCACGTCACCGGCATAAATTCCTAACACAATATCCGCCTTGCCTTCCATGACCATCATGTACGAGCGGGCATACGGTAAAAACTCAATCTTCACGTCGAATTGCGGAGACGGATAGACCGTGCGGATAATATCGAGATAATAGCCGCTGCCGTCTTTATTGGAAAAGGTCGCCCATTCGTCGGTGACGACCAGCACGCGTTCTGCCGCAAACCCCTTTGAAGTCAGCCCAAGCAGTAATAACATCCATAAATAGCGCCGCATAGTGTTTTCTCCTTGTCCCGCCGACGTTCTTGTCGGCATGATGCCTCTCTTCGTTCGCCACGCCGACGAGGACGTCGGCGGTCTGGATAGACTTTTGGAAATTATCCGATGCTGTCAAGCGAAATGGCGAGGGACGCCTGATGCATCTCATCAACAGACAGAAGATTGCCGCATTGGTTTCATGGAAAAATTGTTGACAAATCTCCCCAACAACAATTTTGACTTATGGAGAATCGAGCCATTCAGCTTCGTGTAAATAAGCATTGGAGAAGATGATATGTCACATGTACAATTTATTCAATATCAGGGAACCGAATTATTAGTTGTTGATTTTTCCAAAACGACGTCTCTCGCTGAATTTCTCTCAGTTATTGAAGAGGCAAAGCAGGTGATTGCTCGCTGTCCTTTACATTCTATTTTGACGCTGACTGACGTGACGAATTCGTATTTTGATTCGAATGTCAACACGCCGCTGAAAGAATATGTGGCGCATAACAAGCCGTATGTCAAAGCGGGCGCAGTGGTGGGCATCTCCAAAGTTCGGAAAATCATTTTTAATGCCGTGCTCTTTTTTTCGCGCCGCGATAATCTCAAGACGTTCGATACGCTTGAGGCGGCGAAAGAATGGCTGTGCACCTATAAACGGTAACGTGGACGCGCAGAACGCCTCGCCGGTATCTCACCGTGCCGCAGCGCGAAATTGGAGGCAACTCAGAGAAGTATTGACAAATTTGCGCCGCGCCATAAAAAGGTCAAGTCGTGAATCGTGATATATCCGCGCTTGTCGCGTGTGTTGGCTTGCAATAAAAAATCGTTGATGTCCCGCCGCTATCTTATTCGAATGGCCTGGCGCTGTTCTCGCAAGATATGTGCGCGGCCTTGAGATCATGGAAAAAACCTGGGGAGGGCGTTTCATCGAAGTCACCGACGCCCTTGTTGAAGAACTGTCGGCGTCAATTCACTTTGACCAACAACTCTACGAATGGGACATTCTCGGCAGCAAGGCGCACGCCAGAATGCTGTCAACGTGCGGCATTTTGACGCAAGAGGAACTGAACGCCATCTTAAAAGGGCTGGATGAAATCCGCGATGAAATCGCCGCCGGAAAACTTGGATTTACCATTCATTTAGAAGACATTCACACGCATATCGAACACCGCCTGATTCAGAAAATCGGCGAGCCGGGACGCAAGCTGCATACCGCCAGAAGCCGCAACGATCAGGTCGTGACCGACGTGCGCCTCTATCTGCGTTCCGAGATTGACAACATCTGCGGCCTGATTGCGACATTTCAACGCACCTTGACGGAATTGGCGGAACGCTACGCTGATACGCTCTTCCCCGGCTATACGCACTTACAGCGGGCGCAGCCGGTGATGCTCGGCCATCATCTGCTCGCGTATTACGAAATGCTGAAACGCGACCGGGAACGCTTCACGCAATGCCGCGCCCGCGTCAACGTGCTGCCGCTCGGTTCGGCGGCGCTTGCCGGGACCTCGTACCCGATTGACCGCGTCATGGTGGCGCAGGAATTGGGCTTTGCCACCGTTTCCGCGAACAGTCTCGACGGCGTCAGCGACCGCGATTTCATTCTGGAATTTTGCGCGAACTCGGCGATTCTGATGATGCACCTCAGCCGCTTCTGCGAAGAACTGATTCTCTGGTCGTCGTCCGAATTCGGCTTTATCGAACTGAGCGACGCCTTCTGCACCGGCAGCAGCATCATGCCGCAGAAGAAAAACCCGGATGTGGCGGAACTGATTCGCGGCAAAACCGGGCGCGTCTATGGCAATTTGACGGCGGTGCTGACGCTGATGAAATCGCTGCCGCTGAGCTATAACCGCGACATGCAGGAAGACAAAGAGCCGTTGTTCGACACGATTGCGACGCTGAACATCGCGCTGCGCATTTTCCCGCCGATGCTGCGCGACATGCAGGTCAAGCGCGAGCGCGTGACCGCGACGCTGGAGCAAGGTTTCATGACGGCGACCGAAGTGGCGGATTACCTGGTTCGCAAAGGCGTGCCGTTCCGCACCGCGCACGGCATTGTCGGCGAATTGGTGCGCTATTGCCTCAAAGAAAACAAGACGCTGCGCTCGCTGACCTTAGACGAATATCAGCAGATTTCGCCGAATTTCGATGAAGAAGTGCTGACGGTCGTGCTGCCGGAAGCGGCGGTCAACAGCAAAAACAGCATCGGCGGCACGGCGTATGAACATGTGCTGGC
>CAZMEO010000083.1:5785-9238 GCA_964565315.1 uncultured Candidatus Moduliflexus sp. | reverse complement strand
CGGCGGTCAACAGCAAAAACAGCATCGGCGGCACGGCGTATGAACATGTGCTGGCGGCAATTCGTCAGGCCAAAGAAGATTTGGATGTATTAGAAGCAGCAGACGCATAGGCAACGGCAAAAGGTAGGGAGTTATGTTAACGGTTCACATCCGCAACCAGGAAATTGAACGCGAATTCCGCGAACTTGTCAATGTCTTTGGAACAGAAGAATTGGCGTGGGAAGAGGTGTTCAAATTTATGCATCTCTATTTTCTGGTCTTCGCATCTCAGCCGATCCGAAGCCGGGAGCAGCAATTTCACGCGCTGCTTGATGAATTGCGTGGGAATGTCCAGCAGCGAGGCGCGTTCGCGGGACTGACACATGATGAAATATTGACCGCTTTACGCCGGACGCGAGACGAGATATGGGAAACAGAGTATCAACAGCAGTATGAAAATTTCCTTGGACACTAATATTTTTGTTGCGGGCATTCAGAATACGGATATTTGGTGCTGCCATTTGGTTGATCATTTATACCAGTTGAAAGATGAACTGCTGCTTCCTGCGATTGTTGAAAAAGAAGTGCGTCGCAATTTGATACCTCAGGATGCAAGGTTATTTCAACAGGTCTTGCGCCTGTTGGATTATCCGGTAGATTATGAGCTTCCACCACCTGAATTAGTCAGTAAATATCACAGATTGGGATTAAAAAAAGGGGATATGCTGATCGGAGCATTTTGCGAATTCAGACAGATTGAGTATTTCATTTCTGAAAATCGCCATTTCTTAAAAGAATTACACACTGATGCTTTTACTGTTGTCAATGCAGAAACATTTTTGACACGCGTAAGGAAGATAGATTAAAAATTATGAAGATGCTATGTTCACAGGAGAACACCATGACAGGGCTGAAGAAAACAGTTTACGCAGGGATCGCGCTGGTTTGCGGTGTCTTGCTGGCGGCAGGCTGCGGGAAAAAGGGCGACCCGACCGTGCCAGTCGCGCCGAAATTGCTGCCGGTGTCCAATATCGGCGCTCAATTGGGCGAGCAAGGCGTCGCGTTATCATGGCGACCGCCAACCGAGTATGACACCAAAAAGCCGCTTGAACCCGATGATATTCGTTCATTTACGATTTATCGCCAACTTCAATTGTCTGCCGCGAATTCGTGGCAATTCTCTCAAAGCGCGGAAGGCTGGCAGGAAATCGGCGACACGCTGCCGGTGAAGCCGTATAACGGCACGTTGCGGGCGGCCTCGAACGCGGCGTCTTTGCGCATCCATTCGCCTGAAAACCTTGGGGTTGACGCCGCCACATTTCGCTATCTGCGCCTAAAACTCTGGACGAAACATTGCCGCACCGGTTATGTCACGTTTATAACCAATGCTGATAAAACATGGGACACGCGCAGCGACGTGAGCTTCGAGCCTGCGGTGCATACCTCAGCAGCGTCATTCCAGAGCGCATTTGGCACGATCAAAACCAGGGCATTTCCCATCGAAATTTCGCCTTCGGCAACGGCAGCGGAGTATGTGATTGACATGCAGAGTTTGCCCACCTGGAGCGGTCAAATTGCGCAGATCGGCCTTGCGTTCGAAACCAGCATCACAGAAGGAGAAACGGCTGAAATCGCGCTGGAGAGTGTGGAGTTACTGCCGTCATTAGTCGAACGCGCCTCCGTGTATGATGCGCCGCCGTATCTGTTTGCTGATGACGAAGAAGGGTGGAGCGCACGCGGAACGACGCTGTTCGGCGCTGCCGACGGCGCGTTATATGCGCGCGGAACGGCGCCGATGTTTTTGACATCAAAGCCGGGGCAGCAACTTGCCGCGCCAAACGCACAATTTGTTCGCCTCCGAATATTGGCGGAAGATGGCGGCGAGGCGTACCTTGTCGCGCATGATTCGCCGCTGACCTCCTTAGCGGCGGAAACGATGTCTCAGGAACGATTGGCGAACGCCGCGCGCATTCCGTTAGCGGCCTCGCCTGAGTGGAACACCTATGATCTTGATATGCGGGGCGTGTTCGCGCAAAGCGGCGATGCTGCGGCGACAACGACGGAGACGCAGAGCCGCGTCAAGGTGCTGACTCAACTCGGCCTGTTTTTCCCAAAACGCCATGACGGGGCTTCCCGCCAGATCGCGATTGATTTTATTGACGTGGCGGGCAGCGAAACGCAGAGCGCGTCGCGGACAGCGTCATTGACGCAGCCAGCGCTCCCGGCGCTTGACACGATAGCGCAGCATGTTCAAGCGCGCCAGCGCTCCAGCGACAAGGTGTTTGACGTGGCGTATGACGCGTTGCCGGAAGTTCAGGCGGCGAATGCGAACGCGCCGATCAAGTTGGTGGAGATTTCCCCGAAAGAGGTGCAGCAGCCAGACGGATCGTATGCGTTCACCGATACCGGAGCGCTTGAAGTTGGCGAGAAAGACGAGAAACGGACGGCAACGCTCGATGAGGGGGCGCGATATGCCTACCAGATCGAGATGACGGATCGCAAAAAACGGAAAAGCACGCTTGCGACAGGGACAGTCGTGGAAATCGTGAAACCGCTGATGCCGCCCCGCGACATTCAAGCAAAACCCGGAGATCGAACGGCTGAATTGTCCTGGAATCCGCCATTGTTGACGAAAGACGGCAAAAAGGCGCGTCATATCGCCGAATATCGCATCTTTCGCGCGGATACCGCTGAAAAACTTCCGGCCACGCCGACAGTCACGCCTACCGTGACGCCGACGGATGCGCAACCTGCGGCAACGCCGACAGTGACGCCGACCATAACGCCGAAGATCGGAAACTTACCGGCGACGCAGATTGTGGCGCTTCCGGTGACGCAGACGAATTTTATCGACCAAAATTTGACGAACGGCCAGGAATATCTGTACGCAATTCAGGCGGTCGCGGCGGCCTCCGAACCATTGACGGACACGCTGTCGCACAGCGTATCTGTGACGCCGTTGGATGCGTTCGCGCCGACTGCGCCGAGCGGCTTAGTGGGCGTCTATCTTGGGAAAGCGGTCAACCTGCACTGGAATCAAGCGCAAGTCAGCGACTTTGCGGGCTTTCACGTGTATCGCAGCGAGCAGAAAGAGAGCGGCTTCGAGCGTCTGAACGACGCGCCGGTGTTGAATGCCACATACGAAGACGCGACGGCGCAGCAAAATAAGCGTTATTATTATCGCGTGACGACAATTGACGACGAAACGCCGCCGAATGAAAGCGAGCCGGCGGTCACGTTCGTGGAAACGTATTTATTGGATTGAGATGCCAGTCTAAATCGGAGGGGCATGCCGCCGAACGGATACGCTGTCAGACACGTTTAACGTGTCTGACAGCTTTTGTTGTTTCTGATGCCTTAACGTCAACAAAACGATTTCAGGGCGGGCGCAAAATCTGAGTGGCAGCCCCGTCATGCCGATGCCGTTGCTGATGAACACGTCCGTAAACGGCGCATGAACGAGGCCGCGTTTGT
>CAZMEO010000083.1:1633-5685 GCA_964565315.1 uncultured Candidatus Moduliflexus sp. | reverse complement strand
CGCAGCAATTGCGTATTGACGTAGGTGATCATATTTTCGATAGTGTTGCGTAGAGACGTTCCGGCGGAACGTCTCTCCCCTAAAGATTGGAATTACAAGCCGAGCAGAGTTTTGATGGTTCGGAAGACGGCGACGTAAATATTTCCTTCAAGGGCGCGGAACAGCATAAAAACCCCTTTCTGGCCGATAAACGGGCGCAAGCCCCAGGCGAACTGCGTCCCGACAATCGCGTAAATCAGCGACCAGATCAGCAGGACGCGGGCGCTGCTTTGCGTCTGATTTTTTTCGCCCAAAAAGCGCATCGCCTTCCAGACGAAGATCACGGCAAATAGCCCGGCGATGCTGCACGTGCCGAAGGTCGCGAGTGAGACAAATGGGCGATCTGAGGTGGTTAAGATGAAAAAGAAGAGGATCGGCGCGAATGACGCCAGAATCGCGCTCATCAGGTAGGTCGAGGCTAACAGGATTGTGAGCGTTTGCCGGAACGAAAGCTGCGAGCCTAACAAGACGTTGAACACGTACAATGACGGCAGACAAAGGAATAACGTCCCGAAAAAAAGCGTCGGAATTTTGATCATGCTGGCGAGCATTTGAAATCCGCCCGCGTACATCCCTAACAAAAACCCGTAAACCGTTGAAAAGAGCAACGCATACAGCGCAAAATATTGAATCTGCATATCCAGGTCTTCTTCGGCCTGGATTTTTTCAAACAATTTCTCCGGCGTTCGCAGCAACAACTGTCCATAATTGAGGGTCGTCAATTTCTCGAAGACTGTCGGTGAAGTGGAAAGCGTGGTGTCTTTTGATACGTATGACATCGCATATTCCTCCTGAATCATCTGTTAATATTTAGCATGATAAATTATCACGGCGTTTGCTGACGTTCAGAAAGAAAGAGGAAAAATTATGCGGTTTTCGTCATGCGGGAGATATTTTTGAAAAAAACCTCACAGGTTTTCAACACCTGTGAGGTTTGGAGGAAGAGTCTGATTCAGGCGATAATGACGCGGACGCCCTTGCTTTCGAATATATGTTTGTCTTCCTCCGTAATGCCGTCGTCGGTGATGAAATAATGAATCAGTTCTAACCCGCCGAGCGAGGCAAACGCCGCGTTGCCGATTTTGGTAGAATCTGCGACTAAATAGACTTCGTTCGCCGATTCAATCATCGCTTTTTTGACCGGCAAATCGCTTAATCCCGGATACGTCAGCCCGGCTTTCCAGGAGAGTCCGGCAGATGCCAAAAACAATTTATCGACATGCAGTTGTCGGAAAAACCCGGCAGCTTTTTCACCGGTCAACGACAGCGTCGGGGCTTTGAATTCTCCGCCGGTGACATGGATTTCAAAAAAGGGATGCGACCCTAACAATAAGGCAATATTCAGGGCATTCGTAATAATTTTGAGATGCTGCTTTTCGGTGAGATTTTTCGCCACCTCCGTGACGGTTGAGCCGGAATCGAGAATAATCGAATCCCAATCCTGAATAAATTCCACGGCTTTTTTGCCGATGCGGCTTTTTTTATCAATGTTTTCCTGATGCTGAAGCGATAAGCTGCCGACTTGTTGCGGGACGCTTTTTAAGAATGCGCCCCCATGTTCGCGGACGATATATCCCTCAGCCTCCAATTTTTCTAAGTCTTGACGGATGGTCGGCTCTGTCACCTCGAATGTTTTGCTGAGGTAGCTGACTCTGGCGCTTCCTTCTTCTTCAAGAAGTTCAAGAATCTTTACTCGTCGTTGTTCTGCAAGCAGCATATATAACTCCTGTAATCATATCGGTATTAATGGAACTGATAAAACGTCAAAATCGTTCAAATTCCTCATCAAGTTGATCGTTGCTATCCTCTTGCGGCATTTTTTGAGCCTGCTTTGTTCGCCTGCTTAGCGATGTCTTCTGGTCGGACGATGACGCCTCATCAGTGTGAGGAATGGTGAGCGGCTCAGGTTTTCGCGCCTCAGCAATCGTCTTCATCAATGCCCTGACAATCTGCTCATCATCGTTCGTTCCCAATACATTTCGCAGCGCTGCAACGAGGTTTGTTTCTGCGGCTGTTAGTTTTTCGGGGAGGTGTTCTTTGACGGTAAAGAACTCGATGACTTGCTGAAGAACCGCAGCTTGAGCGGCTAATTGTTCAAATGAGGATTCCATCTGTTCCGCAGTTGCGGCATTCTGCTGGATTACCTGATCTAATTCCTGAATGGCATTGTTGATCTGTTCCGACCCGGTCGCTTGTTCATTGCTGGCGGCGTTAATCTCTTGCACAAGTTCTGCTGTCTTCTCGCTATTCGGGACTAATCGCTGCAAGACAAGCCCCGCTTGTTCAGAAACGGCAACGCATTGCTTGACGAAATCCTCAATTTCATCAGCGGCTTCTCGGCTTCGCTGCGCAAGGTTGCGAACTTCCGACGCCACAACCGCAAAGCCTTTGCCGTATTCCTGCGCTTTGGCTGCTTCGATAGTGGCATTCATGGATAAAATGTGGGTTTGCATCGCAATTTCTTGAATCACGGAAATCCGCTCCGCAATTTTGCGCATCGCGCTGATGGTTTCAGCAACCGCCTTCCCGCCCTCTTTGGCATCTCCCGCCGATTCGATTGCCATGCGTTCCGTCACTTTGGCATTATCGGCATTTTGACGAATATTCGCCGTCATCTGTTCCATTGAGGCCGACGCTTCTTGCATCGACGCGGCTTGTTCTGAAGCGCCTTGTGCGATATGGGCGGCAATCGAACTAATATCCTTGCTTCTGGTCGAGATCGAATGAATTGTGGATTTTACCTTTAAGACGATGTTATTTAACTTGGTGACCATCGCGGCCAGCGCGAGCATTAGCGTGTCCTCTGTTGAGCGTTCGCGCACTTCAATCGTCAGATTTCCAGAAGCAATCTCTTCCGCAACTGCGGAGACATTTTGGAGGCTGAGAATCATGCTCTGCAAGGCGTTCATTAAGCGATCTTGTTCCGATCTTTTTTGTATGCTCATCGTCAGCTGACCGGCGGCGATGTCTTCCGCAATATGAGTCGTCAAATCAGTGGCCTCAATCAATGAATTCAAGTTCTGCTGAATATCTTGAAATTCCCCTTTCTGCGAGGTGGTGATTTTCCCCGGAATATCTCCTTTTGAAAGTCGCTCAATTGACGTGATCAATTGTTGCAGAAAGAGGATGCTTTTCCGGCTGGAGATCACGATCAGCAGGGAGGCAAGAAGCACGGCAATCGCGCCAACCGTGATGACCGCATGGAGCATCTTTCTGATCGCGTGCTGTTCGATATCCTGCGAAAGACTGACCGTCATCGCTCCGATGAGGTTGCCGCCCTGGTCTTTTACCGCGCATTGTCCCTGATAATAGCGTTGCGCATCAAAGCTCTTCAAGGTAATTTGAATGGGAACGGTCGGGCTGAGCAGATCGCAGTTGAGAGCTTCTTTGAGGCTTTCCAAGGGCAATTCCGTTTGAGGTGACAGCGTGCCGATGCTTCGCGTGACGCCCGCAAAGATATTCACCTCAGTTTTACTCAGGAAGGCATAATGTTCTGCGATATGCTGCGGGAAGATAAATGTGCCGACGAGAACGCCGGAGAGATTGTCACGGTGAAAAACCGGCGCAGCAACTCGTATTCCAAATTGTCCGTTTTCGCCAAACATCTGGACGGAGATTTCTTCTGGGATTTCGCCAGCATAGGAGGCGTTCACGCCGCCGGGCAGCGAGTCCTCCTCCAACAACGCGCGATCTTGCAAATCCGGGCGAAGGCGCTCTGCATCAGCCAGCGTCAGGGTTGACGCCGTAATCTGCTGCGTTTCTAATAAGGCTTCTACTGGTAAATAGAGATTCTCGCCGGTGTCTATTGCGACATACGCGCCTGCCATATTCTGCTGTTTCTCGTCGTGATACATCAGCAGCAAGCGCTTATCGAGGCCGTATAATGCCATGTCATTGGCCTCAACCAGTTGCCCGAATTGTTTGAGTTCTTCCGCCCCTTTGCTGAGTTGCCCTTTCATAAATCCAATCGTGCTGAGAATCTTCTTATCCTGATTGTACGGCGAGGTCGTCCA
>CAZMEO010000083.1:0-1533 GCA_964565315.1 uncultured Candidatus Moduliflexus sp. | reverse complement strand
CCTAACAAGACGATTCCGTTTGCCAGAATTCCCATAAAGACCGCGCCAAGAATCGTTCCTAAAATCGTGCCTTCGCCGCCGCTCAGCGACGTTCCGCCGATAATCGCAGCGGTAATCGCGGGCATGAGCCAGCCCTGCCCGATTGACGGCTGCCCCGCGTTCATCCGGCTGACAAACAAAATGCCAGCCAACGCGGATAACATGCCGGAGATCGCATACACGCTGATTTTAATAGATTCCACAGGAATTCCGACTAATCGCGAGGCAAAAGGATTACCGCCAATCGCATAAATTCTCCGGCCATACGGTGTATTATGCAGAATATGCGCTAAAATCACAGTGATCACAAGCATGATAATCACAGGAACGGGCACCGGCCCAAGCATGCCCTGCCCCAAAAACGTGAATTTCGGCGGAATGCCCAGCACTGGATAGCCCTTTGTAATCACTAAAATCGCGCCAGCATAAATTTCACCCATCGCGAGCGTGACAATAAACGGATTAAGCTTGACGAGCGCGATCATTACGCCGTTTAACGCGCCGAATAACGCGCCGATGCCCATCGTCAGAAACAGGCAGAGATACGGATCAAGCTTCACAGCGGTCATTAACAACGCTCCGAGAATGCTGCTCAAGCCCGCCGTCGCCCCGACGGAGAGATCAATTCCGCCTAAGAGCAGCACTAAGGTTTCGCCAAGCGCGACAATTGCCACGAACGACACTTGTCGAATCACAATGCCGATATTATATTGCGAGAGAAATGTCGTTGTTGTCAGGCTTAATCCGAGACACAAACAAATCAGCGCGAGCAGAATGCCGCTTTCTTTGACTTGAAAAAATCGTTTTACCATGCTGGGTTCGTCGTTTCGATGCCATTGTTCCATAGTTATTTTTTATCCATTTCGCTCAGTGCAATTCGTAAAATTTCGGTCTGATTCGTCTGATGCGCAAGCACTTCACCTTTAAATTTGCCTTCATGCAGAATCAAGATGCGGTCAGCGATATTAATGACTTCTTGAAGCTCTGACGAAATAAAAATCATCGCGATGCCCTGTTCGACAAGGCGGCTGAGTTGCGCATAAATCTCGGCTTTCGCGTTGACATCAATCCCTCGCGTCGGCTCATCCAAAATCAGGATTTTGCAGTCGGTGAGCAGCCAGCGCGCTAAAATGGCTTTTTGCTGATTCCCGCCGCTTAAATGCTGAATCTGCTGATGAAAATGCGACATGCGGATGTCAAGTTTTTGCGCGTATTCTTGCGCGGACGCGTATTCTTTCCGGCGATCTATGCGAAAAAAGCGGCGTAACCGGTCTAAAATGGGGATCGTGATGTTCTCGCGCACGTCGAGCAGCGGAAAAATGCCTAATTTTCGGCGCTCTTCCGGCACGTAAGCCAGCCGATCTCGAATCGCCTGCTGCGGCGAACGATAGGAGACTTTTTGGGCATTGATGAAAAGATGCCCGCCGTCCGGCGAAGTGTCGCCATAAATACAGCGGACTAATTCCGTTCGGCCAGAACCGGCC
The DNA here is from genome assembly GCA_964565315.1 of uncultured Candidatus Moduliflexus sp. Classification (GTDB taxonomy): domain Bacteria; phylum Moduliflexota; class Moduliflexia; order Moduliflexales; family Moduliflexaceae; genus Moduliflexus. The sequence goes on along the minus strand of CAZMEO010000083.1, from coordinate 10 downwards.
AGGCCAGCAA
>CAZMEO010000082.1:0-12366 GCA_964565315.1 uncultured Candidatus Moduliflexus sp. | reverse complement strand
ACATGACGCGGCGAACATTTCTTACATTGATGGGGAGTTTGACCGGTTCGGCGTTCGCAATGGGCGGTTATATCGTTTTCATCGAGCGCTATTTCGTGCAGTTCAATCGCTACCGCATCGCCGTGCCGAATCTGCCGCCTGCGTTTCGCGGCCTGAACATCGCGCATCTGAGCGACCTTCACTACGGCACATTGATGCCGCTGCGATTTGTCGAACACCTCCTTGACAAACTCAACCGCATTGAAAAAGATGTCATCGTCTGCACCGGCGATTATATCCACGAAAGCCGCAGCACTACACAGATCGACGCTGTCTGGCCGCTGTTGTCGAAACTTCACGCGCCGATGGGCGTCTATTCGGTGTTAGGCAATCACGACCACTGGGGCGATACGGCGCGGTCGTTGTATTGGCTGGAAAAAAGCGGGCAAAATCTGCGCGGCAAGGCGATTGCGCTGGAAAAAGAAGGACAGCGGCTCTGGCTCGCAGGCATCGGCGACTACTGGGAAGACCCGCTGGCGATTGACCCGATTTTAGCGCAGATTCCCGACCGCGAGTGCCGGATCGTGTTGGCGCATAACCCCGACAGCGCGGACACGCCGTTTCAAGCGCGAATTGATTTGATGCTCGCCGGCCATACGCACGGCGGACAGGTCAATATTCCGTTCGTCGGCGCTCCCGTACTTCCGGTGAAAAATAAAGCCTATTCGTCTGGCCTCGTGCTTTCGACCAAACGGCAGCCGGTCTTCATTTCGCGCGGCGTCGGCTGGGCGATTTATCCGGTACGCTTTAATTGCTATCCCGAAATTCCTATTTTGGAATTAGCGATAGCGTGAAAGGCATCATGTTCATTGATCTGCTGCTTGCAGTTCTGCTTGATTGGGTGATTGGCGATCCGCCTGCCTGGCCGCATCCGGTGAAATGGATGGGAGCGCTGATTGCGAAAGAAGAGGCGCTTGTCCGGCGTGTCGCTCGCAGCCGCCGCGCCATGTTGTCTGGCGGTGCAATAATTGTCCTCTGCAATCTGTTGTTCGCGTTCGGATTGCCGTTTGCGGCTTTGCATTTTCTCAAATCATTTCCGGCGGCGCATCATGCGTTGAACATCTATCTGCTGTATGCCTGCCTCGCGGCGCGATGTCTGCGGGATGAGGCGCTGAAGGTATCGCAAGCGTTCGCGCAGGGGATCGATGCGGCGCGGCATCGGCTGTCGTTTATCGTGGGGCGCGACACCGCGCATTTAGATGAGCCGGACATCGTGCGGGCAACGGTCGAGACCGTCGCCGAAAACACGTCTGATGGCGTGATTGCGCCGCTGTTGTATGCGATGATCGGCGGCGCTCCGCTTGCCATGACGTACAAAATGGTCAATACGATGGATTCGATGCTTGGCTACATGAACGACAAATATCGCGACATCGGCTGCGTTCCGGCGAAAACGGATGATGTCTGGAATTTCGTTCCGGCGCGGCTGACCGGCGTGTTGATGATTGTCGGCAGCCTGTTTCGATTTGACGTCATAAACGGGTGGCGCGTGATGTGGCGCGACCGGCGCAATCATAAAAGCCCGAATTGCGCCTATCCCGAAGGCGCAGCTGCGGGGTTGCTCGGCGTGCGGCTCGGCGGAGAAAATGTCTATTTCGGCGAGCGCGTCTGGAAACCGACCATCGGCGATCCAATCCGACGGCTCGACCGCGCAGATATTGCGCGAGCGGTAGAAATCATGTTTCGCGCTGAAATTTTAGGAATAGCGCTCTTTCTGATATTGGCGTGGCCGCAATGAGAATGTTCATCTCGACGCCGCTCGATGAACGAGACGGCGTGTTCACCGCACAGCGTTGCGCTGCATCATGAAGGCGATGACCATGAAGAGCGTCACCACTTCCACGATGACAAACGACGCGCCGATAGAAATCCCGACCACCGAACGCAGCAGGCCGGTGGAATATCCGGCGTGACTTTTTAATGCGTGAATCCCCCGCACACCGAACCAGATCGGCAGAGCGGCGATCAGCAGGCATAACAGCGCGCGGGCGAAGAGGAGCGGAACAATCGCGGGCGCGTACACCGTCCATTGCCGGATGGCAAACAGCGCGGCCAGCCAGGTGCTTCCCCAGATCGGAAAGAGAAAGATCGCCCATTGCATCGAGCGTTTCGCAGCAATGGGGCAACGTAATATCGGGGCGGAGTCTTGTTTCTGTTCGGTCATGCGCAGCCTCCTTCGAGCGGCGTAATATTGCGTATGATGGTGTGGTCAACAACGAGAAACCTGTCAATAAAATTTCCGCCGGAAATGCAAATCTCCGCGCTTATTCGTTGACAAATCCGTTCTTTTTATGGAGAGGTGCGCGTATTCTTTTTGGAAGAAGAACCCTGCCCGCCCGACGTGGCGGGAATTGCGGCCATTTCCCGCCGCGTCGGGCGGGGCTACCGTTATGGACTTTTTTACGACATTATATGCGACGTTGGCAGCGTGTGCGTATATTTTCCTCTTGACAGGGAAAATAAAGTATGACAACCTGTTATCTCAGAAATCATTCGTGACAACAGAACAATAATAACATCACGCCGCATGATGAGAGGAGCAGAATGAGCAATCGATTCGAATACCAAAAAGAGGAACGTGACGGAGTTCGAATTTTTATCCTGACCGGAAGTCTTGATATCAGCACTGTGTCACCGATGAAGGCGGAAATGGATTCCTTATTTTCCAGCGGTCAACACCGCGTCTTATTCGATCTGTACGAATTGGAACAAATAGACAGTTCGGGAATCGGCGCGATTATTGCGTTATTCAAGCGCGTCAAATCGAATAAAGGAGAAGTGAAAATTTCTCGACTGGTTGGGCAGCCGAAGGAAATTTTCAGCCTGTTGCGCCTTGATCGCGTCTTTGAAATTTACGACGATTTCGAGAAAGCGTTGCTGAGTTTCCGGTAAATTTTTCCTGCCACCTTGATTGTCGGTAAAAAAACACTCATCTGCCTCGTTGTGACAACGCGATGCTTCAGACAGGGCGGATGAGTGTTTTTCGCTGATGATCTCTGTTTTTCTCATGGACGACACGCGGGAACACCACGCCATCCAATCAAGTTTGAGCCGCCGTTTTATTATGATCCTGACCGGAGTTGTGGCGGGAATCATGATTCTCTTTTCGTCCGTGATGGCGTTTTGGAATGCGCGGAACGATGAAAAACGGCTTGAACAGCAATTAGCGCGTACCACGCTGCTGGCCGAAACAAGCTTAGCGTCTGCGGTTTGGCAAGTCAACGCTGAGATGGTGCGTGACGTGTTGACCGTGTTATTGACCGATGAAGCGATTGCGTATGCGTCTGTGAATGCCGACGGAGAAAACATCGTTGAAAAAATCCGCCCTGATTTTTCCCAATATTCATGGGCATTTTTTCAAAATTCCGCCGACTTTACCACAAGGCAGACCGCCATCATGAAAAACGGCATGCCAATCGGAATATTTCGGATTGCGGTTGCTCGCGAGAACATTCGCATTCAACGCTGGAGCAATCTTTTCGTCACGCTGATCTTAACGCTGTTATTGGTGCTGACCTGCTCCGTGACCACGTTGCTCATCAGCAGGCGGTATATTTTGAATCCGCTTACCTCGTTAGTTCATTCCGCCGCGTCGGTCGCTCACGGCGAATTCGATACGCCGATGATCGCCGCTTTGATGCACCTCCCGCACGACGAAATCGGCGAGCTTGCGCGGACGTTCGATGAGATGCGGCAGCGGCTGCAATACCTGTTAGAACATTTGGGACATGCCGCCGCCACCATGCAATCGTCTTCCGAAGAAATTCTGACGGCGGTCAATCAGCTTGCGGCGGCCTTAGAAGAACAGTCCGCCGCAGTCGTGGAAACCACCGCCATGATGGAATCCGTGACCAGCACGTCCCGCCAGATTTCCGGGAATACCGATACCGTCGCCACGATGGCCGAGCAAACCAAAGGTTCTGCGCAGATCGGCGTCGAAATGGTCGAAGCCACGATTGAAAAAATGCGGAACATCATGAACACCAATACGCAAGTGTTGCAGAATATCATGACGCTCGGCAAACGCTCTGAAAAAATCGGCGATGTGATCGAATTGATTAACGACATTGCCGACCGGACGAAATTGCTCGCCTTTAACGCCGCATTAGAAGCGGTCGATGGCAACGAAAATAGCGGAAAACGGTTTCATATCATCGCCATGGAAATTCGGCGCTTAGCGGATTCGATTATCGAATCGACCGAAGAAATCAGTTCGAATATCCTTGAAATTCAGCAAGGCATTCAACAACTCGTGCAGTCCTCCGACATCACGACTTCAAGCATTCAGGAAGGGACGCAGCAGACCAGCGCGCTTTCCAATGGCTTGCAGGAGATTTTATCGGCAGCCCTCCGCACGACCAATGAGGCCAAACAAATCGCGTCGGCCACACAGGAACAGCAGCATGCGCATGAACAAATTCTTTTTGCGTTGAAGGAGATTTCAGAAAACGCCCGCCAATTCGCCTCCGCCGGGAATCAGGTCTCGCTTTCAGCCCATGAAATGAAACACCTCGCAGATACGCTGCATCACCTTCTTCTGACGTTCAGACGAGGCGACCACGATGAGGAACGCGACCGCCTGAACGCCCCGTCATCATGACTCTTTCACTTGAATTATGCCAATGGCTGTCTGACGATGTGCGACAGCGGTTTTTGCGATACGTGAGCCTTGACACCACCTCAGACGAGCAATCGGGACAACATCCTTCGTCGCCGGGACAGTGGGAATTGGCGCGGATGTTGCGCCAGGAATTGCATGAACTGGGAATTCACGATGTGACGCTTGATGAGTTCTGCTATCTCTATGCCACGCTTCCAGCCTCATCAGGCGTCTCATCGCCGCCGCTCACGTTTTGCGCTCATGTAGATACATCGCCGTCGGAGTCCGGCAAGCACGTGAAGCCGGTGATTCATGAGGCGTATGATGGCGGCGTCATCACGTTTCCCGATGCGCCGGAGTTACGATTGACGCCGGAAGAATCGCCGCAGCTCCGCAAATATGTCGGCCAGACGATTATCACGGCCTCTGGCACGACGCTACTCGGCGCAGACGATAAAGCGGGCGTGGCGGAAATCATGGCAGTGTTGGCGGCGCTGCAACGTTTTCCAGACCTGCCGCATCCAGAACTGCGCGTCGTGTTTACGCCGGATGAAGAAATCGGGCAGGGCACGCAGCAGATTGATCTGAAACGCTTAGGGCAGGTGGGTTATACGATTGACGGCGGCGACATGGGAGAATTGGAAGACGAATGCTTCCATGCGCTGCGCGTCAATCTGACGTTTCACGGGCGCAACGTGCATCCGGGCGAAGCGAAAAACCGGATGGTCAACGCGGCGGCGATTGCGGCTCGCTTTCTCGCGGCGCTGCCAGAACATGAGACGCCGGAACATACGGAAGCGCGGGAAGGATTTTTTCATCTGACGCATCTTTCCGGCGAGGAGAATCGCGCGACCTGTTCGCTGATTCTTCGAGATTTCGACCAGGAGCGAAATCTGAAGCGCGTGGCGCTGCTGGAGCAGCAGATTCGGACGTTCCATCTGCGCTACGATGGCCTGCGGATCGACATTGAAACGATTGAACAATATCGCAACATGCAAGAGGTGCTGCGCCAGTATCCGGCAGCGACGCGCAAAGCCGAAATTGCGATAGAACGGGCGGGCTTGCAGGTGATTCGCAAAGCGATTCGCGGCGGCACGGACGGAGCGCGGCTCTCATTTGCAGGGCTGCCCACGCCGAATATGTTTTCCGGCGGCTTGTTGTATCACTCCACAAAAGAATGGATTCCAGAAATCGCCTTGCAGAAGGCGGCAGAAGTGATGCTTCACCTCTGTGCGCTCTGGGCGGCGCATGAATAACCTCTTTTCAGACCTCACAGGTTTTCAAAACCTGTGAGGTTTCTGGTCAAGAATAAAAACTGGCATGGAGACGCTTCCTTTAGGCAAATTGAAATTAGAGCAGCTTCGGCGCTTACTGACGACGTATGTCGCCGTGGACGATGCGCGCGTCGTGGTCGGGCCGGAAGTCGGCGAAGATGCGGCGGTGATTGATATGGGCGACCGGTATTTGGTCGCCAAAACCGATCCGATTACGTTTGTCGTGGATGACATCGGCTGGTATGCCATCGTCATCAACGCCAATGATTTAGCGACGCGAGGCGCGACGCCGAAATGGTTTTTAGCCACGATTCTGCTGCCGGAGCATCAGGCAACCGAAGCCATGGTCGAGACGATTTTCGCGCAGCTTGCGGCAGCCTGCAAGCAGTACCAGATTACCTTATGCGGCGGGCATACGGAAGTGACATACGGGTTGGATCGCCCGATTGTTGTCGGCCAGATGCTCGGCGAAGTCGCGAAAGATCGCCTGATTCGCACGGCGGGCGTACACGTCGGCGATGACATTATTTTAACGAAAGGGATTGCGGTCGAGGCGACGTCCATTATTGCGCGTGTCAAACAGGATGATCTTTTGACACGCTACTCGGCGGACTATCTCCGCGCCTGCCGCGATTTTATTTACACGCCCGGCATCAGCGTGGTGGAAGAGGCGCGGATTGCCGTCGAGACGGCGCACGTGACGGCGATGCACGACCCGACGGAAGGCGGCGTGGCGACTGGCCTGCATGAACTGGCTGAAGCGGCGGGCGTGGGGTTGCATATCGAGCGCGAAGCGATTCCGATGTTCCCGGAAACCGTGACGTTATGTGCGCAATACGGCCTTGACCCGTTAGGGATTATTGCGTCGGGCGCCTTGCTGATCACGGTCGCGCCGCAAGAGACCGCGCAATTGCTGGACGCATTTCAGCGGCAGCGGATTCAGGCATCTGTCATTGGTCGCGCCGTACCGATTGATGAGGGAAGAAGCTTATGGAATCAGGGGAATCAGACGCCGTTGCCCATATTTCATCAGGATGAACTGACCAAAATCTTTGACTGAAAAACACGAATTTTCCTTGACTAATTTGGCGCGGTATATTTTACGTATGCGATGTGTTTTGTGAATTCGAAACACTGAGCGTGTACCAGTAACGATATTAATTCGAGCCATCAGGCATAACGAGGAGGTTATTATGGCCCATTCTATCAATGATAATTGCATTTCTTGCGGCGCATGCGCCAGCGAATGCCCGGTTGAAGCAATCAGCCAGGGCGAAAACAAGTACGTCATCGACCCTGAAGCCTGCACCGATTGCGGCACATGTGTTGACGTCTGCCCGGCAGACGCGATTGAAGCTCCGTAAGATTCTCGGAACGCACGCATTCTTTCTGAGGGAGATTCACTGGTGTTTTCAGCACGCAGATGGATTTCCCTTCAGTTTTTCTTCCCGCTCAATCGTTTTTCCATCTCTCGCACGCATATCTTGCCCGGAATGGCAACGAAATGGCATTCATGAAAATCGTAGAAGAAATTTCTTGACCTGACCGTCGAATTGAGCGTACACTTCAAAAGTATGATGTAGTCATGATCGCTTGTGCAGATTCATCGGACATAAACCAATCCTGGCAGCAGTGAGGTAGGTTGAAAAGAACATCCCATGTTTCAGTGGCTCAACAATCAGACCCTAAAAGCAAAGTTATGCGTCCTGACCTTTCTTTTGGTCGCGGCAGTCATGTCGTTTGTCGGATATATTGTCATTGAGCAGCAACGCAGATCGCTCATGCTTCAGATGGAAGGAACGGGACGGTTTTTAGTAAAAAATCTTGCCAAGAATGTTGTCGGCCCGCTCTTAGAAGAAGATAGCTTAAGTTTGAATAACCTGATTTCTTCATTGGAAGCGCGGGACAAATTAGAAGGCAACCCCGCGCGGTTGACGCTTGAAGAGTATCAAAACTTCCTCGCGCAATTCTTTGTAAAAGACCAGATTTCCAAGCTTGACAAGTATATTGAGAAACAGGACACCATCATTTATATTCATATAAATTTTTCGCGTGATTCCGCCGAATTGACCGAAATTGCCGGCTATATGCTGCAAAAAGTGCTGGCGCTCTGGCAGGATTTGCAAACCCCTCAGCAATACGAAGAATTTTTCACGCAATACCCCTGGTCGCGGATTATTGCCGAATCGCTGCCTGTCACGGACAATCAACTTCCTCAACTGCAACTCTCCTCGGTGCAACAACAGGAATTGACCGCAAAAGTTGCGGAACGGCTGTTTAATGAGATTTCCGGATATGTCAAAAATCCAGTCATCGGCTATGCCATTGTGCTTGACAAAGAAAACATTATCCGCGCTCATCCTGATATTAATCAGTTAGGCCAGCCGTACTCCGTGCCGCAAGGCGCGGAACTGATTGAAACAGGCGAGGTAACGATTCATCGCTTAGCCTTCAAAGGCGAGAACCATTTTGATTTCGAGTCTCGCATTCAAGTGCGCGATAAAAATTTAGGCACTGCGGATATTGGTTCGGTTCACTTAGGATTTCGCGAAGAGAACCTGGTCAAAGATATTGCGTCGGCAAAACGGAAGATTCTCTATATTACGATTATTGCCGTTGTATTAGGGTCGCTTGGCTCATACGGGCTGGCGAGCTTGATTGTGAAGCCGATCAAGGTGTTGGTGCATGACGCCGAAATTCTTGGAGGCGGCGACTTAACGCATCAAATTACGGTCATGACCGGCGATGAAGTCGGCATGCTTGCGACAACGCTCGAAGACACCCGCATCAAGCTGAAAGAAGCGCAGGCGCAATTGGTCATGAATGAACGGTTAGCGCGAGAATTGGAGATTGCGCGAGAAATTCAGATGGGACTGCTTCCTAAAGAAACGCCGACCGTCGGGCCAATCGAACTTGGCACGCTTTACCGCGCCGCATCGCAGGTCGGCGGCGATCTCTACGACTTTTTCTGGGTCAGCGAAGATGAGTTAGGCATTGTCGTGGCCGATGTCTCAGGCAAAGGCGTCCCAGGATCCTTGGTGATGACGATGGCGAAAGCCGTCATCCGCGCCAAAGCGATGAAATCGGACGCGCCGACGCATAAACTGCCTGCCGCGCTTGGCGGCGGCCCGGCCTCTGTCATCCGCAAAACCAACCAGATGATTGCGCAGGACATCAAAAAAGGGATGTTTATCACGGCGAATTATGGCATTTTAAACATCAAAACGCTTCGCTTCATGTTCGTCAGCGCCGGGCATAATGACACGTTAGTCTATAATTCGCAGACTCAGGAATTGCGCAGCTATAACCCGAAAGGCATTGCTCTCGGATTAGACAAAGGTACTGTATTCGACACCATGCTGCAAGAACAGGAAATTTCCCTCTCCAGCGGCGATTTGGTCATCCAATTCACCGATGGCATTACTGAGGCGATGAATGAGAACCGCGATGAATTCGGCGATGATCGTTTGAAAGAGGCGATTCAAAAATACGCGCATCTGAAAGTGAACGATTTTTTGATCGAGTTGGATAAAGAAATTCGAAATTTCACGCGAGGATTTACGCAAAGCGATGATATAACAGCAGTTGTTATTAAAGTGAAATAACCCGAACGATTGCAGGAGTTAGAAGAGAATTATGAGAAACCTGAACATTGATATTCAAACATTAGCAGAGCAAAACATCACGAAAATTGTGGTTGAGGGATTTTTAGACGCGCATACCGTTCCAGAAATGGAAAAGGTGATCCAGGATTTGCTCCAGCAAAAAAAATATCGCATTGTGGTGGATTTCAGTGCGCTTTCATATATTAGCAGCGCGGGGCTCGGCGTGTTTATGAGCGTCATCGGCGATGTGAAAAATAATAATGGCGATATTGTCCTGATGAAAATGCCTCCGAAAATTTATAAGGTTTTCGATCTGTTAGGCTTTACAGAAATTTTCTCGATTGTTGATGATGAAGAGGCGGCATTTAAGGTGTTTAAATAATTAGTCACTCGATAATAAGGATAAGGCAGGCCGCTTATGAATGCGACAACAATAGTGATTCAAACTCCCGGCGAAATGCACTTTTTGCATCGCATTCGGGATTTTGTCACCGGAATTGCCGAAGAATCTGGGATCAACGAACAAGATGTTGAAAATATCGAGTTGGCGGTAGATGAAGCGTGCGCGAATATTATTGAACACGGATACCAGCCTGAAAATCCCAACAAAAATATTACGATCCGAATGGAAATCGATCCCACCAAGCTCGTCTTGACGATTATCGATCAAGGCACTCCCTTTGATCCTCGAACACGGATGCAGCCTGACATCAAAAAGTTGATCGCAATGAAACGAGATGGCGGATTAGGGATCAGCCTCATCAAGCACACGATGGACGAGATTGATTATAGACAGGGCGAAAACGGCCAGAACGAATTGATCCTGACGAAATATTTGAAAAAACAAAGTGAGACGTGAACATGCGGAGCATTTCAACGAGATATTCGCGAGATTTTTTCCTCAGCATGATCGCCTGTGTTCTTGGAATCTGCTTATCGGGATGCGCAGGCATCAAACTGCCCTCTTCGGGACAACAGCAAGTTGATGTCAGCGCATCCTTCGCGTATCAGAAAGCGCAGCGCTTATTCGATTCAGGACAATTCGAACAAGCTATCGCCGTCTGGGAACAGATTCCTCCGGCTGATCCGAAATACATTGACGCGCAATTAGGAATTCGTAACGCGCGTTTGAAAATGACGCGCGTTGCGCAGCAGGAAACCTCGTCATTTCAAACGGAGACGGAATATAGCGCCTTGCTCGAACAGGGCGAAGCGCTCGAAGAGGAAGGACGCTATCAGGACGCGCTGCTCGCCTATACGCAAGCGCTTGAAATGCAGCCGGAGAATAGCGAATTACAGCGAAAAATCGAGACATTATCCACAATTCTCGAAGATGCCATTCAGCGCCATGAACAGTTAGGCGAACTCTATCTCAGCAAAGGCGAATACGAAAAATCAAAAGCCGAATGGGAACAACTGCTCCAACTTGTACCGGATCATGCGGTGGCGCAACAGCGTCTCGCCGATCTGGAAATTCTCTCCGCAAGCAGCGATGCGGCGTTTGTTCAGCGTGGTCGTTCTCTCATGCAAAAAGGGCTGACGGTTCAGGCGCAGGAAGAATTTCAGAAAGCGTTGCGCGTGAATCCGAATAATGCGCAAACTCAACAATATCTTTCCACGCTGGGAAATATTCCGTTTACGCCATACCAGGTCAAAAAAGGGGACACGCTCTCTTCGATTGCGCAGCAATACAGCCAGAACGTTTCTGATTACATGGCGCTTGCTGATTTTAATCATCTTCCGCCTGATGCCACGCTTCAGGTCGGGCAGACGCTCAACATTCCGCATATTGTTGGATTTAAAGCCAAACTTGCCCCTCAAGCGCAGGATGTCTTCGCGGAGCCGTCAGTCGCGCCAGAAGAGCCGCAGTCGTCGGATGTGCGCGAAATTACGCCGATTTCCGCCGAAGAGCGCACTCAGCAAATTCAACAAACGTTTCAGCAAGGCGTCGCCGCGTATGACGCCGGGAATTATCGCGAGGCGGTCGCGCTATTCAATGAAGTGTATCAAAGCGATCCGGAAAATATTGAGGCGTATAATTATTTCTTGAAAGCGATGACCAAACTTCAGGATGGAAATCTGGAGAGCGAGACGCCCCAGCAAGAACCTCAAGCCCCGGCAGCATCGGCTGATTCTGCTGAAGAAGAAGTTGACCTCATGTTGATCACCGCCGATTCCTATCGCGAAAATGGCGATTTGCAGAAAGCGATCAGCGTGTATGAACAAGCATTGCGCCTCTCCCCTGAAAATCCGGAAATTATTGAATTGCTCGACGAAGTGCGGGAGGAGTTGCAAACCCAGATTACGGCGCATTTGAACGAAGGCATCAAACTCTTTAACCAGGAAGCCATTGAAGAAGCTATCGCAGAATGGGACATTGTTTTACAGCTTGAGCCGTCAAATCAGCAGGCCAACGACTATAAAAAACGCGCCCAGAAAATGCTGGAAGCTTTGAAGCCAAAAGAAGGCGCGAATGCTGAAGAATCAGAACACCCCCTATCTACGCCTCCTGCTCAAGAAGAAACCAATTAAGCGGCAGGGGGCTGCTGCGGCGGTGAAGACGCGGCACTCGGCGAGGGCGTCGGAAGAGTTTGCTTCTCTGTCGGCGGCGCAGGAGCGTCAAGCTGCCGCAGTTCGGCGTCAAGCGTCTGGCGCACGTCATTCGTGGCGCGTTTGAATTCCGCAAAGCCCCGGCCTAACGCCTTTGCTAATTCAGGCAATTTCTTCGGCCCGACCACCAATAACGCAATAATCAAAATCACGATCAGTTCTTGCATTCCAATCCCAAACATAATACCTTCAGGACTTACGCAAAAAAGTTCGCCCTTCGACATCACCCATTCATGGG
>CAZMEO010000081.1:0-12402 GCA_964565315.1 uncultured Candidatus Moduliflexus sp. | reverse complement strand
CTGACCATGCAGGAAAACGGTAAAAGCGGCGTGTTCGGGCATACGATCTGGCTGCGCCGCCCGCAAATCAGTTCGACCTATTTCGCGTATCAAAATGTCAGTTCCAAATTCCGGCAATGGGCATCCAAACAAGGGAAAACGGTAGTCTTGGCGACGACCGGCGGGTTTACGAACACGAACCGGCAGCCGGAAGGCTTAACCATCGAAAACGGGCAGATCGTCAATGCGGTGCTGATGCCGGACCGCGACGGTCTCGTGATTGTCAGCAAAGACGGCGGCATCAGCGTGGTCAATTTAAAGCGGACAGCGATCAAGCTGTCAGTTGGAACGCAGGATGTCTTGACAATTGACAATCCGCTGTCAAGCCTGATTGCATATTCGAAACTGCTGCAATGGTCTCGCGAGCGCCGCGCTACGATGTTTCAAACGCAGTTGTTGGTATATAGCGATGACTTGCTGATTGATCCGGCGAAGGCGAAAGGGCAACTGCGGGAACGGCGTCTGTTGGCATTGACGCGGGATCAAGCGTCGGCTGCGCTTTATCACGTGATTCTCGACATTCCGACCCAGTCGAATTTGGCGGCGATTGCCAAAGATGTGCTTGATCTGTTCAATAGTCGCGGCAAAAAACTGGAAGCGCTGCTGAATCTCGATGTCGGCTCGTATAATATTTTGCAGGTCTTCGACGAACAGCGCCGCGTTTTGCCGCAGCCGCAAGGCCCCGTGCCGATTGATAACGCGACGAATTTGATTATTTACGCGCGGTAATTTATCATTCGAAACACACCTCACAGGTCTTTAAGACCTGTGAGGTGTCGTCGTTCAAGCAATTCTTCAAGCTGGTCAATGGCGCGTGTCAGCGAGAATTCCCGACAGACGCGCTCATAGCCGGCGTCGCCCATTGCGCTAATGCTGTCTGGGGAGGCGAATAATTCGATAATTCGCGCCGCCATCCCATCAAGATCGCCTTGTTCAACTAAATAGCCGGTTGCGCCATGCAGGATGCTTTCATGCGCGTCCTGCCCACCGAACGCGAGGCAGGGCATCCGCAACAGCATCGCCTCTAACAGCACATTGCTGAACCCTTCCCAGCGCGACGGCATCAGCAAAATCGCGCATTGCGACAAATAGCGGCTGACCTGATCGGTAAAGCCGACAAATTCCACCTGCTGTTGCAAATCAAGCTGCGCCGTCAACTCCTGCAATGCGGCTTTTTCCATGCCATCGCCGATAATCATCAACGTCACGTCAGGAAGCTGCGCCTGTACCTGCGCGAGGATTTGAATGGCGACATCCACCCCTTTTTCATGCGACAGCCGCGCCACCACGCCGATGGTTCGGCTGCGCGGATTCGAGCGCAGCGGGGTCGCCGTCTCGATGCCGTTATAAATAATGCGCGGCGGCGTGTTGCCGCTTGCGCGGGCAATCGCGCTGAGCGCCTGCGCCGTGCTGCGCGAATTTGCCAGCAGATCGGTCACAATATGCCGAAACAACAGCCGATTCAGCAGCGTCGGCTTGACGGGTTTGGGAATGCCGCGCCGGTAAATAATCTGTTTGATCTGCGCTGATTTCGCGGCAATCCCGGCGGTTTTTAATTCGACGGAGCTATTCAGAATGACGGAATCGGGACGGATTTGTTCGAAAATGCGGTGTAATGTGATAAACGTCAGCGGATTCAGCCAGGACAGATTCAAGACGCGCATCGTCCGACACGGAATGCCCGCTTTGACGGCACGTTCGGCAAGCTCGCTCGCTTCGTTCGCCAAAATCGTTACGGCATAACCGCGCCGCTGAAGTTCCCGCGCGGACAGGAAATGCCATTGTTCGCCGCCGCCGTAGATGCGCGAAAAGTTCACAAAGACCACGTTGCGGCGTTCCATCTTCGCGTTCTCCACCCGTTCACTTCGCCGAAAAATAGCCTTCAACGTCTTTTATGCCGAGCGTCTGGCAGATTTTTAATGACGCCGTCGATTTATTCAGCGTGTAGAGGTGAACGCCTCGCACACGGTGATCAATCAAGTCGCGAATTTGCTCGGTCGCCCAGTGAACCCCGATTTGTTCAACCAGATTGTCGTCATCTTTGACCCGCGAAACCGCCCGGAGCAATGGCGCGGGAAAACGCGCGCCCGCCGCAAGTTCCGCCATGCGCAGCATCCCTTTCCAGGTCGTAATCGGCATGATGCCGGCGAAGATCGGCACATGAATCCCGGCTAATTCGCACCGTTCGCAGAAGTCGTAAAAATCGCGGTTATCGAAAAACAATTGCGTGGTGATGTAATCCGCGCCCGCATCGACTTTGGCCTTCAATCGCTCGATTTCCAACATCCGGTTCGGCGTCTGCGGATGCCCTTCGGGAAAGCCCGCCACGCCGATGCCAATTTGCGGAAACTCGGCTTTGATGAACGCAATCAAATCCGCCGCGTAGAGAAATTCGCCGCCTTCCGGCGACCATTCCGCCTGGCCTTTCGGCGGATCGCCGCGCAGCGCTAAAATATTCATGATGCCATGCGCCTGATATTCCGTTAAAATCTGGCGAATCTCCTCTTTCTTCGCGCCGACGCACGTCAAATGCGCCACCACGTTCAACGCGGCTTCGGCCTGAATGCGCGTCACTAAGCGGTGCGTGTTGGCGCGTGTCGTGCCGCCCGCGCCATAGGTCACGCTGACAAACGACGGATGCAGCGGCTGCAAATTCGCGACCGTCTCGAAGAGTTCGTCCCAGCCTTTGTCGGTTTTCGGCGGGAAAAATTCGAAACTTAACAAGGTCTGACTGGTTTGAAGCAGTTCTTTGATCAACATCACGTTTCCTTTGCTGAAAATCGTTCTGAGGTTTCGATTAAGCCACCACGAAACACACGAAAATGTGGACGTGTCGTTTATTGAACGCGCTGTATAGCATTATTCAACGGCCTTGAACCGACGAGGGGAGTGTCACATCTTGATGTGACCGCGAAATCAAGATTTCGCACTCCTGTGATGTGGTTCAACTGTATTGAATAGTGCTATATTTTCGTGTATTTCGTGGTTAAATAATACGTTCACTCCATCTCTGCCGAATTATCTGAAAAAGTAAAGAAAAAACATGCCGTTCCTATTGACTTTCTCTGGAAAAGCGCGAAAACTGCATCAGGTAGCGATGGGAATGCAACAAACTCCTGTCAGGCTTTGAACCCTTGGCAGTGTTAGCCGAACGTCAACCCCAAAAGGAGAACATCACATGGCACGAGCAGCCAATCTTGGATACCCGCGCATCGGGCAGAAACGCGAACTGAAAACCGCGTTGGAATCATTTTGGAAAGGCGCAGCAAGCGAGCAAGAGTTGCTGACCGCCGCGAAGCAACTGCGCCAGCAACACTGGGAAACGCAGAAGCAGGCCGGAATCGAGCGGATTCCGTCGAACGATTTTTCGCTGTATGATCACGTCCTTGACACGATTGCGATGGTCGGCGCAGTGCCGCCGCGCTACCGGTGGAATGGCGAAGTTGTTGATTTGCCGACCTATTTTCTGATGGCGCGCGGTGGGCAGCGCAACGGGCAGGACGTGTCGGCGATGGAAATGACGAAATGGTTCGACACGAATTACCATTACATCGTTCCGGAATTCGCGCCGGAACAGGCGTTTCGGCTGAGTTCCCGCAAGCCGGTCGAGGAATTCCTCGAAGCGAAACAACTCGGCATTCATACGCGCCCCGCGCTGCTTGGCCCGGTCTCGTTCCTGCTCTCCGGCAAATCTCAGGCTGAAGGCTTTGCGCCGCTGTCGCTGCTGGAACGCCTGCTGCCGGTCTATGCTGAAATCTTGCAGGAATTGCGAAACGCTGGCGCAGATTGCGTGCAAATTGACGAGCCATTCCTTGTGTTGGAACTATCCGACGAGGCGCAACAGGCATATCGGAACGCCTACGCCGCGCTGCGTGACGCCGCGCCGAACGTGAATATCGTCTTGACCACCTATTTCGGCTCATTGCAGGAGAATCTGCCGTTAGCGCTCTCGCTGCCGGTCAAAGCGCTGCATCTTGATCTTGTCCGCTCGCCGCAGCAGTTAGAACCGGCGCTCGCCGCGCTACCGCCCGACATGTCGCTGTCGCTCGGCGTCGTGGATGGCCGGAACGTCTGGCGCTCGGATTTTGCGAAGGCGTTGGCGCTGCTCGAAAAAGCAGCGAACAAAATCGGCAAGGAGCGCCTGTTGGTCGCCCCTTCCTGCTCGCTGATGTTCACGCCGGTGGACGTGGACGCCGAAGCCGCGCTCGATGCGGATGTGCGTTCGTGGCTGGCATTTGCGCGGCAAAAGCTCGATGAAGTCGCGCTGCTGACTCGCGCCTTGAATCAAGGCGTTTCTGCAATTGAAGAAGCATTCGACGCCAATCAGCGCATCATTAATGACCGCCGCGAATCATTCAAAATTCATGACCCGGCGGTGAAAAGCCGCATCGCTGCCGTCACGCCGGACATGTTAAACCGCGTGAGCGCCTTCCCGGAACGAAAAGCGGCGCAGCAGGCGCAGATGCATCTGCCGGAATTGCCGACCACGACAATAGGCTCGTTCCCCCAGACGCCGGAAATCCGGCAGGCGCGGATGGCCTGGAATAAAGGTAAAATGAGCGCGGAAGAATACGAGGCATTTTTGCGGAAAGAGATTGCCGACACGGTCAAATTTCAGGAGGAAATCGGCCTTGACGTGCTGGTGCATGGCGAATCCGAACGCACCGACATGGTGGAATATTTCGGGCTGCAACTCAACGGGTTTGCGTTCACGCAGAACGGCTGGGTGCAAAGTTACGGTTCGCGCTGCGTCCGTCCGCCGATTATTTACGGCGACGTATCGCGCCCGCAGCCGATGACGGTCAAGTGGTCGCAATACGCGCAATCGCTGACTCATAAGCCGATGAAAGGGATGCTGACCGGACCGGTGACGATTCTTGAATGGTCGTTCGTCCGCGATGATCAGGCACGCGCCATTACCTGCCAGCAAATCGGCCTTGCGCTGCGCGATGAAGTGCATGATCTCGAAGAAGCCGGAATTACGGTCATTCAGATTGATGAACCGGCGCTGCGGGAAGGCTTGCCGCTGCGCCGCTCCGAATGGGCGCATTACCTCGAATGGGCGGTCAACGCCTTCAAATTGTCGGCGGCGGGCGTGAAAGACACGACGCAGATTCACACCCACATGTGCTACGCCGAATTCAACGACATTATCGAGGCGATTGCCGCGATGGACGCGGACGTGATTTCTATCGAAAGCACGCGCTCGCAGATGGAACTTTTAGGCGCGTTCGTGACAAATCAGTACCCGAACGACATCGGGCCGGGGATTTACGACATTCATTCGCCGCGCGTGCCGGGTCAGCAGGAAATGGAAGACTTGCTGCGAAAAGCATTGAAGGTCTTTTCGCCATCGCAAATCTGGGTCAACCCCGATTGCGGCCTGAAAACGCGGCGCTGGGAAGAAGTGCGCCCCGCGCTCGACGCGATGGTCAAAGCCGCGCAAACGTTGCGGCAGGAGTTGGCATAGGAAGTTGATCAGGAGACATTCCTAAAATGTCTGTCTTTTCGACCTCCCCCTGCCCCAGGGCTGTTAAGTTCTCAATTCTGAGGGGAGCAAGACGCTCCGCGTGGAATGCGACCAATCGGACGCTCTGCGTCCCGTCCACGCCGCAGAGCGGCGGTGGACGGGCATTCCACGCGGAGCGTGGAACGAGAACTTAACAGCCCTGCCCCCTCTCCTTCGGCGAATGATTCCACGAAGAACACTTCTACAAAACCACCCCGCCGCTTATGTTTGGAACATTAATTTTTTCATCGCGTTCAGGAGTGTCAACGCTTGCGTTAGCGGTCAAAGCAAGCGTTGACACTCCTGAATATTCACGTTCCAATGTCATAGTGAACCGAGAACGAAAGATTTGTTGACATTGCACGAAAATTCCGTTGACAGAAGTCGTAAGTATTCGTATAAGTTGCGCAAAATCTTTTCACAATATGTTGTGAAACGTTCAGCATGAGAGTTGCCGCTTAATAACGAGCACGCATTGCCACCGTTCGACACCCCTTCGACAAGCTCAGAACGACCGGCAGAATGCTTATTGAGCGACAACTCAATTTTACAGGCAACGGCACGGCATCGTTATAACACGCATGGAAGAATCTCGCGACGACCAACTTGAACGCCTCTATCACGAACTTGCCGAACTTCGCGCATCAGAAGAACAGCGCAAGCGAACAGAAGAGATTTTGCGCGTACTCCTGAGTATCTCGAATGCCGTTAATACCACGTTTCATTTAGATGAATTGTACGCCTCCATTCATGCGTCATTAGCGCGGATTCTCGATGTCACGCATTTTTACATCGCGATCTATCATCGCGACGTCGATGTCATCACCTTCCCTTACAATACGGATGCTGACCAGCAGCCCTTCAAAGATATTCCCCATGCGAGCCAATCAAAAAGTTTGACCGCCCGCGTCATTCAAACAGGAACGCCGCTGCTGATCAAAGAGGGCGATCATGCGCATCTGGTTGAACGCGGCGAAAGCGAACTGATCGGAGAGCCTTCTCAAGTCTGGCTCGGCGTCCCGCTCATCACGAATAACGAGGTGATTGGCGCGATGGTGATGCAGCATTACACCAATCCCTGGCAATATACCGATGACGATGTGGACATCTTTCAATCCGTGTCGGAACAGATCGCCTTCGCCATCGCCAGAAAACACGCCCAGAAAGAATTTGAAGAAGCGAACGCCGAAGCCGAATCCGCGAATCTTGAACTGTTAGAAGCCAACCGCCAGCTTGCCAAAGCGATTACGAACGCCAATATGATGGCAAATCAGGCAAAAGCGGCCACAAAAGCCAAAAGCGAATTTCTCGCCAATATGAGCCACGAAATCCGCACGCCGATGAATGCCATCATGGGGTTCACGGATTTGCTGTCGAAAACGGCGCTCTCCGACAAGCAGAAAGACTATATCCAGAAAATCCAACTCGCCAGCCATTCGCTGCTGCGGATTATCAATGACATCCTCGATCTCTCAAAAATCGAAGCCGGAAAAATGGAGATGGAACATACCGCCTTTCGGATTCAAGACGTGATGGACAGCTTGTCGGATATGTTCTCGAATAAAGCGGCGGAAAAAGGGATCGAACTCCTGATCTCTGTTGCGCCGGAGACGCCGATTCAAGTCATGGGAGACCCGCTGCGGCTGCGCCAAATCCTGATCAATTTAACCAATAACGCGATCAAATTCACCAATGACGGGGAAGTTGTCATTACGATCGGTCTGAAGCGCTCCGAACATTGCTGCGTTCCGCCAACACAAGAAGATGAGAGGCATGTCACCGTCGAATTTGCGGTCGTCGATACCGGCATCGGCATTCCCGAAAGGCTCCTTCCGCGCCTGTTCGAATCGTTTTCCCAGGCGGATGGCTCAACGACCCGCAAATACGGAGGCACCGGCTTAGGGTTGACCATCAGCAAGCGTCTGGTCGAGATGATGGGTGGTTCGTTAAAAGTCGAAAGCGAGCTTGATAAAGGGAGCGCGTTTTATTTTTCGATTCCGTTCGAGCTTCCACCTGACGCCAAATCGCAGCAATTTCTTCCGCCCAGTCGCTTTCAGGATTTGCATGTCTTAGTGGTGGATGATAATAAAACGTCGCAAAAATTCTTGCAAGACATGCTGACCTCCTTCTCATTTCACGTGACGCTTGCCAGTTCCGGCGCGGAGGCAATTCTTTTGTTGGAACAGGCTGCCTTAACCGTGCCGTTTGATTTAGTGTTGATGGATTTGATTATGCCGGAAATCGATGGGATCGAAACGAGCAAGCAGATTCGCGCCCATGAACAGTTGAGCCGCGTGCCGATTATCATGATGACGGCGTTCGGACGGGAAGAAGTCATGCAGCAAGCCGGGAAATCGGGGATTAACGGCTTTTTAATCAAGCCCGTCAAAGAACCGCTGCTCTTCGAAACGATCATGAATATTTTCGAAAGCCGCAATGCCGATACCGCATCAGACAATAATTTTTCGAAAAACACCGAGATTTCTATCAACTTCGGACACGCGAAAATTTTGTTAGTGGAAGATAACCACATGAACCAACAATTAGCAGCGGAAATCTTGCGGCTCGCTTCTGCCGATGTGGAAACGGTGAATAATGGGGAAGAAGCGCTGCGAGCGATCCAGCAGACTCATTACGACGCGATTTTGATGGATATTCAGATGCCGCAAATGGACGGATTCGAAGCGACCCGCCGGATTCGGGACGACGCGCGCTTTCAAAACATCCCGATTATCGCCATGACCGCGCATGCCATGTCTGGCGACCGCGAAAAATGCCTGGAGGCCGGGATGAATGATTATGTGACGAAACCGATTGTCACGGAACAACTCTACGACGCGCTGTCAAAATGGCTGCCCCAATCTCATGCGACGCCGCCATCTCCGGCCATGCCGCTCCATGCGCAGCCTGAGACGCCATCGCCAGTTTCGCCGAAAAACGCCACTCTCCCGGAACTTCCGGGAATCAATCTTGACCTCGCGCTCAAACGATTGGGCGGCAATTGCCATTTCTTCCAAGAGTTGCTGCAAGAATTTTTCGAAACATATCATGAGACCGCAAGCGCCGTGCATCAGGCGCTCGAACAAAAAAACTACGCCACGGCGTTGACGATTCTGCATACGCTCAAAGGCGTCAGCGGCAATATTTCCGCCACCCGGCTCTTCTCCGCGACCGAGCGGCTGGAGAAAGAAATCCGGTGGGGCAACGTGCGTCACTTAACGCCGTTATTAACAGCATTCGACGACTCATTAGAGGAGATTCTTGAAACGATTCACACGCGCGTGCTGTCGAAACCATGCCAGCCCCAGCCCTCACAACTCGCAGCGCAAACAGCAGGCGATCTCGCGGAACTCACGCCCATCTTCAAGCAGTTGCTTCAGCAGCTTTCCACAATGAATCTGGAAGCAGAGGAATGTTTGTCAACGCTCAAGCTCTCGCTGAATAGTTACGCGGACACTGTCTATTTTCAAGAATTAGAACATGCGATCTATAGTTTGGATTATGAAAAAGCGATTATTGCCTTACATAAACTGGCCGACGCCTTATCTATTTCGTTGAGCGATTATGATGCCTGAATCATTGCCAAAACCAACAATATTGATTACCGACGATATTCCGATGAATATCAAAATTCTCGGAGATGCCCTGAAAACGGACTATATCGTCCGGTTTGCCACGGATGGACACAAAGCCATAGAAATCGCCGGATCATTTCCGCCGCCAGATTTAATCTTGCTGGATATTATGATGCCGGGCATGGACGGCTATGATGTCTGCCGCGCATTGAAAGCCGATCAGATCACTCGTTACATTCCGATTATTTTTATCACGGCCATGAGCCAGGAGGACGATGAGGCCAAAGGGCTCGAATTAGGCGCAGTGGACTACATTACCAAACCGTTCAGCCTGCCGATTGTCAAAGCTCGCATCAAAACGCATATCGAACTGAAACGCCACCGCGACATGTTGGAGCGTCTATCGTTATTAGACGGCTTGACGAGCATTCCGAACCGCCGCCGGTTTGACGAATGTTTTGAGATTGAATGGAAGCGCTCAGAACGATCATCGACATTTTTATCCGTGATTATGATTGACATTGATTTCTTCAAACAATTTAATGATTGTTACGGGCATCCTCATGGAGATGATTGTTTGAAGCAAGTCGCCAAAACGCTGGCCGGGTCAGTCAAACGCGCTTCCGATTGCGTGGCGCGCTATGGCGGAGAAGAATTTGTCTGCATCCTGCCAGACACAGATATTCAAGGGGCGATTCAAGTGGGCGACGCCATGCGGCAGAATGTCGAAGCGTTAGGCATGGCGCATGAGCGTTCGACCGCCGCAAACCACGTCACCATCAGCGTCGGCGTCGCGACGACGATTCCGACCCGCGACCAATCGCGCTTCGGTTTGCTGGAAGTTGCTGATAAAAACCTGTACCGCGCCAAAGCGAGCGGTCGGAATTGCCTGAAAAGCACCGATATTTCGCTTGGAATTGATCTATAAAAAAACCTCACAGATTTCCAAAACCTGTGAGGTTTCAGGAGATTTACATGATTTCCATTCAAAAAGAGGTTGACACACGCGACAAATTACGGATACTCTCGCACGATTCGCAGTATGATTTAGCGTGCGCGTGCGGCATGAATAACGAAGACCGCCGCCATCGTTCGAAAGACGACACCTGGATTTATCCGGTTGCCCTGCCGGAGCGCCACACCACGACATTTTTATTCAAAACCCTGATTTCCAACGTCTGCGTGAACGATTGCAAATACTGTCCGCTCCGCGTCAATCGCGACCCGCAGCGCTGCACGCTGACGCTGGAAGAAGTGGTCAAAACGTTCTGGGAATATTACCGCGCCGGAAAAGTGATGGGACTCTTCATCAGCAGCGGCGTGATCGGCACGCCGGATCAGACGATGGAGCGGCTGAACGCGATTGCGGCAATGTTGCGGAAGCAGCAGTTCAAGGGTTATCTGCACCTGAAAATCATTCCCGGCGCATCGGACGCCGCGATTGAAGAAGCGGTGTCGTTGGCGAACGCGGTGTCGATCAACATCGAGACTGCCGGGGAGCAGCATTTTCACGCGCTGTCGGACAAAAAAAATTATCTCGATGACATTATTCGCCCGATGAAACTGATTCACAGCCTGACGCAGCCCGGTTCGCCATATCGGAAAGTGCGCCAGACGACACAGTTCGTTGTCGGCGCGTCCGACGAGACGGATCAGGAAATCGTCAATTATTCATGGGGTTTGTATAAACGTTTGGGGTTGCAGCGCATCTATTTCAGCGCCTACCAGCGCGGACTCGGCGAGCGGGAATTGCCAGGCGAACATGATGCGCGAAGCAACCAGCAGATGTTAGTGCGGGAACATCGTCTGTATCAGGTTGACTGGCTGATGCGGAAATATGGATTTGCGCTGGAAGAGTTCGTCTTCGATGAGCGCGGCAATCTCTCGCTGACGACTGATCCGAAGGAACTCTGGGCGCAGCGGCATCCCGAATTTTTTCCGTTGAACCTCAACAGCGCCCCGAAAGAAGCGTTGCTGCGCGTTCCGGGATTCGGCCTGATGACCGTCAATGCCATTTTAGCGCACCGCAAAGAGGGGCAGCGGATTCGTTCGCTGCATGATCTGGGAACCGTCGGAAAGCGCCTGCAAAAAGCGGCGGAATACGTCGTATTTACATAAACACAACAACCCGTCAGACACCGTCAAGGTGTCTGACGGGTCTCAGTAACATTTCTCAGATTTCAAGAGAAGATACTCGAAACGGATGAACTCAGAGCCTCCACAGCAGTTGTATCAATATCGCATTCTTCAGCGAGGAATGCTGCCGCTGTCGCCCGAAGGCGCGATGGATCTTTCCAAAGAGCATCGCTGCACCGCTCTCGCGATCTGGCCTGCCGGCGAGCGGCCTCTGCCAAACCGCACCATTTTCACCGATCCGAGCTTTACGTCCGCCGGGAAAAAAGAGGCGCAGGAACATGCAGCGCGAATCGGCCTGACGATTGAGATGATGCGCATGATCTTCGTGACTCATCGCCATCGGGATCATCTCCCCTCGGAACTCGAACGCAGCACGGCGCACATTTTTCAAAAACATATTCCTGTCGCATTTTCGGACATGCAAGTCGAGTTATGTCCCGGGCATGCGCCCGATTTGCATGCGCTGATTTTCCAAACCGCGCAGCATAAAAGCGTCTGGGTCGTCGGTGATGCGGTGTTGAATCGAGAATGGCTGTTAGCATGGGGCTATTTCTGGCCGAACAAATACGGCAGGGACGAGATTGTGGAAACCTGGCGCAGCATTGCCAAAATTCTTGCGCATGCTGATATTGTCATTCCCGGACATGGCGACGAGATTCAACTCACGCCTGAACTGCTCAATCATTTATTGACCACCTTTCCGAATGCGCCGTATGCCGCGATGCTTCCAGAAGTTGCCACAACGCTCCGCGAACGCTTGCAGCGCCTTAAATATGTATAAATTCAATAACGACAAGGAGCGGCGTAAGGACAGATATAGTTTCGCAAGACATATTGTAAATAATGCCAATTCTCAATTTAAGATGCCATTTCCCCAGACTTCACAGGTCTTGGAGATCTGTGAGGTCTTACCTGAACGTATTTTTTACATTGTACTTTTTAGTTCCTAACAAAAACGACAACGAATAGGAGAAGGGAACGAATTGACGGTGTCAGGCGGTTCAAATTCGCTCTATTCTTGAATTCGTTGTCGTTTTTATTAGGAACTGAGCATTGTACTTATTTGCGAAATTTTACCCGTTCTTACGCCGATCCTTGTCGTTCAATGACTGTTATGCGAGAATTTCCAAACATTGACTTTTC
>CAZMEO010000080.1:0-12408 GCA_964565315.1 uncultured Candidatus Moduliflexus sp. | reverse complement strand
GAGCGCTTGGAGCAGCAACTTCGACAGAGCAATTCAAACCTCACAGGTCTCGAAGACCTGTGAGATTTCGTGTTCTAAACACATCTCGACGCAGGGAACCGTCACCAATTATCCGCCGCGTCGGGCGGGGCTACATTATCCCAAAGCGCATAAATTTTAATGATCTCTTCCCTGGCTGACGAACAGAGGTGCGAAAGCTTACTTTTGCCCCCTGTTCAACCACAATGAATCATGCTGCATGCCACATTTACGGTATTGCCGCTTTTCCGTCAAGCAATCCCCGCTTTGCCCCTCATCCTTGTCGTTTTTTCAAATTGGCATGAAACATGCTATGAATTAGAGTGTCACTTCGCACAAACACAATTATGAAAGTAACTACTTACGCATGAAATAAAAATAGTTGCCTTCTGGCAAAATTGGATAAATAAAGGAGAGCGTTTTTATGCAAGGGATGGTGAAACACATATTCGCTTCATTTATGTATCTGTTCTGCCTGGCAAATTTTGTTGTCGGGACAGTCACTTACATCATGAATCCGCACCAGCTCAGCCCGGTGCCGGAGACGTCAACAATGACGCTTTTAGGCGTTGCCAGCGCGGTTATTTCGCTTGCAAATGTCATCAGAAGCTTGAGAGTCGCATGAATTCTGAGCGTTACCCTCACCCCGATTTTGCGGATAAATCGTAAAATCGGGGTTTTTTTATTTCTACAGACTCTCATCAAGAAAAATAATTTCCTCTTTTTCGGCATTTCCTCTTCGCACCGTCTTCCTATTCGCTGTCGCCTGATGATTTTGACCATATTTCATTTGACAAACTCAAAATGATTGCCTATACCTCATTATCAAGACGGAGAAATTATTCCGTCAAAAAAAATGCGCCATTCCCTGGGTCTGCCGAAAGAACGGCTTGTTTCGATAAGCGCAACGAGCGGGGATTTTATTTCAGCGTCAGAAGAAAAGGGCGCTGACGGCGAAATGTCGTGTTTTATTGAAATTTCACCTGTCGCTAATATTTTGCTAACAAAGAGAAAGGAGAATGGTTATGTTAGATCAAATCGATCTTGCGAAGTCACTTGAAAAAGATGAATACAAAGCCATCATGCCGGAGTTAGAGCAGCGATTGGGGCTGTTGCAGCGAGAAGCCCGCGAACTGAATCTTCCGATGATGATTGTGTTCGAAGGATGGGACGCCGCTGGCAAAGGCACGATGATCAATCGCCTGATTCAGACGCTTGACCCGCGCGGATTCGTCGTGCATTCAATCAACGCGCCGACTGAAGGAGAACGCCTGCGCCCGTTTCTTTGGCGATTCTGGATCAAAACCCCGGCCAAAGGCCGCATTGCCGTGTTCGACCGCAGTTGGTACGGGCGCGTGTTGGTGGAACGGATCGACAAACTTGTCAAAAAAGCAGATTGGACGCGATCCTATCAGGAAATCTCGTCATTTGAGCGCCAACTCACCAACGAGGGGACGCTGATCATCAAATTCTTCTTGCACATCAGCAAAGAGGAGCAGCGCAAGCGCTTCGAAAAGCTTGAAGAGTCAAAGACGACTTCCTGGAAAGTGAACAAAGAAGATTGGCGGCATCACGATCAATACGCCGAATATCGCGACTCTGTCGAGGAAATGCTGGCGAAAACAGATACCAGTTTTGCGCCCTGGACAGTCGTCGAAGCGCATGATAAACGCTTTGCGACCGTGAAGGTGTTTAAAACGGTGATTGACAGCATCGAAGCGAAAATTCAGCAGGTGACGATGGCGCAGCAGGTGGCGGCAGCCATGGCTGATGGAGTGGCAAAACCGGCAGAAAAGCCCACTTCAGAGGCGCTCAGCACGCTCGGCGCATCCATTTTGAAAAAAGTCGATCTGTCGGTGACGCTCACAGAAGAAGAATATGAGCAAACCCTGAAAGTCTGTCAGAAGCGCATGTTCGAATTAGAGCATGAGATTTACCTCAAGCGCATCCCGGTCGTGATTTTGTATGAAGGCTGGGACGCGGCAGGCAAAGGCGGCAACATCCGGCGGCTGACGCAGAGCATGGACCCACGCGGCTATGAAGTGCTTCCGGTCGCAGCGCCAAACGACATCGAAAAAGCGCATCATTATCTCTGGCGCTTCTGGATGGCGTTCCCGAAAGCCGGACATATCACGATTTTCGACCGCACGTGGTACGGGCGCGTCCTCGTCGAACGCATCGAGGGCTTCTGTAAAGAGGAGGCGTGGCGGCGAGCGTATCAAGAAATCAACGAAATGGAAGAACATATTGCCAACTTCGGCGCGGTCATCGTGAAATTCTGGATGCATATCAGCCAGGACGAACAGTTGCGGCGATTCGAAGCGCGGCAGCAAGACCCGAACAAACAATGGAAAATTACTGAGGAGGATTGGCGGAATCGCGAGAAATGGGGCGTGTATGAAGCGGCGGTCGATGAGATGCTCTTCCGCACCAGCACCGCGTATGCGCCCTGGACGATTGTGGAGGCGAATTCGAAATATTACGCCCGCATCAAAACATTACACACAGTTATTCATGCTATAGAAGGGAAATTATATGCAGAAAAATGATCTGAAGCACGATTTGAGCGTTCATATACAGGAGTGCGGCGCGGTCATCGTCTCGTGGCGTTGACCTCAGCGCGCTCCGAAAAATCGCGTCGCTTCTTGTCATTATTCCTGCCACGACACTGATCTTATGAAAACATTGTACCTGATTCGTCATAGCAAAGCGATTTCCAGTGAATCCGGCGTGAATGATTTTAAACGCGCTCTTTCGAAACGCGGAATTGACGACGCGAAAACCATGAGCAAACGGCTGCGAAAAAAAGGGGTTTTACCGGATATTTTGATTTCAAGCCCGGCAGATCGCGCCTTAGAAACCGCGCACATTTTTGCGACGGAATTTGATTATTCAGTGCGTAACATTCTGTTGAAAGAAGAAATCTATGAGGGGCAAGCAACCGACTTGCTTGGCGTTATTGAACAGCTTGACGACCATTATGACAGCGCCATGCTGTTCGGACATGAACCGGCGTTGTCCAGCCTTGCGACGTTGTTGCTGCATGATGCCGAAGGGATCGAATTACGCACGACAGGCGTAGTGGGAATCATCTTCGACATCGCAAGCTGGCAGAAGCTACAACAGCAGGGAGGTTCGCTGTTGTTGTTCGATTTTCCAGTGCAGGCGACCCCGAAAGTGTATAAAAAAGCGAAAAAAGTGATCTCCGATGAAATTTCGATGTCTATCGAATCGATTTTGGAAGGAATTGATTCAGGCGTCTCGCAGCATGTGCAGAAGGTGCTGAAAAAAACCAGCAAAAAGCTTGCGAAAGAATTGACACACGTGATGCAATCTTCGAAAGTGGAGGATTTTGCAGGAATTCATCCTCAAAAGCGGGTAGATCGTTTGTCAGAAGAGGCTGCTGAGGCTTCAGTTGAATCAGCAACGCCTCAGGACGCTGCATCTCTTGTGGCTGACGGCAGCGAACCGCAAAAGGCTGCCTCAAAGAAACGTTCGCCGAAAAAATCGAACGAAAACAACGGAGACGAACGATAGGCATGACTAAGCCATGATTTTTGCGTCCGCAACGCATCATCTCATCGTAGAATTTTATGCATACATCAATACCCGAAGTTCACGTTCCATTTATTAACCGAGAAATCAGTTGGCTTGCCTTTAATGCCAGAGTGCTGCAAGAAGCGAATGATCCGACCGTGCCGATTATGGAGCGGATCAAATTTTTAGCCATTTTTTCGTCGAATTTAGATGAATTTTTCCGGGTGCGCGTCGCCGCGCTAAAACGGCTGCTGCGCACCGACCCGAAACAGAGAGCAGACGAAAAAAATCCCGACGAAACCCTTGACGAAATTCAACGGATCGTCACGAAACAGCAGTTTCAGTTTGAGGAATATTATCAACGCATTCTAACAGAACTGCGCGACCAGCATATTGCTATCGTGACGCGCAGCGAACTGACGCCCGAACAAGAGACGTTTCTTCGCGCCTATTTCACCGAAAAAGTCCGCCCCGCCATCGTGCCGATGATGATGAGCCAGCTTCCGAAATTTCCGGTGTTGCAGGAACAAGCGATTTATCTTGCCGTCCATCTTCAAGCGGCTCGAAAACGGTTGAACAGAACGCCAAAATCAGAATATGCGATTGTGGAAGTGCCGACAGACGAAATCTCTCGATTCATCCTTCTTCCTTCTCATAATGGCGATACAACGGTCATGCTGCTGGAAGACCTGGTTAGCCTGGGATTGCCGGAACTCTTTGCCATTTCCGGCTGGACGGTGCTTGAAGCATTCCCGATGAAAGTCACCAAAGACGCGGAATTGGATATTGAAGACGATGTCACCCGGAGTTTCGTCGAAAAAATTTCGAAAAGCCTGAAAATGCGCCCGAAAGGCAAACCCGTCCGCTTAACGTATGAGTGGAGGATGTCGGAAGAATTTTTGAAATTTCTTGCCAAACGCTTGAATTTGAGCGGCCATGACACGCTGCTGCCCGAACGGCGTCACCTCAATTTCAAGGATTTCATGAAATTTCCGAAGTTCGCTCCGTCTGCGCCGCAATACCCGTCAATCAAGCCGCTGCGCCATAAAGACATTCATGAGCGCGTCAGCCTCTTCGATCTTATCCGGGCGCGAGACATTTTGCTGCATTATCCGTATCAATCGTTCGATTACATGATCGATCTGCTGCGCGAAGCGGCAATAGACCCGAATGTGACGACAATCCGCATGACGCTGTATCGCGTGGCGGAATTGTCGAAAATCGTGAATGCGCTGAGCCACGCTGTTCGCAACGGCAAGCAGGTCACAGTATTGTTCGAATTCCGGGCGCGGTTCGACGAAGAAGCGAATATTTACTGGGCGAATCAATTGATCGAAGAAGGGGCGCGAGTGCTGTACGGCATCCCGGATTTGAAAGTGCATTCGAAGCTCTGCCTGATTACCAGATTAGAGCGCGGCAAGCATATCCGCTACGCCGCGATTGGCACGGGCAATTTCAATGAAGACACGGCGCGGCTCTATTGCGATCACGCGCTGCTGACGGCTGATAAACGGTTGACCTCTGAAATTAAAGCGATTTTTGATTTTCTCAAAACGAATTATAAATTGACAACGTACAAGCATCTGCTGGTATCGCCATTTTTCATGCGCGATGGCTGGCACGAACTGATTCGCTACGAAATCCGCCAGGCGAACGCCGGGAAAGCCGCCTTTATCGATGTCAAATTGAACAGCCTGTCCGATCCCGGCATGATTCAGGCGCTCTATGAAGCAAGCCAGGCAGGCGTCAAAATCCGCCTGATCGTGCGCGGCATCTGCTCGCTGGTGCCGGGCGTGCCGGGCGTAAGCGACAACATTGAAGTGATCAGCATCATTGACAAATTTTTAGAACATTCGCGTATCATCATTTTTTGTCATGGCGGGCGAGAAAAATATTATATCGCCTCAGCCGATTGGATGACCAGAAACCTTGACACGCGCGTCGAAGTCGCCTGCCCGATTTATGATGCGGCGCTGCAAAAGGAATTACGCACGTATTTCGATTTGCAATGGCGGGATAATGTCAAAGCGCGAATGATCACGGAAACGCTTGACAATCAATACCGCCAGCGCCTTGACACAGAGCCGCTGCGTTCGCAAGAGGCCATTTACGACTATTTACGGCGGCAATTGCCGGCTGAATCATAAGCATTTTTCACCACGAAACACACGGAATACATGAAAATCATTCGCGCATTTTGCGTGTTTTGTAACAACAACAATGACATTTCAGCAACCGCTCTTCACCTATTACCAGACGCTCGCTGCGAGCATTCAGACGCATTTTTTTCGCGCCGCCGCCTATCGCGACCCGGACGCGCTGCATGAGATGCGCGTCGGCATCAAACAACTGCGAGCTTTTTTTCGCCTCGTCGAATGCCTTGCGCCAGAAACATTCCCGGCCTCAAAATATCTGCGCCCGATTCGCAAGTTGTTCAAAGTCAGCGGCGATTTGCGGGACGCACAGGTACAGCAGGAACTTATTCTCGCCTGGACAAAAGACATCGGCGTCTTTTTAAGCGAGTACTATAATGACTTAAAATGCAAAGAGATGCGATCTGGCGCGTCATTTACCGCATTTGCCGCCCATTTTGATCTGCATGAAGAGCTCCAGCATAATGGCGAGCGGCTGATTCGAACGCTTGCGCCATTGTCCGACGAGCATGCGCTTTCTTGCCTTCAATCTCGCCTTGCGCATCAGCTTCAAGAATTACATGCCTGCAAACAGCGCGAGCCGCTGGAGGAGGATTCCCTGCATCCGCTCCGCATTCTCGCCAAAGAGGCGCGCTACACGCTCGATATTGCCGCGCGCTGCTTTCCCAATCTTCAAGATAATGCGTTAAATGACATGTTGCGCGGCATTCATCAAGCGCTCGGCAAATGGCATGACAGCCAGATCGCAAAAGAACATCTTGATGAATTTCATGAGACGCACGCCAGCGCTTCCAGCCTGACGGATGAACACACGTATGATCTGCTGTTTCTAAAAATCCGTAATGAAAAAGAGACATATTTCCGCGAATTTCAGGCGTATTGGGCGGAATTTTCGGATTCGGCGGCAATAAGATAATCTCAGTTCGTAACGATATTGGCATTCCCGAAAGCCTCTAAAAATTCACTCTCCTGAGCATCACCCGCCATTTTTATCCTTGACAGAATGTGTTTATATTGTATTATTTGTATAGACAATTTTAATAATCAATGTAAATAATAACCATCTTTTTTCATAAAAAACAGTAACTATTTACGTACCGATGGGCAGCCCTGTCCGTCGGTACGTAAATAGTTACAAAAAACAATCTTTTATGGGAGTCGATGTCGAAAAATCGCAGCCCAAATATTTACAACTCAAAGCGGCGCTCATGCGGTATCTGGCGGATGAACGCTATCAAGCCGATCAGAAACTTCCGACGGAACATGCCCTGCTCGCGCAATTCAACGTCAGTCGCGGGACGATTCGGCAAGCGTTAGCCGAATTGGAGAATGAAGGCGTCTTGTATAAAATTCAGGGAAGCGGCACGTTTTTTTCAGGAAACCTGCCCACTGAACGCAAGCAGAGTCACCTCCTCGGCGTGGTCACGCCCAACCTTTCGTTTTATATTTACCCGCAGATTATTCAGGGGATTACGGATGTGGCGCAGCAGCAGCACTATCATGTTGTGTTAGGTTCCTCGAAAACGAGTCCCGGCCAGGAATTAGGGTGCATCGAGCAGCTTTTGGCGAAAAATATTGACGGCCTGATTTTCGAACCTGCGCCCAATCTGCAAGCCACGTCAAACGCAGAACTTATCAATTTATTGAAAAAATTAACTATTCCAGTCGTGTTTATGGGAACGGCTATGCCGGACACCAATCTGTCGTATGTCACGGTTGATGACGTGGAAGGCGGCTTTCGCGCCACGAATTATCTGATCGCCGCCGGGCATCGGCGGATCGCCTGCATCTATCCGCCGAATACGCCCGCCGGACAGCACCGGCATCAAGGCTATCGAAACGCGCTGAATGCGGCGGGCATCGCTCCTGATCCTCAGCTTGAAAAACAGATTACGACGTTTTACAGTGACGAGACGTTTGGACAAACGCTCGCGATGATGAATGAGTTGTTAGCCCTCGGCGATGCGCGTCCGACTGCGTTGTTCTTTTTCAACGACCTCCTCGCGGTCGCGGGATATGCCGCCATTGACGCGGCTGGCCTGAACGTTCCGAACGATCTTTCGATCATCGGCTTTGATGATTCGGAATTGGCGCTGCAAACGCGCGTCCCGCTGAGCAGCATGGCGCATCCGAAATATTATCAGGGCAAATGGGCGGCAGAGTTATTATTTGAAAAGCTCGAGTGCCCAGAACAACGCTTTCCGAAGCATCTGCTCATCACGCCCACTCTTGTCGAACGCGATTCTGTCAAAGTTATTCAGCCATCGGAGAAATAGTTGTCAGACACCTTCAAGGTGTCTGACAACTTTGTTCAGAGTCCCTCATCTATTCGGCCAATCTCGTAAATTTGTCATAAAAAATATTTATTTGTATATACAATTATAAAATTTGTCTTGACAAATGCAATCTTCTTCATGTATCTGACAAAAAGTGTTTTGATCGATTCTAATTTTTCGAAGCAGGTTGTTTTTTCGGTACTTATTGTGTTAAATCTGACAGATGAAACTATGGAGGTTTGGTATATGTCCAGACAATTCAGCAAGCTCGGCGTTGTTGTTGGTTTGGCGTGGAGTCTTATGATGAATCATTCTTCTTTTGCACAAACAGCCACATTAACCGATGAAGCCTCAATTGACAAGGTGATCGCGGCGATGACGCTGGAAGAAAAAGCGAAGTTGATCGCGGGCGTCGGCATGGCGAACCCCGAATTGCGCGTCAATGGCGCGGCGGGCGGCACATATCCGATTCCGCGCCTCGGCATTCCGCAAGTGGTCGTGACCGATGGCCCGGCGGGCGTCCGGCTTGGCGGTGTCATCGGCGGAGAAACGGAATTTGCGACGGCGTTCCCGATCCCGTCAGCGATGGCGGCGACCTGGGATATTGACCAGATCAAAGCCGTCGCGGAGGCGATGGGCGCGGAAGCGAAAGCGTTCGGCATTGACATTCTGTTAGGCCCGGCGTTGAATATTCAGCGCGATCCGCTCAACGGGCGCAACTTCGAATATTATTCCGAAGACCCGTATTTAGCGGGGAAAATTACGACCGCGTTCGTGCAGGGAATCCAGGCGCAAGGCGTCGGCGCAACGTTGAAACATTATGCGGCCAATAATCAGGAAACTGACCGGCAAAGCATCGATGAGATCATCTCGGAACGGGCGCTGCGAGAGATTTATCTGCCAGCGTTCGAAATGGCGGTCAAAGAAGCGAAACCCTGGTCGGTCATGAGTTCCTATCCGAAAATCAATGGCGAGCATGGCGCTCAGAATCCGTATCTGCTGACGGATATTCTGCGCAGCGAATGGGGCTTCGACGGCTTTGTGATGTCAGACTGGTTTGCCGTGAAAGACCCGATTATTGCGTTGCCAGCAGGAAATGATCTGATTATGCCCGGCGGCGCTCGCGGCAATGCTGCGCCTCCGGATCAGACTGTGCTGGAGGCTGTAAAAGAAGGGAAACTCAGCGAAGAGGTCTTGAATGAAAACGTGCGGCGCATCTTGAACATCATCGTGAAAACGCCAGTGTTTAAAGGCGAAAAAGCCGCCAATGCGCTTGATTCGGCGGCGTATGCAGCGATTGCCCGCGCGACGGCGGCGGATGGCATGGTGCTGTTGAAAAATGACGGCAACGCGCTCCCGTTGCAGAATGTAAAAACGCTGGCCGTGATTGGCAAAAACGCCAAACATTTCATTATCGGCGGCGGCGGCAGCGCCCAGGTGAATGCTGATCCGAAAAAGATTGTTTCCTTATTCGATGGCCTGAAAACTGCCGGATACGCCCTGCTTGAAGCGGAAGAAGGCTTGAGCAGCGACGACGCGGCGAAATTGGCGCAGACATCGGATGTGGCGGTCGTTTCGATTGGGCGCGGCTCATCAGAAGGCTTTGACCGCTATTCGATGGCGATGCACCCGGAAGAAGTCTCCATGATTCGAACGGTCGCGGACGCTTATCATGCCGCCGGAAAGAAAGTCGTCGTGCTGCTGAATATCGGCGCTCCGGTGGAAATGAGCGAATGGAACGACGCGGCAGACGCGATTTTGCTGACATGGCAGCCGGGACAGGATGCGAGCGCGGTGGCAGACGTACTGTCGGGCAAAGTCAATCCATCCGGCAAACTCCCGGAAACCTTCCCGAAATATTATGCACAAGTGCCGTCGTATGGGAATTTCCCCGGCTATAACGGCACGGTGATTTACGGCGAAGGAGTGTTTGTCGGCTATCGCTACTACGACAGCAAAGGTGTCGAACCGCTCTATCCGTTCGGATTCGGGCTGTCGTACACGACCTTTGAGTATAACAATCTGAAATTGAGCGCGCCGCAGATGGATGTAGATAAAAACGACACGCTGACCGTTTCGGTGGACGTGACCAACAGCGGCAAGATGGCGGGCAAAGAAGTCGCGCAGTTGTACATTCATGACAACGCTTCGCGCCTTGATCGCCCGTATCAGGAATTGAAAGGCTTCCAGAAGATCGCCTTGAATCCCGGCGAAACCAAAACCGTCACGTTTACGATAGATAAACGGGCGTTATCAGCCTACGATCCAGCGATGAAAGATTGGAACGCGGAAGCCGGACGTTTTACCGCTCGCGTCGGCAGTTCGTCGCGCGACATCAGGGCTGAAGCCGAATTCAAAGCCGTCGGCAACGCGGCCAATGCCATCAACCTGAACACCCCCTGGATGACGGTGGAAACCTATCAGGAAGCCGCCACTATCGTCGCGAAATACATCGGCGACGACGCCGTGCATTTCTGGAAACCGGGCCCGGCGCAGACGCTCGAAGAGAAATTAAACGAGACCTACAGCACGATGCCGGAGTTGAAAGACGATCCGCAGAAACAGCAGGAAATCACGGATAAAATTCTGGCGGAAATTGCCGATTTATAAGGGTAGAACCAAAAAGTCCCCAATACTCTGGGGACTTTTTCATTTTCGATGGGGCTGGTGTATCGTTGCGACGGATAAGTGCCGTTATCAGGATGTATGGTAGCGGAACTGCTGTTTCGCAGAGTAAAACAACCAATGAAAGAAGGAGAGTGCATGATGATGAATTGCAGAAAGATGGGAGCAATTGTGATGATGACCATGTTCGCCTGTTCCAGCGTATTCGTCCGGGCAGAAAATACCGATCAATTTATTGCGTCGGCGTCCGTTGCGGTCGTGAAAACTGATGCCGGTCAACTTCAGGGCTTTATTCGTCATGGAATTTATACCTATCGCGGCGTGCCTTATGCCCAGGCCCAGCGTTTCATGATGCCAGAGAACGTTGAACCCTGGGAGGGAATTCGCGGAGCGACAAATTACGGCACTATCTGCCCGATGCCTTCGATGAATGATGTGGCTGGCGATGAACTGTTCAATCCACATCGTTATTTGCCCCAGAACGAACATTGCCAGTTCCTGAATATCTGGACGCCTGGAATTCAGGATGACAAAAAACGGCCTGTGATGGTCTGGATTCATGGCGGCGGTTTTACCAATGGCTCGTCAATTGAGCAGGCCTCGTATGATGGGGAAAACCTGAGTCAGAAAGGCGATGTTGTCGTGGTTTCTCTGAATCATCGGCTGAATGTTTTAGGGTATCTTGACCTTTCAGCCTATGGCGAGCAGTATAAATATTCGGCAAACGTCGGCATGGCGGATATCGTCGCAGCCCTCAAGTGGATTAACGCCAATATCGCCCAGTTTGGGGGCGATCCTGAGAATATTACGCTATTCGGACAATCAGGCGGCGGCGGCAAAATCCTGACGCTGATGGCAATGCCGGCGGCGAATGGCCTGTTCCACAAAGCTATCGTGCAAAGCGGCACGTTTCCTCATTTAGGAATGACGCTCATCGAACCCACCGCAAGCCGGCGCGTCGCTGAGTTTACCCTGGAAAATCTCGGCCTGAAACCTGATCAAGTGAGCGAGCTTCAGACAGTGCCGTACAGCCAGTTGATCGAGGCCGCAAATAAAGCCTTAACGCAAACCGCTGAAGAGCAGAAGATTCCTGGAATATTCGGCGGCTTGTCAATGATGTGGGCGCCGGTGCTGGATGGCGCATATATCACTGCGCATCCGGTCGGCGCGGAATTCGCAGCGCAGGCCAAAGGCATCCCGCTTATGATCGGGACGGTGTTGAATGAGTTTACTACGGTTATTACGAACAACCCGGTAACGCTCGAAGCGAACAATAAAAACACCTGGAGTGAGGAACAGGCGCTCGCCGAACTTGCCAAAAAATATGGCGATAAGGCCGAAGCCGTCGGGAAAGCGTTCATAGAAGCCTATCCTGATAAAAAACTTGCGGATGCGAATTTTATCGATACCTTAGTGCGTCCCGGCACGATTACAACAGCGCAATTAAAGACGGATCAGCAGGGCGCGCCGGTGTATAGCTACATGTTCACCTATGAATCGCCTGTGATGGATGGCGTTGGCATGGCCTGGCATTGCGCGGAAATTCCGTATATTTTCAATAACGCTGGCCTTGTGGATACGGCAACTGGTGGTGGTGATGCCGCGTTTGCGTTGGCGGACAAGATGAGTCTGGCCTGGATCAATTTCGCGCGCAGCGGCAATCCGAATCATAGCCGTCTCCCTGAATGGCCAGCCTTTACCCGCGATAATGGCGCGACCATGATTTTCGATAATCTGTGCGTGGTGCGTAACCATCATGACGAAAAACTCATGAACCTGGTTGCGCCGAAAACTGATGC
>CAZMEO010000079.1:11376-12539 GCA_964565315.1 uncultured Candidatus Moduliflexus sp. | reverse complement strand
TTTCAATCACGATGGCGAGCGCCAATTGCGGGTTTTCTATCGGCGCGAAACTGATGAACCAGATGACATTATATTTTTTGCCGCTCTGATCTTCGACTTCCGCCGTGCCGGTTTTTCCGGCGACTTGCTCTTTCAGCGGGTAATATTGAATCGTGCTGCGGGTGATGCGCGTCGCGCTCCCTTGCAGGACAACGTGGTGCATCATCGGGAACATTTCGGCCATCACCTCTTTCGAAAAGACCTCGGTTTTCGGCGGCAGCGGAAACCAGCGGATGTTGCGTTCCTTCAAGTCTTCGATGCCGGCCAACAGATGCGGAAACGGCCTCATGCCGAAATTGCCGACCGTCATCGCGACCGTCGCCATTTGCAGCGGCGTCGCTAATACTTCCCATTGCCCGATGCCGATGCGGCCTAACTGGGTCAGTTTCAGTTCTTCTTTTGGCGTCGGCACCTGGCTTCTCAGGCTTGCCAGCGGATCAAGCGCGTCGCGTTTCACGCCGCCGACAATCTGCGGGTCGTCTTTAAACATCTCATACGGCAAGAAATCAAACGAGTGATTGAAACCGAAGCGCTCCGCATATTTTCGAATGGTTTCCAGCCCCGCGCTCAAGGCGATAAACGCAAACGTGTTGTTGCACGATTTCGTCAGCGCCGTATCGAGCGTCAACTGGCCGTGCGCCCCGGAACCTCGAAAATCGGGAATGCCATATTTGCCGAAACTGACGCCGCGAAACGAATCCAAATAGCCGGTGCAGGAAAACGGGCTGCCATTATTATTGATAAAATACTGTCCGTCGCCGGTCGGCAGAAGGAATTGCGCCTTATTATCCAGCGCGATGGACGACATAATCACTTTCATCGTCGAACCGGGCGGATAGCTTTTATGCGTGGCGCGGTTGATATACGAACTGTTCCAGTGATCTTCCGACGATTCCTGCATGGCCGCGAGAATGCTATGCAAATCGTTCGGGTTGTAGGACGGCAGGCTTGCGGAGGCAAGCACTTCGCCTTCTTTGTTCATCAGGATTGCCGCGCCTTTGAACTGATCCGTTTTAAAACGCGCGTTCAGTTCTTTCAATTTTTTTGCTAACTCGGCAGAAACGACACGCTGCATGTCGTCATCCAGCGTCAAAATCAGGTTATTGCCCGGCGTGCGCTCGACG
>CAZMEO010000079.1:5941-11276 GCA_964565315.1 uncultured Candidatus Moduliflexus sp. | reverse complement strand
TTGGTCAGATGCGCGGCGTAGGTGTACATGTTAGTGACCGTGTTCGTTTTTTCGCTGATGATGAAATTTTCGGTCTGGTCAGGATAAAAGCGATACGGGTCGTCGCCTTCGCGATTGAAGGGACGTTTCCAGCGCAACGCCTGCCCCTGCGCTTCGCGGAAACGAAAAATCTGATGCAGTAGAAATTTCTGTTTGTCCGTCAATTTGTCGAATTCCGCCGTCACCAACTTGCCCGCCGCATCGAAACCACGAACGCGCAACTGCGGAGCGCCTTTGCGCGTCGCGGGATCATCCAGCCCGAACAGCCCGGCTTCGATGGCCTGCCGCGCATATTCCAAAAAGCGTTCATCCACAAGGTAATCCGGGATATATTCTTTCGGAAAGAGGCTGACGCCGCCGATGACGCTGGCGTTATTCCGCGACAGCGTCAACACCGGCTGCGCGCCGCGCACGATGGCGAGCTTCAGGGCTTCGCGCTCCGAGACTGGCACAAGTTCCAAAATCGTGTGTTCAATTTTGATCCGCTGCCCCGCCTGCACCATCGTTTCAGTCATGATTTGCGTCCATTCCGGCGCCTTGGATTTGCGTTTTTTGCCATCTGTCGGAGGCGCAGCCGGAATGAATACCCCTTTTTGTCCGAGATTCACTAAGTGATATTGCTGTTCTCCAGCGGCGAACAGCTTGAAATGCACCGGCTCGAAATCGGTATCCTGCACGACGACGTCGTTCGTGTTCCAGGCGTTCGCTTCTTCGGGGTGAATCGAGCGCCCGAACGACGCGCCGCCGCTCAAATCCCGTTCTGTGAGATAATAGCCGATGGTGCGCAGATGCGGCGTCCAGCTTTCCAATTCTTTCGCCTGAAAAATTGTCCGGCCAATCACAAGCTGATCGTTTTCTGAGAGCTTTACGCTTTTCGAAACAGACTTGAAATTGACCAATAATTGCGAGCGCAGCGGGCGGAAATAGAGGCCGTCTTCATGGCGATAAATTTCGGCGGCGCGGCGCGTAAAGCCAAGATTGCGATCAACAAGGTATTCGATGCCTTCGCGTTCATGCAGATGCAGTACCCACCCCATCAGCGCGAAAATAAACGGGAGCAGCGCCGCCGCCAGCCAGAACAGATTGTTGCTCATGCGGTCAAAACGGCAGCGTTGAATCATCCAGTGTTCCATCCGAAGCAGGTATTTCATACGATCTCTCTCATCATGGTGTTGTTACTCACTTCTCATATCAAACGATTTCGCGTCCTGTCTCATCTTCCCCAAATTTCATCAGGTCTGTGATTCTTTGTCAAATATATTTTCTTTGAAAAAACCTTGCAAAAGTTCATATTGTTTATATGGTGGAATTGGTTGCGGCGCATTCACCAATTCATGTCATCCGGCCCGATGCAAACATGACAGTGTGGAAGGGGCATGTTTTGTCAACTAATTGGTAGTGGCGATTTTGAATCGGAGGTATCGTTATGGCAAAACTCAGCGCTTCAGGGGTACAAGAATTCAGAGCATTACAGGATACGATTACCACTGCTGTCCAGGTCAGTTCTACGCTCGAAAAGGCGTCTCAGGCATACACGCGCGTCGTTTATGACGCATTTAAAGAGTCGATTGTGCTGGTCAGGCAATTTGCGACCGTACCGTATCAAGGACTTCCGTTAGAGGTGCATGCGTTCGTAGAGCAGCTTGTAGGAGAAAAAGGACTAAAACAGGCGCTTCGCAACGAGACGCTGGTGTTAAGTTTGTTAGGAACATCCGGCGTCAGGCCGGAATGGAATCGCCGTTCCAACTCCAGAGGGCATTTAGGCATTCCGCTGTTATCCGCCCAATTTATTGACGCGATTCCGATGATGTCGCGCCTGCTGAAAGAACTCGGATTGGGGGTGGATTGGATCGACCAGCACGACGCGGATGTTGTCGTCAAAACGATGGGCAGCATGAGCGGCGTGTTTTTCGTGAAAGATGCCGCGTCCGAGGTTGATCATTCAGGCCGGAAAATCATTGCCGCGCAAGACTTTGTCAAGACGCATGGCGTCAAAAGCGTGTTCGGCTGCGGCGGGGCATATCTCGGTACGCATACGTTTGCCGTCACAATCATCTTTCTGCGCGAAACCATTGAAAAACATAAAGCCGAGCAGTTTGCCGCCTCAGTTGCTAACTTCAAAACGCAAACAATGGGATTGGCGAAAACTCGCATTTTTGGATAACCATAATCAATGACAACTATATCATTATTCAATAATAAAAACACCATTGACGCGCGCGCCATGTTTCTCGGCGAACGCCTTGATCTGCGCTCTTTAGAATCGGGGCGCAGCATCGCCGTTGCCCCGCTGAGTCTTGCCGCGGGCGAATCTGGCTGCGCCGTTTTTTTTCGTTATGGCGTGGTCGTGCTGTTTGGCTTAGAGCCGATTGAAGAAATTTCGTTTTTGTCCCAGTTGACGCCCATGATTCAGGACGCCTATCCTGAGCGCGAAAACGAGCAGATGAAAATCTGCCGCGACGAGGCCGAACAAGACCACGTCGCTCCGAATGGCGATGTCTATTTGCGCGAATTCTCAATAGAACGCATTCAGGTGGTCGCCGACATCCTTTCCAAAAGCGTTGTGCTGGCGTGGCATGAGAAACATGTCGCTGCCGTGTTCGACCGGATCGAGCCGTTAGCCGCCAATTTGCAAAAACGAGGGCGCGGCATGAATCGCAAAAATGAGTTCATGCGGCATATCGGCGACACGCTCTTAATTCAACATAAAATGGTCGGGCGCGTCGAAGTCGTCGATAAACCGGAAATCCTCTGGGAACGCCCGGAGCTTGAGC
The DNA here is from genome assembly GCA_964565315.1 of uncultured Candidatus Moduliflexus sp. Lineage (GTDB taxonomy): Bacteria > Moduliflexota > Moduliflexia > Moduliflexales > Moduliflexaceae > Moduliflexus. The sequence goes on along the minus strand of CAZMEO010000079.1, from coordinate 8,463 downwards.
GGCTGTATGCGTATCTGGAGAGCGAATACGAACTGCAAGAACGCCATCGCGCCTTAGAACGAAAATTGGATTTGATCTCCAAAACTGTCGAAACGCAATTGGATATTTTGAATAATACCCACATGCTGCGGGTGGAATGGTATGTCGTCGCGCTGATTGTGCTCGAAATTCTATTGACATTATACGAACTCTTTTTCAGGCATTTTGTCAAATAATAACTGACGTGACGCAGCGTAACGCCAGAGAATAAAACCAAAAAGGCCACGTCTCGAAACTGATCGAGCGCGCATCTCTATTTGGTAAAGGAATTGTTATGGAAGAGAAAGAATGGCATGACGCGATGATTCTTGTCGTTGATGATAATCCCACGAATTTGGATTTGCTGTCAAGTTACCTGACGAAATTCGGTTTTCGGGTATTCTCGGCCAAAAACGGAGAAAAAGCGCTCGAATTGCTTGAAAGCATCGCGCCAGACCTGATGCTGTTAGATGTGGTCATGCCAGGCATTGATGGGTTCGAAACCTGCCAACGCATGAAAAGCAATGAAGCGACCAAAGACATTCCGGTCATTTTCATGACGGCGCTCTCCGATACGCTGGATAAAATCAAAGGCTTCGAATTAGGCGCGGTTGATTACATTACCAAGCCGTTTCAGCGCGAGGAAGTGCTGGCGCGGGTGAAAACCCATCTCACGATTCAGTCTCTTCAAAAACGCTTGCAACTCAAAAACACCGATTTGGAAGCCGCCTTAACGCGAGAACGCGCCATGCTGGAAGAGCTGCGCCTGAGCCTGAGTCTGTCGCTGCCGCATGAGCTTCGCACGCCGCTGACCGTCATCTTAGGATTTTCCAGTTTTTTGACCAATCAGCATCAATTGCCGGAATCTCGCCAAATCTTCGAATATGGCACGGCGATCTATCGAAACGGCCTCCGCCTGCATCGCCTTGTCGAAAATGCGCTGCTGTATGCCAACCTGAAATTGATTAAATATGCGTCTCACGAGGCCTTACTCACGCAGCGCGAGCAGCCATGCAATATCAAAAGCATTCTGAAAAATGCTGCTCAGGAACGCGCCAAAGAAACCAATCGCGCCGAGGATTTGAGGCTCGTGATTTCCGATGCGTTTGTGAAAAGTTCCCCGACCAATTTCGAAAAAATCGTGACCGAATTGATTGACAACGCCTTCAAATTTTCCCGACGCGGCACGCCGGTCACGGTGCAGATGTCCACTTCCGAACACACCTGCGCTATTCGCATTACGGATCACGGGCGCGGCATGACGCCGGAACAGATTGCGAACATCGGCGCATATATGCAATTCGGGCGGAAACAGCAAGAACAGCAAGGCTCAGGCTTAGGGTTGATTATTGCGTATTTGCTGACGGAATTAGAAGGAGGAACGCTGCGCGTCGAGAGCCAGATGGAGGTCGGCACGACCATCACGCTCACCTTCGAAATAGAAAGCGTCTTCCCCATCCTGAAATCAGGCAATCCCGCCTTCTGGTTTACGATGGCCGATGAAGGCGACGCGCAGCGCGTGATGCAGGAGTTGCGCCCGACAGATTTCCATCCGGCAAGCCCTTCGCCAGGATTTAAGGCGCTGGTCTTCACGCCGCTGTGGGAAAATTGCGCCTTCTTAGAACGGAGTTTTGCGCCGCTCGGCGGCGAGGTGCTTGAAGCCTTCGACACGGGCGACGGCGTGAGAAAAAGCCTGAAATATCACCCAGACCTTATTCTGGTGGATGTGGCGCTGTTTGGCAATGAAAGCGTGGAACTCATCCGCCAAATCCAACGGGCGACCGCTCCGAAAGCGGTCAAAATTTTTGCGATCACCAGCCAGGCCGTTCACACGCTGCCGCAGGAACAATTTATTCAACATTGCGATGCAACCTTTTCCACGCCGATTGATCTCTGGACGTTGAATGAAACCGTCTGCCAGCATCTTCACATCACGTTGACCCCGTAAGCACACGAGGAACTTTTGCCATGCCGCCGACCGTCTTGATTGTCGAAGATGAATTGCTTGTCGCCGAACATCTGAAATTGCTCCTCCAGAGCGTGAATTATCGCGTCCAGGCCACCGTCTCTTCTGGCGAAGCCGCCATCCAACACATCGAGACGAGCCAGCCAGACCTGATCCTGATGGACATTCATCTTGCGGGCGATTTAGACGGCATTGAAACGGCAGACATTCTTCGGTCGCGTGTCTCGATTCCGATTGTGTTTCTGTCCGCGTATAGCGATCAAACAACGCTGCAACGCGCGAAAATCACAGAGCCGTCCGCCTATCTCCTCAAGCCGCTGCAAGAACGCGAATTGCTCATCACGCTTGATATTGCGTTGCGCAAACATCAGATGGAGCAGAAAATCGCGCACTTAAATGCCGTGCTTCAGGCCGTGCGCAAAGTCTCGCAGTGCCTCATCAAAGAAAAAGACCGCTCGCGCCTGATCCAACAAACCTGCAATTTATTGATCGAAACGCGAGGTTATCAAGCCGCCTGGATTCTTCTCGAAGACCCGCG
>CAZMEO010000079.1:0-5841 GCA_964565315.1 uncultured Candidatus Moduliflexus sp. | reverse complement strand
ATGACGAAGAACAGCAGGTGTTTCGGGAAATTGGCAACGATTTGGCGTTTGCGCTGCATAGCCTTGAACAGGAACAAGAACACCAACGCGCTGAAGACGCCTTACGGCAAGAACGCGCCTTATTAACGGAGCGCGTGCGGGAACGCACCTCAGCATTGCAGGAAACGAATCTGCTGCTGTTAGAGGCGAAAGAACGGGCGGAATCCTCCAGCCGGGCGAAAAGCGAATTTCTTGCCAATATGAGTCATGATCTGCGCACGCCGCTCAACGCCATCTTAGGATATGCGCAAATCCTCAGAGCCTCCGAACATCTGACTGAGCGTGAGCGCGATGGCCTGTTGACGATTCAGCACAGCGGCGAACATCTGCTGAGATTGATCAATGAGATTTTAGACCTGTCGAAAATCGAAGCGGGGCGCATCGAGATTCAGGTCGGCAATTTGGTGTTATCGCCATTTTTGGATCAAATTGCCAAAATGATTCGGATGCGATGCGAGCAAAAAGGACTGGTGTTCGAGTATCATCGACACGAACACCTGCCGAAAGGGATTCGAGCCGACGAAAAACGCTTGCAGGAAATTCTGCTGAATTTGCTGGATAATGCCGTCAAATATACCCACGCAGGCACGGTCGCATTTACCGTCTCGCCGCTGCCGGCGGCCTCGCTTGCCGAACAGCCCTTCCTGCGCTTTACCGTCGAGGATACCGGCGAAGGGATCGCGCCAGAAGACCTTGATCAGATTTTTTCGCCATTCCAGCAAGCCGGACATCGTGACGCTTCCATTGAAGGCACGGGCTTAGGGCTGGCGATCTGCCAGAAATTGGTGGCGTTGATGGGGGGAACGCTGCATGTCTCCAGCACGCCGAGCGCAGGGACGCGCTTCTGGTTCGATTTGCCGCTCATTGAGATGTCCGGCGAAATTGCCACGTTATCCACGTCAACCCAGCAACGCATTATCGGCTATAAAGGGGCGCGGCGCGTGATTCTCGTCGCCGATGACGAAGCTGCAAACCGCGCAGTGCTGGTTGGGCTGCTGTTTCCGTTAGGCTTTGAAATCATCACCGTTGAGAATGGGCTGGAATGCATTGAAACCGCCTTAGACATCCGGCCTGACCTGATTTTGCTCGATTTGCGGATGCCGATTCTGGATGGCTTCGGCGCAACGCAGCAGATTCGCCATGCGGAAGCGCAGATGCCGCCGAACGCCCGCAAAGCCATTATCATCGCGGTCTCAGCTAGCGTCTTCGAAGAAACCCGGCAACGCGCCATTCACATCGGTTTTAATGATTTTATTATCAAGCCGATTTCTGCTGAAAAACTGTTAGCGATATTAGAACATTACCTGCATCTTGAATGGGTCTATCAAAAGGATTTAGAAGAGACGCCAGAAACAGGCCAGACCGCGCCGAACGCATCGAAAATTCCGGCGCAGCTTCCGCGTGAAGCCTATGAGACATTATTAGCGCTCGCGCACAAAGGACGCATCAAAAAACTGCTGCATCAGATTGCAGACTTCGAAGCGTCTCCCACGCATTCGTATGACACGCTCAAAGAACTGCGCCAATTAGCCAAACATTTACATACAACCGAATTGATTCAACGCTTAACGCAACTTGCCCATGAACGCTGAAGAGACGTTAATTTTAATTGTGGATGATCACCCCGCCAACTTAGAAATTTTATTTGAGTTGTTCGAGCAAACCCGATTCGACATCTCGTTTGCCAGCGATGGCCGAACATGCCTTGACATCGCCCGATCCGACCATCCTGACATCATTTTGCTCGATGTCATGATGCCCGATATGGACGGCTTCGAAGTCTGCCGCCAGTTAAAGCGCCATCCCGACACCTGCGATATTCCCGTGATTTTCATGACGGCGCTGTCCGACACGGTGGAAAAAGTCAAAGGATTCGAATTAGGGGCGCTTGATTATATTACCAAGCCGTTTCAGGCGCAAGAAGTGCTGGCGCGCGTGAATATTCACCTGACGCTTCAGCGGTTACAGCGCGAACTGACCCGGAAGAACGCCGAATTGCAAGCGGGATTGGATCGAGAAAAAGAACTGAATCAGATCAAATCGCGTTTCATTTCCGTCGCCTCGCATGAACTGCGTTCGCCGCTGACCATCATCAGCATGACCAGCAAAATGCTGAAACGTTATGCCGACCGCATGAGCGCTGAAAAAAAACTGGAACAGTTGGATATTATCGAGGACGCCGTCACCAAAATGGCGGACTTGCTCGATGATGTGCTGCTCTTAGTGAAAGTCGAGTCGCATCAATTTCAGTTTCATCCCACGCATCTCGACGTGGCGGCCTACTGCCGCGATATTGCCGACCAGTTCCGCTCGATCTGCGCCGACGCGCATGTGCTGGAATTTTCGGTGCATGGCGAGGGATTCGAGGCGAATATTGATCCGAAATTGCTGCGACATATTTTTTCGAACCTGCTGTCGAATGCCATCAAATATTCGCCGAATGGCGGGACAATCCAGTTCGAAATTTTCCGCGAAACTGGCTCTTCTGACATACGTTTCTGCGTGCGCGACGAAGGGATTGGCATTGCGCCTGGCGATCTCGAACATTTATTCGACGCCTTTCATCGCGGCGGCAATGTGGATCAAATCAAAGGCACGGGGTTAGGGCTGTGGATTGTCAAACAATTTGTGGAACTCCATTCCGGGACGCTTGACGTAGAAAGCGAATTGGGGCGCGGCACGACCTTTACGATCCGCCTGCCATTCGAACAGTCCTGATGGTGTTTCGCGCATCACGCATACCGGCGAACAGCCTTGTTCGCTCACATCAACCAATTTGAAAAGGAGCGCATCATGAGATATTTCATATCGTATGTGTATTATGACAATGGCGAGCCGTATTTTGCCAATGCGGAATGGGAAGGCGAACAGATTCGCTCGTTAGCGCACGTCACGAAAATCGAAGAAGAAATCAATCAGGAACTCAGCGAAAAAAAGCATGTCTATGCCAAGCTGCTGTTCTGGCGGCCATTCGAAGAATGAGCGCGGCGTTCGAACGCCCTGTCAGGAGCGCAGTTCCTGACAGGGCTGTGCCACGCTATTTCCCCTGAAGCACTTGCCGCGCAAAGCGGAGCTTTTCGCGCTGATGAAACGACTCGCCGCCTTCATGGTTATTGTACGGATAGATGCAAATTTCTTTCTGCCCGGCGTGATAATTGTACGCCGCAAATACGGTGCGCGGCGGGCAGATGTCATCCATCAATCCGACTGAATAGAGCGCGGGGCATCTCGTTCGTGCCGCGAAATTGAGGCCGTCGAAATACGACAGCGTCCGAAAGACCGTTTCGATCTTGTCACGATGGATTTTGCAATAGCGCACGATTTCGCCATACGGGTCGCTGTTCGTGATTTCCGTTGCCGTGCGATACATGCACAAAAACGGCACATCCGGCATCATCGCGAACACATCGGGAACAAGCGCCGCTGCCGCAAGCGTCATGCCGCCGCCCTGACTGCCGCCGGTCACGATGATTTTGGAAGCGTCCACCGCCGCATGGCTGCGAGCCGTTTCAATGGCGCGGACGGTATCGGCAAAGACGCGGCGATAATAGTACGTGTTCGGGTCAAGAACGCCGCGCGTCATGAAACCCGGATGATGCGGGTTCGCGCCATCCGGCTCAGGATCGGGCGTGTCCCCCTTTCGCCAGGTGCTGCCCTGTCCGCGTGTATCCATAACCAGATGCGCGTATCCGGCAGCGCTCCAGCCTAACCAGTCAATCGGAAACCCACGCCCGCCGCCGTAGCCGATAAATTCGACGATGCAGGGCAGCGCGCCGCCGCGTTGTTTTGGCAGATTCAGCCAGCCTTTGATGCGCTGCCCGCCGTACCCGCTGAACGTCACGTCATACGTTTCAATCAGCGTTAAACCAGCATCAACCGGCTCGAACACGGCATTCAGCGGATGCTGGCGCGTTTCGGCCAATGTGGTTTGCCAGAAGGCGTCAAAATCCTCTGGCTCAGTGCGCTGCGGGCGAAATTCACGTAATTGCTCTAATGGCAGATCAAAAAACATATTATCCATCCTTGTTCTGAACACCCCCTGACAGGGGTGATATGATGTTAATTATTCGACAACCGTTCGAAACACCTCATCGAACCGCTCAATATCGAGATGAGGCGGACTTGGCGGCAGATTCGCTTTGGCGGCTTGCAATTCTGCATACAGATATTGCTCAAGCCGTTCTGAACGCGAGACGCCGTTTTTCTCATTGCCCGCTTTTTTGGTGGCAAGCAAGCGGTCAATTTCCTGCCGGAATTCGTTTTTTGCATCCGGCAGAAATTCTGTCAGCAATTCATCAAACAGCATCGGTGGCTGGCTGTTGCGGCGCAGAATCCACCGGCAGCACCACAGCGTGCGCAAGGCGTACAAATACGACTTGCCGGTCGCTTCGCCGGTTTCTTCAATCAGCATGAGCCGTTTGGTCGTCATGCCGAGATAATGATGGCAGAGCGGCGCGGGCAGAAACGCCTCGCGCATCAAGTCGAACATCAGCGACATCACGGCCTCGTCGCAGCGATACACGACCGGCGAGGTCAGCCATTCTCGCAGCGGCGCATTCGCTTTATACAGCAAATACAGCGCCTTTTTCATATCCCATCCGCTGATGTCCAGCACGCCGCCGTCGGAAAATTCGATCACGTCGCGGGGATCGTAAATCGCCAAATACGCCTGTTTCGGGTGAACGTACAGGAAACGCACGTCATAATCGCTATCGGGCGAAGCAAAGCCCCAGGCGCGGCTGCCCGATTCGCAGGCGTAAAGAATCGTGATGCCGTATTGCTGCTCAAGGTCTGTTAATTTTTGTAAAATAACGTCTTTCATAAAAACTAACGCAAGCGGCGCAAAAGACGCAATAGACGCAAACGTTATGGCGTCTCTTGCGGCATTTGCGTCTGTTGCGTTGAATATTTATCGCGTTGTGATTGCGCAAACAATTCCTGTTCTAACACGTCGCAGAGAAACCGATCCCAATACGCCGTGTCCGCCTGTTCGGGTAACTCGCTCGCGGCAAGCAGTGTTTCGACTTCATCCATCAGTGCGTCGAGCGTCGGCGCGACATGCGTCAGATAATCCAATTCGCCTTGCTTGACTTGCCGCAGAAACGCGGCGTCTTTCAGTGGAAACGTGATGGTCTGTTCCGTCAAGATTTGCTTGACTTGCAAGGCCACGCGCAGCGCATGGGATACCGCTTTCCAATCAATCGCCTGATTCTGCGCGGCGAGTTTGGCGCGTTGTCCGTACTGGCTGGCGAATTGCTCTAACACCGGCAGCATGTAGGCGACAGTGACAGATTCCTGAAAGCGCTTGCCGCACACCTCATACATTCTCATGCCGTTCGGGTCGCGCCCGGCTTCACCGCAATGCTCGCGGCGCGGCAGTTCATTCCAGATCGCCTGAAGTTTTGCGTCGCCGTCAACGGCGTTCAACACGGCCAATACGTCTTCGACCGCCTGCAAGCGCGAACCTTTGATGCCGTAAATGCTGGCCTGTTTTCTGGCGTAATTCACGAACGAATCGAGGCGTTTGGAATAAAAGCGGCGGCGCTCTTTGACAATCGCCTGCCAGATCGCGGATGTTTCAAGAATCATATTGTCAGGCGCGTGCAGCATGTCTAAGGCGATGGTCTGGCCTTCGCAGGCCAATTGCAGAAAATAATGCAGCGAATACGCCTCCATGTCCACGTCATCGGAGGTGTTGCGTTCGCCATCTGGACGAGACGAAAAAGAATAACTTTCCGGAATCCGACCTAATAAGATCGACTCTTTCGACGGCAGGAACACGCCTTTGTAATCGGTATCCGA
>CAZMEO010000078.1:1426-12681 GCA_964565315.1 uncultured Candidatus Moduliflexus sp. | reverse complement strand
CTTGATTAGTCTCTTCTGTCAAATCAAAGACTTCTTTTGCCCATTCCCTTGCCCAATCCCCAAATGGACGGATGATCGTCACGAGGCGCTGACCTCGCGCCGTCAGTTGATAGCCATCCAGGGTTCGCTCGACAATATCGGCGTTGCGTAAGTCTTTGATGCGGCTGTTTAAAATAGAAGGAGAAATGGATTCGCACTTTTCTTGCAGTTCTCTGAATGTGTACGGCCCATCTTGTAATTGCCATAGCACTCCCATTGCCCACGTTCTCCCCAGCAAATCAAACAGCGCCATGATCGGGACGCCGGTTTTCGAACCTCTCACAGGTTGTCCTGGCGTTGGAATTGACATGTTCACTCCTCCTGAAAAAGAAAATTTTTATGTGCTGTGGTGTACGTCGAAACGATAGTTTCGACGTACATGAATAGTTCTTTTCCTCAGCGATTGACTTATAGAAAAAAGGCCGGTTCCTTGCGTTCTTTATACAGTGTATGAAGCCGCAGCGCCGCGTCTTTGACAGGGCTGTTTTTTATCGTTCTGGCGTGTTGCGGGCAATTTTTGATGCAGGCGCAGCATGTCACGCATTGTTCCTGATCAATCACGGCGCTGTTTTCTCGACTGATCGCCCCAACCGGGCATCCTTCCGCGCAAATCCCGCATTGCGTGCAGGCGTGATTCACCGCGATAAAATCAACATTCCAGAGCGTCGTTATTCCCCCATAGGGAGAATTGCCGGGCAGAAACATCTTCGGCATCTGATCAATTGATGAAACGGCGAGGAGCTTTTCATGAATTTTCCGCCCAAACATTTCTGCGTGATGTAAGTCGCTTGCATCAGGACGGCCTTCGGCTGTTGGCATTTCGGAATTCGAAAAAGAGTGTTCTCCAATATAAGCGGCTCCGGCAATCGGCACGCATCCTTGCTGCGTTAAAATATCGTTCAATTCAAGGAGCGCGTCTTCATACGCGCGATTTCCGTACACGACAATACATGCGGCAGGCGTGTGACGAGCCTGAATCGTATGCAGCCACTCATGTAACAAGGCGGGCACTCTGCCCATATACACCGGGACAGCCACAAGCAGGAATTCATGTTCCGACGTATGCAGAGGTTGTGTTCGCGCATCTGGTCTGGTAATGTCTATGAATTCTGCCGCGTGTTGATTCATTCCACGCGCAACATGTTGAAGAATTGTCCTGGTCGTTCCGGTCGGTGAAAAACACGCGAATTTTAGTGATTGGATGTTCATTGATGTTATTCAAAACGATCTATCTGGAAGTCACACAGACATTCAAATAAACCGCTCCTTATGTGAAATAATGACTATTGTTGCTGAAAAAACTGCACATTCACGCCATTCGGGTCTTTGACGCAGAAAAATCTTGAACCGCTGGGAGTCTCAACTGGTCCGCTGTGGACGGGAATGTTGTGATTTTTTACTGTCTCCAGCATGGCGTCAAGAGAATCAACCGCAAAACCAATCGAGATGAATTCACTGTGATTGACAGCGTTTTTGCTTCGATCCGCCAAAAGTTCGACCAATGTTTCATTGTTCACGCCATTGCCCATAAACGCGATCTCCATTCCGGGACCTGCTGGAAAACGCTTCATCACTTGAAGCCCCACCAGTTTGGAATAAAACGCGATTGATTCATCCAAATTTTTGACATAAATTGCCGTCCATAAAAACTTCATGATGTCATTCTCCTTAAATTTGTAGGTTTTTTATAGTTCGAGAAGCACTGCGCTATTATTTTTGTATCATGCTACAAATAATATAGCAAACATTATTTCATTGTCAAGTCTATTTCAAAAAATTTTTCGGGAATTGTTCATTAGAGTTTATTTCCGATAATGTCTATTTCTACTTTGTTAGATTCGAAAACGTCGCGTTTTGCCCTGAAAGGGCAGAGGAATACAGCCTGGGGATTCATCCCCAGAAACACGGCCAGCCACCAATGCGCCCTGAAGGGGCGGAGGGGCATCTTCCCCCGCCTCTTCAGGGCGGGGGCCGCGCGGAGCCTGTTCCCATCGGTTGAAACCGCTGTCTGTACCCCACTGCCCTTTCAGGGCAAGGAAAACGAAATGTAACAAAGTAGAACTATTCAATCATAACCATGTTGTGCATTTTCCTTGACGAGAAGGCGCACGCTGTCAACAACAGGCGTTTGAAGAACGTATTCACGAGGTTCTACAAGAGAAAAATGAGGATAGACATCAAAGGAGCATACTCAATGGCTTACATAGAAAATCCATGGGCAACAATTTCACCTGACGATTACGAAGGGCACATGAGCAGCCCGAACGTTAAGCAACTGACATTTCTTGCTGATTGTTTAAAACAAGGATTGGCAAAATATGCGCCCGAAGAAATGGCAATCATCGGATGCGGAACCGGGAACGGACTTGAATACATTGACCCAGCCTGCACAAAACGCACGACTGTTGTTGATATTAATGCATCCTTTCTTGAGGTATTGAAACGGCGTTACGAACATCGCATTCCGGGCTTGGAAATTGTGCATGATGACCTGAATCATTGTGCGCTTCAGCCTAATCAATATTCGTTGATTTTTGCAGGTCTTGTGTTTGAGTACCTTGAATCATATACGTTACTTCAAAAAATATCGGAATGGTTACGCGAGGATGCAATCTTTCAGGTCGTATTACAGCGTCCGAGTCACAACTTGCCAGAGATTTCAGAAACGAAATATGTCAGTTTAAAGACGCTCAAGTCAATCGTCAACCTTGTTGATATTGAACAGTTTTGTCGTGAATGCCAACAATGCAATTTGCTCGAAGTCGAACGCAGGATGGTCACATTAGATTCAGGAAAATCGTTCTACGTCGGCATGTTTAAGAAAACCCTCGCCTGACCAGTATTCGCAAGCAACAGTGCGAATGCTCAGGAATTTGGAAAATAGGAAGATGAAAACATTTGAGGTACTGATAGTCGGACGGGGGAAGTTGGCAAACGAGTTGATCGAGGGGCTGCATGGAGAGGCGATCTCTCGTACCATTCGGTGGGAGGATCGAGCAGCGTCGGTTTCGGAGTCGCGGATCGTGGTTCATGCCGGGTCAGGGCGCGAATTGCCAGAAGTCATCGCTTATTGCGCCGCGACACAGACTGCACTCTTCGAACTTTCGACGGCAGATGCCATAATTCCTGAGACGGTGAACTTTCCGGTGATTCTCTGCCCGAATGTGAACATGCAGATGCTCCGCTTTATGGCGATGGTACGGCACGCTTCACGATATTTTCAAGGGCAGGCGATTGCCATTACAGAGTCGCATCAAGCCGCCAAAAAGACGAAGCCCGGAACAGCGATCTATCTCGCGCACCAACTTGGCGTTGCCGAATCAGAGATTCGATCAGAACGGAATCCGGAACGGCAGCAGCAGTGTTTCGGCATCCCGTCTGACTATCTCGCCCGACACGCATACCATCAAATCACGATCACCAGTCCTGACACGGAGATTACCCTTGAAAGCAGAGTCTTCGGGAAGACGGCGTATGCGGCGAGCCTGTCTGAGATTATCGCGTTAGTGGCTCAGATGGACATCAGCGCTGGACATCACGATATTGTGGATATTGTCGCGCGTTAAACCAATTGGCAATAAATCGCGAAGTTCAAAGACAAGATAAAAAAGTAACGATATTTTTCTTGACAGGTTTATGGGTTATATTCATTATCGCTCAATGCAACCGGTTGCTAAGAGCGTTGCGAAAATCATGGATTGAAAAAACGTGAACGTTTCAACTCCTGTGTATGCCGAATACGTGAGGAATAACAAGAAATTTAGCGAAGAGGCTGCACGGTGCAGTTCTATGTTATTGTTGAGGCAAAAGAGTGAAAACATCACGTGTTTTTTTGATACTACAATGCAACCGATTGCATTGATTACGCAAACGCCATGTGCAGGCTTTGCGCTCAAAGGCGCACTCGCAAAAGTGGCTGAATAATTCTGACGTCCTCGTCGGCCTCTTTTCGCAACGCCGACGGGGACGTCAGGCATAAAGTTCTCTTAAAAATGAATGACCCAACGCAATACTTTTAAAGGAGAGATGTATGAACACAATCAAAAACGCAGGGATAACCGCCTCCATTCCATCGGACACGAAAATCGCCGAACGAGTCGAAGCGCTGTTAGCGCGGATGAGCCTCGAAGAAAAAGTCGGACAGTTAGCGCAAATCAGCGGCGCGGACTTTATGCCGGGACCGAAAGCCGAAGAAATCATCCGCAAACGCGGCGCAGGTTCGGTGCTTTGGCTGAATGACACGAAGAAGTTCAATGAACTGCAAAAAATTGCGGTGGAAGAAAGTCCATCCGGGATTCCGCTGCTTTTCGCCTTAGATGTGATTCACGGCTACCGGACGATTTTCCCTGTGCCGTTGGCGATGGCGTCTTCGTGGGATCCAGCAGTGGCGGAACAGGCGCAGACCATCGCCGCGAAAGAAGCTCGCGCCGCCGGACTGCACTGGACATTCGGCCCGATGCTCGATATTGCGCGGGATGCTCGCTGGGGGCGCATCGTGGAAGGCGCAGGCGAAGACCCGTATCTTGGAGCAGCAATGGCCGCCGCGCAGGTGCGCGGATTTCAGGGGAACGATGTGGCCGACCCGGAGCGGGTAGCGGCATGCGCCAAACATTTCGCCGGATATGGCGCGGCGGATGGCGGGCGCGATTATGACCCGGTCTTCCTCTCCGAAGCGCAATTGCGCAACGTCTATTTCCCGCCGTTTCAAGCTGCCGTGAACGCGGGTGTGGAAACGTTCATGAGCGCCTACATGGATTTGAATAATGTCCCGGCGAGCGGCAACCGCTGGCTGCTGCGCGACGTGCTGCGCGGAGAATTCGGGTTTGCGGGTTTTGTGGTCAGCGACGCCTTAGCGGTAGGAAACCTCGTCGTTCAGGGACATGCTCGCGATGGGCGGGATGCCGCGTTGCGCTCGTTGAAGGCCGAACTGAACATGGATATGGCTTCAAGCGTCTATTTGGAGAACTTAGCTGATTTGGTGAAAGACGGCTCGCTTTCGATAGAAGAGATTGACGAGATGGTGCGGCCAATTCTGAGCCTCAAGGTGCGCATGGGGCTGTTTGAGCATCCCTATGTGGATGAAATGCTGCTGGAAAAAGTGGTCGTCCTGCCGGAACACAGAGAAGCCGCGCGACTGGCAGCGCAGCGCTCGATGGTGCTGCTGCGCAACGAAGGCGGGCTGCTGCCGCTCTCAAAAAGCCTGAAAAATGTGGCGGTGATCGGGCCGCTGGCAGACTCGATGGAAGCGACCGAAGGCTCGTGGATGGTGTTCGGGCACAAACCCGCTGCTGTAACCATCCTGCAAGGCATCCGCGCCAAATTGCCTGAAGCCAGCGTCACCTACGCGCCGGGGCCGGAAATCCGCCGGGATATTCCATCTCCCTTTGATGAGTTCACTCCCGACGCCAAAAAACCGATCCAGACGCCGGAAGCCGCCGAGACAGCCTTTCAGTTTGCGGTAGAAACGGCGCGAAGCACGGACGTCGTGATCATGGTATTAGGCGAAAACGCCAACATGGCCGGGGAATTTGCGTCACGCGGCTCGCTCGACCTGCCAGGGCGTCAGGAGGAATTGCTGAAAGCCGTCGTCGCGCTTGGCAAGCCTGTCGTGTTGGTGCTGCTGAACGGGCGCCCGCTGAGCATCAACTGGGCGGCGGAGCATGTTCCGGCAATCCTCGAAGCGTGGGAACCTGGAACGGAAGGCGGAAACGCGGTGGCGGACATCCTCTTTGGCGACGCGAATCCGGGCGGCAAACTGCCGGTTTGTTTCCCGCGCAGCGGCAGCCACGCGCCACTGTACTATGCGCGGACGCTGACCCATCAGCCCGAAGATCATCCGCAATACCGCTCGCGTTACTGGGACAGCCCGACCACGCCGCTGTACCCATTTGGTTTCGGCCTCAGCTACACCAGTTTCGAGATCGCCAATCTTAAGGTTTCGGCGCCACAGGTGAAAATCGGCCAATCGCTTGCCGTGACCGCCGACGTGACCAACACCGGGAAGGTTGCCGGGGACGAAGTCGTTCAGCTTTACATCCATCAGAAATGGGGCAGCGACTCGCGCCCGATGCGCGAATTGAAAGGCTTCGAGCGCATCACGCTTCAGCCCGGCGAAACGAAATCCGTGACCTTCAAACTTGGCCCGGACGAACTGAGCTACTGGAGCACGAATGCCAAGCAGCGGATTCAAGATGCCGCCGCTTTCGACATCTGGGTTGGCGCGGACTCGTTGGCGACGCTCCACGCGGATTTTGAAGTTGTGAGTTAAGCGGTAGCCCGCTCTACGTGGCGGAAAATTGGAAGCGGTATCCGCCACGTAAGGCGGAGCTACCAGTGTTGTTCTCTTGTTGGCGTATTTCCAAAACGCTGTAATTGTTACGAATAATTATAAAGGACATCATCATGAATCTCTGGACAAAAATGAAACGATACCCACGAATTGGCCTTATTCTGCTGGCCTTTATTGCTTTTATCGCCTTAGGCTTGCCGGATGGCTTGCTCGGCGTTGGCTGGCCATCAATCCGAACCGGTTTTTCCATTCCGTTGGATGCCATCGGCATGTTACTGACCGCAAGCGTTGTCGGCTACATGACTTCAAGTTTTCTCAGCGGCTTTTTGCTCGCGCGGATAGGCGTGGGGAGCGTTCTGGCAGGAAGCTGCCTGCTGACCGGCGCGACCCTGATCGGTTTTACCATTGTGCCGCAGTGGTGGATGATGGTCGCATTAGGCGTATTTGCCGGTTTTGGCGCTGGCGCAATTGACGCCGGTCTCAACACATACATTGCGGCGCATTTTGGCGAAGGGGTGATGCAATGGCTGCACGCCTGTTGGGGAATCGGTATCACAATGGGGCCGATCATCATGACGGTCGGACTGAGAAACCTCGATACGTGGCGATTCGGCTATCAGGTCGTGGGCGGTTTTCAGATCGCGCTGGCAATCTGCTTTGGTCTCACGTTAGCGATGTGGAGTCAGAATGGCGCGCCATCGAGCAGCGATGCGGAGAAACGATTGACGGATTACAAAACGCCGATGGGAGAAACCTTGCGGCAGCCGCGCGCGTGGCTGAGCGTGTTATTGTTTTTCCTGTATGTCGGCGGGGAAGGCGGGCTTGGCATCTGGACGTACTCGCTGCTGACCGAATCGCGCGGAGTTGATAAGACGCTGGCAGGGCTGTTTGCCGGCAGCTATTGGCTGACTTTTACGATTGGGCGGATCACGGCGGGAGTGGTGGCGAAACGGGTCGGAATCAACAATCTGGTATTGGGCGGATTGGTCGGGGCGCTCTTCGGAGCGGCGCTGCTGCTCTGGAATCCCTTTGTCATGGCGAATGTCATCGCGGTCGCCATTATCGGCATATCAATCGCCCCGATTTTCCCGGCGATGATGTCTGGCACAAGTGCAAGAGTCGGCGATCATGATGCGGCCAACACTATTGGGATGCAAATGGCTGCGGCAGGTTTGGGGACGGCTGTCATCCCTGGCTTGATGGGCGTATTGGCGCGTCAGTTCTCGCTGGAAATCATCCCGGTCTGCTTGTTGGCGGTGTATGCCGGATTGCTTGGCTGTTATGTTCTGGCGGCAAGACAGCCCCAACAGCAGGCTATGGCTGTTTCATAATGGCGGGAAACCCTTGTAGGGGCGTCCACCGTGTTCGCCCCAGTACTGTTAAATTCTAAATTCTGTGGGAGTGGCGATGCCCCTCGTTCCACGCTCCGCGTGGAACGCCGCCTCCCGGACGCTCCGCGTCCCGTTTCACCGCAGAGCGGCATGTGCAAGCGTTCCACGCGGAGCGTGGAACGAGAACTTCACAGCCCTGCCGTGTTCGCTCCCACGTTAGAAAAACAATTCAATCTGAGGAAAAAATTATGAAAGATATTCAATCCATCGTTGCTCAAATGACCCTCGAAGAAAAAGCCGCGCTCAGCATCGGTGCGAGTAAGTGGACAACCGTTGCGTTCGAACGCCTGGGCGTTCCAGAGATGATTGTTTCCGATGGCCCGCACGGAGTTCGCCGCGTGGAGGATATTCATGCGGTTGCGGCGGAAAGCCTGCCCGCCACCTGCTTCCCCACCGCCTCCTGTCTCGCGTCCACCTGGAACGCGGATTTGATTCAAAAAATGGGCGAAGCGCTGGCCGAAGAATGTATTGCCTTGAATGTGGATGTCCTGTTAGGTCCCGGCGTAAACATGAAGCGCTCCCCATTAGGGGGCCGCAATTTCGAATATTTTTCTGAAGACCCCTATTTAGCCGGGGAAATGGCGGCCAGTCTGATCAACGGCGTTCAATCGAAAGGCGTCGGAACGTCGCTCAAGCATTACGCCGCCAACAGTCAGGAGTTTCAGCGTTTCAGCATCAGCGCCGAAATAGACGAACGCACGCTGCGCGAAATCTATCTCCCGGCCTTCGAAAAAGCGGTCAAGCAGGCTCAGCCCTGGACGGTGATGTGTTCGTATAACAAAATCAACGGCACGTTCGGCTCGGAACATTACCATTTGCTGACTGAAATTCTCAAGAACGAATGGGGCTTTGAAGGGCTGGTTGTCTCAGACTGGGGCGCTGTGCGCGACCGTGTGGCGGCGCTGAAAGGCGGCCTTGACCTTGAAATGCCCGGCCCGCAGGCTCGCCGCATCAATGAGGTTGTGGCAGCCGTCCGCTCCGGCGAATTAGATGAGGCCGTCCTCAACAAATCTGTCCGCCGCATTCTCCGAATCGTTTTTAAAGCCAAAGAGACGCCCAAGCAGGGAAATTTCGACGCGGAGGCGCATCACGAATTAGCGCGGCAGGTTGCCGCCGAAGGCATGGTGCTGCTCAAAAACAATGGCCTGCTGCCGCTGAAAGGCCAACAGCGGATCGCCGTGATTGGAAATTCGGCAGAACATGCCCATTTTCAGGGCGGCGGCAGTTCGCACATCAACGCGACCAAAGTGGACGCGCCATTCGAAGCCTTGAAAGCCCGCGCCGGGAACGCCGAATTGACGTATGCCCCCGGCTATCCTGCCGACAATTCTTTCCGTCAGGAGATGATTGATCAGGCCGTCACGCTTGCCCGCGCTGCGGATGTCGCTGTGCTGTACATTGCGCTCCCGTCCTTCAAGGAATCCGAAGGATATGACCGCCGCGACCTCGATTTAACCGACCAGCAAGTGGCGCTGATTCAAGCGGTTGCCAGCGTCCAGCCCAACACCGTCGTCGTGCTGAACAACGGCGCTCCGGTGGCGATGAGCGCCTGGATTGACAATGTGGCGGCGGTGCTGGAAGGCTGGATGATGGGGCAGGCTGGCGGCGCAGCGATTGCTGACGTGCTGTTTGGCAAGGTTAACCCCTGCGGCAAACTCGCCGAGACCTTCCCGCTGAAGCTTTCCGACACGCCCGCCCACATTAACTGGCCGGGCGGCGCGGGTGTCGTGCGCTACGGCGAGGGGCTGTTCATCGGCTATCGCTACTACGACGCGAAACAGATGCCGGTCTTGTTCCCCTTCGGCTACGGGCTGAGCTACACCACGTTCGCGTACAGCAACGCGAAGGTATCAGCGAAAAATTTCAAAGATGTGGATGGATTGACGGTCACGGTAGATGTCACGAACACCGGCAAAGTCGCGGGCAAAGAAATTGTGCAGATTTATGTCCACGACCAGCAAGCCGCGTTGGTTCGCCCCGAAAAAGAGTTGAAAGGCTTTGCGAAAGTGGAACTCCAGCCGGGCGAAACCAAAACCGTTTCGATCAAGCTCGATTTCCGCGCCTTTGCCTATTATCATCCTGAATACAACCAGTGGATCTCGGAAGATGGCGATTTCGATATTCTGATTGCGGCGTCCGCAGCGGATATTCGCCAGACGTTGACGGTTACGCTGGAATCAACCCTGAAACTCCCCTGCATCCTCGACGAGGAATCCACCATTCGCGAATGGATGGCCGACCCGCGCGGCAAAGTGGCGCTTGGCCCGTTATATGCGAAAATGGAAGCCGAAGCCCGCAAATCATTCGGCGGCGGCGATGAGCGCTATGGCAATGAAGGCGCGATTGGCATGGATTTGATGGAAATGATTAACGACATGCCGCTCGTCAGCGTGCTGATGTTCCAGCAAGAGGCGCTCCCCGCGCATCCAGAGGACATGGTGGCCGATCTTTTGAAACAAGCTCATGCGTTGTGATTGAGCCCAGTCAGACACCTTTAAGGTGTCTGACTGCTATTTCCCGCAGCGTTCAATGCCTCGAAAACGACAACGAATAGGAGAAAGGAACAAATTCGTTCCTTTCTCCTATTCGTTGCCATTTTAATTTTATGGAATCAAAAACAAACACGTTGGATGTGTACAAAGACCCGCGCCAGCCCATCGAAGCTCGCGTCGCTGACCTGCTTGGGCGGATGACATTGGAGGAAAAAGTCGGGCAGTTGATCATGTGGGATGCGCGGCCAGATGACCTGGCTTTCATCAACACCCGCCAGCCCGGTTCGGTGCTGCACATTCTCGGCGACAAGCTGGATCGCGCCATGAGTCTCGCGGCGCAAAATCGGCTTGACATTCCCTTATTAGTCGGTGAGGACGCCATCCATGGACATTCCTTCTGGAAAGGCGCGACGATTTTCCCGACTCAGTTAGCATTGGCGTGCAGTTGGAATCCCGCGCTGCTGGAACAGGTGGGACGGGTGACGGCTGAAGAAGTCGTCCCGACCGGCATCCACTGGACTTTTTCCCCTGTGTTGTGCCTGACGCGCGACCTGCGCTGGGGGCGAACCGGCGAGACGTTTGGCGAAGACCCTTATGTAATCGGCGAGTTGGCGGCGGCGATGATTCGCGGTTATCAGGGCAAAGGATTAGACGATCCGACCGCCATTTTAGCCACCGCCAAGCATTTTGCCGGATATTCCGAGACGCAGGGTGGGCGGGATGCGTCTGAAGCCGATCTCTCGCGCCGCAAGCTGCGCAGCTACTTCCTGCCGCCGTTCGAACGCGCCGTGCAAGCGGGCGCGATGACCTTCATGACCGGTTACCAATCAATGGAAGGCGTGCCTTCAACCTGTAATCGCTGGCTGCTGACCGAGGTGTTGAAAGACGAATGGGGCTTCAAGGGCGTCGTGGTGACGGACTGGGATAACGTCGGCAGCCTCGTCAAACAGCAAAAGGTTTGCGCCACCTACGCCGATGCCGCTACTGTCGCTGTGCGAGCCGGGAATGACATCATGATGACCACGCCGGAGTTCTACGAAGGGG
>CAZMEO010000078.1:0-1326 GCA_964565315.1 uncultured Candidatus Moduliflexus sp. | reverse complement strand
GCTGTGCGAGCCGGGAATGACATCATGATGACCACGCCGGAGTTCTACGAAGGGGCAATTGAGGCTGTGCGTTCCGGGCGTCTTGCGGAGAGCGAAATTGACGCGCCCTGCGCCCGGCTGTTAGCGCTCAAATTCCGCATGGGCTTGTTCGAAAATCCGCGCAGGCCAGATTTGAAGCGGGCGGCCATCGAGATCGGCAGCGCGAAACACCGGGCAGTCAATCTGGAAGCGGCGCGACAAAGTTTGGTGCTGCTGCAAAACAATGGCCTGCTGCCGCTTGACCCGCAACAATTGACATCTATTGCGGTCATTGGCCCGAACGCCGACGATGATTTGCAGCAGTTGGGCGACTGGTCGCTTGGTTCTTCGCAGCACCCGCCGGAAGCCGGAAAGCATCCACGCGAAAAGACGACCACCGTATTGGATGGCATCCGCGCCCTCGCACCGAACGGGCTTGACGTGCGCTATGAGCGCGGCTGCACGATCATCAACGACGATCTCTCTGGCATCCCGGCGGCTGTGGCTGCGGCTCAGGCGGCTGATGTCGTGGTGGCTGTGGTGGGCGATCACCTGGATTACATTGGCGAAACCCACAGCACCGCCACATTGGAGTTGCAAGGCGGGCAGATCGCGCTGCTTGATGCGTTGGAGAAAACCGGCAAGCCGCTCGTAGTGGTGTTAGTGAACAGCAAGCCGCTCGTGCTGCCGCCTGCCGCCAAACGCGCCGCCGCGATCATCGAACTGTTTAACCCCGGCATGGAAGGCGGGCGGGCGTTGGCCGAGGCGCTGTTCGGGCTGATCAATCCGTCCGGCAAGCTCACGATCTCGTTCCCGGTACACGTCGGGCAGCAACCGGTGTTTTACAGTCAGGTGCGCGGTCAGCACGGCGACCGTTACGCCGATCTGACGCAGGAGCCGCTCTTCCCCTTCGGGCATGGCCTCAGCTATACGAAATATGTTTATTCCAATCTGCGGTTGGCCTCTTCCACTCTTCAAACAGGTGAAACCGCGCGAGTGTTCGTGGACGTGGAAAATGTCGGACAGCGGGAAGGGGTCGAGATCGTGCAGGTGTACGTCAGCGATGTCGTGACCTCGGCCACCTGGGTCAACAAAGCGCTGAAAGGCTTTGCCCGCGTCCAGTTAGCGCCGGGCGAGAAAAAGACCGTGCAGGTCGAACTCCCCTGGCAGTCCTTCCAGATCGTGAACGTGCAAGGCGATAACGTGGTGGAACCGGGCGAGTTCGAGATTCTGGTTGGTTCTTCTTCGCGCGACCGGGATTTATTGAAAACCACATTAATGATCGGATAAGAGCATTTTGCAGAAGTG
>CAZMEO010000077.1:0-12699 GCA_964565315.1 uncultured Candidatus Moduliflexus sp. | reverse complement strand
GCCCTGCTGAATGCCTTGCTGGATGCCCTGCTGAATGCCTTGCGCGATGCCTTGCTGGCGTCCTTTTTCCATACCGATGCGTTCAAAACTCGTCACGTATTGCATGCGCTGTTCCTCCTCATACGCGGTGATCGTCTCATCAAAACGGAGTTGCAATTCGTCTGGCAAGACCATCACCCAATCAATAAAACGTGTCAATTCTAAAATATCCTGTCTGTCATAGCCCCGTTCATACAGCAATTTATAGAGTCGAAATTTCCAATCAAATCGGCTTTCCGGGTGTTTTTTGGTATCCAACGCCTTTAAATAAGCCAGAACAACCATTGCAAACGGGTTGGCACTCTGTTCTAATTCTGTTGACTGATAGTCGATCAGTTTGACTGCCGGAAAGGTTAATCCGGCCTGACAGCCCCAAATATCATATTGAAAGCGGGTCGGCTTCCAGTGCTGGCGCTCGTCCGCCAGCACTGCTAATGAGCACACCGGCTGGTCATAGCGATCAAAAATCCGATAATTATAAATATACATCCGTTTTTCGAACGCCACTTCAGGAAGTCCCTGCACTTCGATATGAATAAAGACCCAGAGGTCTTTGTGCATGCCTTTGCGCGTGACTTTCACGAGTTTGTCGGCCATGCGCCGCCCAAGCTCAGCATCGCGGACGACCTGCTGCAATTCTTTGTCCAAAAACTCGTAGCCGAGTTCCCACTCGATGTCAGCGGCGATGTCAGGAAAAAAGAACGTCATGAATTCCAGAAAATAACCTTCAATCATCTCTTTCCACGGGCTGTCGTAATCGGCGTAGTCAACCATCATGTTTGCCTCCTCTCTCGCGAATTTGTGTGGCGGGGCGGCAGTTTGTCGGCCTGCGCGTCTCCTAATTAGCACGCAAGGAGAACCGATTGTCAAGATTTTTTCCCTGAGTCCCTCTGAAATCAAGAGAAAAAAATGCGGCCAGCGTGCCGTTTTCTGCATGTTAGTGAACGCGCCGCACCAATAGCAGCGACATATCGTCTTTGCGATCCTGATGGCACCAATCCAGCACGTCATTCAGGATGCCGTCGCGCATGGCGAGCAGCGGTTCTTCCGCATGAGAGAGGATGATTCTCTGAAACCCCGACAAATCGAGCATCGTGCCGTCCGGCGTAAAACTCTCGGTCAGCCCGTCAGTATACAACACCAACACATCCCCAAGCTCCAGCCGGAACGACGCATTTTTCGTCAGGTCGGCAATGTCGGGAATGAAATTCAGGAACACGCCATCAGTCTTGACGAGTTCAATATGTTGGGCGGCGCGGCGATAAATGATCATGGTCAAATGCGCTCCCGCATGTTCGAATTCCCCCTCTCCAAGATACTTTAACGCCGTAAATGTCATGAAATGATCTTCTCCCAATCGCTCGCGAACGTTGTGATACAGGACGCGATTGATTGCTGAAACAACTTCGTTCGGGCGATGCTGAAGATGCGTCGCGACGGTCGTGTGAATCGTCTGCGCCATCAGCATGATCAAGCCCGGCGTCACGCCATGCCCGGAGACATCGCCGATGCCGAGCCAGAGCGTGCCATCCTTATCGTGCAGCACGTCGTAGTAATCGCCGCCGACTTCCTCGGCGGTCAGCATTGTCGCTTCGATTTCTAAGCCGTCATGCTGGAAATGCGTGGGAAGGATCGCGGTTTGAATGCGCCGCGCAAGCTCCATCTCCCGGCGCAGGCGTTCCTGTTCTTCTTTCCGCTTGAGGTTGTCTTTGAGTTCCTGCCCCATCGTATGAAACGCTTCGGAGAGCGATTGCAATTCGTCGCCGGTGGTGATATGGGCATCCGCGTCGAAATTGCCGGCTTGCAGTTCTTTCATCGCCGTCGCAAGTTGGTAAATCGGGCGCACAATCGCGCCGCTCATCCCGAACGCTTCGAGAATGGCGAAGACGCTGAAAAGCAAGGTGATGCTGCCTGCAATCGCTAAAAAGCGCCGCCGCTGCATCTCCTCTAACTGACGTGGATAATGAATCGTGATCGCGCCGACGGGCTGACCGGGTTGTCCAAGAATGGCGCTCCCTTGATAATACCCGTGACCATTGGTTTCCATCTGGTCGAAGCGGAGCGGGAAATGTGAAAGGCTGTTGAGATCAAGGATGTTGAGAGGGTGGGTGTCTGCTGCGAATTTCTCAGGGAGTTCGCGAAACGAAGGGAGCGTGCCGGCGCTGAATGTTCGTCCTGCAAAAAAATTCACTTCCATGCCGCTTACACGCGCGTAACGCGCAGCGTCTTCCTCTCGTAATGCCAGTTGAATGACGCATACGCCTAAGCGCGTCTCTTGATCGATCACCGGAAGACGGAACTCGACGGCAAGCCGGGATTGCAGCGTATTCAGCGACACCTGCATCGCGTCAGGCATGGCGTCTGAATAAGTGAGCGGCACGTCGTCCGGCTTGACCGCCGCCTGAATTTCATCGAGGCTCTGGATGAGCGCATACCAGCGATCATTCGAGCGAAATTCGACAAACACTCCATCGCCGAGTTCCGCAAGATACGCGCCGATGATCGGCTGCTCGCCGTTATTGCGATAGAGCGCAAGCAGCCGCCCCTGCTGATCATACAAAATAATTTGCGACGCCTCCGTGAGCGTGCTGAATTCATACATCCCTTGCGTGATCGCATTCAGATAGGTCATCAATTTTTTAATATACCAGATCGTTGGCGGCTGGGACGGATCGCGCTGCTCCTGAAACATCCCGATCATATACATCGGATTGGCGATGGAACTGCTGAGAAAATGGCCGATTTTCGAAGAAACTGTTTCTGCGCGGGTATGCAGATCGTCGAAGACCTGCGTGAAGGCATTAGTCAACGCATACTGGGAGCGTTCCCGCATATCTTTGGTAAACAGGTAAAAATAGGTCACTGACATCGCTAAAACAAGCAGCAAAGTCAACAGGTAAATTCTGGCCAGGATTTTTTGACGTAATCGCATAAGCACCTCTTGTCGTGTTTGGGCAAAGTTTGCTTGACGGGTACGTCCGCCAGCGAACACTTGCAAACGCAGTAGTACATGATTTCGTAAAAACGCACACCGCGGTAGCCCCGCCCTGCGTGGCGTAGGGCAGTTAAGTTCTCGTTCGTGGTGAGCCTGTCGAACCACGAACCGTTCGCCCTTCGACAGGCTCAGGACGAACGGAAGATGACTCTAAGAGGCTGTTTTAAAAGTTCTGCTGTGGCGAAACGGCGAGGAGTGTCAACTCTTGATTTGACCTGATTGACAAGCGAAATCAAGATTTCGCACTCCTGTGTCCGCCAACGTTTAAAATAGCTTCTAAGCATAGAAGAACTTAACAGCCCCGCCCTACGTGGCGGGAAGCGTTGCCAATGTTCCGCCACGTAGGGCGGGGCTACCGCAGATTATCACGTGGTCAAGGCGAAAATTAACAGTCGACAGTATGCAGTCTGTTCCCTTCAAGAACAATCTCGCGCCAGAAGAGTTTGGCATCCCAGGCGATGCCAGGCCGCCGGTCGAAGACCAGCAGCCACCCTTCCGCGCAGCCGAGCGTTTTGAGGTAATCGAGCAACTGCCGTTGCCCTTCCGCCTACTTCGTCGAACAAGATGACCAATGGATGATGAAATACTGGCTCTGCTCGATGGGCGCATCAAGTTCCCGACAGCGTTCCCGCGCCGGAAGCATGTAATGTTTATCGGGCGCGCACGGCCCGGCCACGTTGAAATATTTTCCCATTGCCTTCCTCCCAGCGTCAGAGATCATTCGGGAGTCGGATGCTTCCCAAGCGTCAAATGATGCCGCAAGCTCATCATCGTTTCGTCATGACAGAGACGCTCCGCCGGAGCGTCTCTACGGAATATGTGACCTTTTCAAACACCATTGATATAACAAGATGGATTCGATTTCAGCTATTTCGAACAATTCAATGCTGTCAAGGATTTTCAGAGGAAATGTGGCGTAAATACGATGTTCTTTGTATGCGTGCAATGTTATTCATAGCGAGGCGCATGAAATTACAAAAAATCGTAAAATTACGCGATGTGTAACTTGAGAACCCCCCTTGCCTTCAGAGACTGAAGCCCAGCCATAAATGGCTGGACTCGAAGAAAAATCAGGCTGATGAAGATTAAAAAAATAGTTCGGTAAACCTGCGTAAAACCCCACTCCCGGCCCCTTCCCAACAAGGAGGGGCCGGGGGTGAGGTCAAAAAGGCTGTTACCGAATTAAATTTTTAATCTTCATCAGCCTGCTGAGCCTGTGGACAGGGCGTTTCAGCGTCCTTGAGCCTTCAAACCTGCCATTGATGGCTGGACTGGAGGCAAAGAGTCGATCAAAAAAAGCGTTAGAAAGTGAAGATGTTCGATATAGAGATGGCATAACTCTTGCTGAAATAATTGCAAAACTCTGTCAAAAAGTGATACAGAACACGCCAAACCTTTCGCGAGGAAGAGACGGAAAGCTGCGGGTCTCATCAGCGAGACAGCCGGGTTGCCTGAAATCATCACGAAGAGATCCTTCGGATAAGAGGGAGTGACATTTTACGTCACCTCTGTTCAGAAAAACACGCCGGACGCGCCGCAGAGCCGTCCGGCGTGTTGTATTTTACCCGAATACATGATTTCGTAAAAACATACACAAGGGCGGGGCGACCGGGTGTATTCCCTGTGTACTAATAAACGCGGTCAGGAGGTGATGCGTATGCAAGCCAGTGCGCGAATGACGATGTTATGAGGACAGAAACAGGGGGCGTGGGGCAATTCTTAAAAATCGTGTAGATTCCAAAACCTATACGATATCAACCAAACGCGAAAAGGAGATAATACATGAAACAGCAGCGGCATAATCTGACAACTGGAATATTGATGATGATTTTCAGCATGGGCGTCTGCGCGACAAGCAGCGCGGAACCGGCAGTGAAAAGCTATCTGAACCCGAATTGGAAAGATGTGAATAAGGGCTTTCGACGTTTCGAACAAACAGGAGAATGGTTGAAAAAGGCATCCTGGGATGATCTCGACAACGATGGACAATGGGATATCAACGAACCGGTGGCGGCTGTTCCCGAGCCTTCCTGGAAAAACGCAAAGGAAGCGACTGACAATTCCTGCTGGCTGGCGGCGGTAGCGAATATGCTGGCGTCGGCAGGCTATCAGGGCGGCGACGCCAGCGCGGTCTATCGCGAGTTGATTGATAAAATGGTCATGCCGACTCATAAAGGGGGCTGGCAATATGGCGGCAACACCTTTGAAGCGTTATACTGGTATCTGAATATCCGGGCAGACGCGCGGAATTTCAACGTGATCGTGCCGTATGTCGCCGGCCCGGCGGGACTGTACGGACTGCCCGCCTACCTCGACGAACCGAGGCCGCAGGTCTGGCCGACCGCTCCGTTCGAAACCGCGGCCAACGCGCTGGCGAACGGCGCACAGGTCGCCATCACGCTGCATCGCGGCGACGATATCTGGCATGATGTCATCTTGCAAGGCTTTGACTGGGAGGCGAAAACGATTCAAATCACGGATTCAAATCTCGACGCCTCTAAGGATGGACTTGACACCTATACATTCGAGCTTTCCGGCCCAACACAGTGGGTTATTCACAATTACGCCGAATTTGGCACCGTGCCGGTTGATGGGATTATCATTGCCATTCTGCCGCCAGTCGCTGAACCGAAACCCGCGCCGTAATCGGCGGCGAACATTGACAGCGCCGTTCCTCAACGCAAATAGATTTCAATGACATGCGCTGAGTTTCTCCGCCACCTGCTCACGTGTCAAGAGAAAAGATCACGATGAACAAACCTGACAGGCATTCAGAACCCGGTAGCCCCGCCCTGCGTGGCGGAACGTTGAGGACAATTCCCGCCACGCAGGGCGACCGAGGTGTACGTTTTTAGGAAATCATATAGTCGCATTCCGTTAATTCATGGCGTACTCAGTGTAGCGGCGGCGCGATGGGGCATGAAACCCAGGCGCGATATCCTGTTTCGGAAGGCCTAATGCGACAAGTTCTTCAGCCAGATCATCTTCCGTGCTATTGTGTTGAATCCAGATTTTCCCCTGCTTAATATCGAGATACACGACGCATCCGTGAATGCGGCGCTGTTTGTCTCACCCGACTGAAAAAATTTGATAATGCTCATGTTCGGTATCTTCAATCAGTTGCGTCTCAATGTCGCCGTAGTGAGGCGCATGCGCGACATACCGCTGAAGCTGCGCATGAATATGCGAGCGATAGGTTTGTATTTTATCCAAGGTAAGTATTTTTTCGTCCCGAAGGGACACGGCGCGAATAGCCCGCCGATTTATCGGCGAGGAGGCCAATGTTCCCGTCGTCGTCCCGAAGGGACGGGCGCGAGCGTCCTTCCAGGACGAATACGGGGTGAATATTTACGAACCCGCCGATGAATCGGCGGGCTATACGCGTCCTGTCCCTCCGGGACGGGGCTGTTTTCTACAAATAGGCCTCCATCGAATAGGGGGATTCTCAATCTGCGAGCGTCGGAGCGAGCGCCGCTGAACGTTCCGATGTCGGGGCGGTGTGCAGCAGCGCAATGCTGCCGATGACAAGCACGATGCCCGCTATTTGGAGGAATTCCAGACGTTCCCCTAAGAAAAAAAACGCAAGCGCCGGTGCGACCGCCACCTGAAACGACGCAATAATGCTGACTGTTCCTGCCGGTAAATACCGCAGGCTGCCGAGATAGCACGCATCCGCAAGAATCGCCGGCAGAAGCGCTTGCAGCAGCAGCCAGCCCCAGAAGGCAGGCGGATGCTGCAAGGCCAGCGGACCCTGAAATGCCCGAAATCCCCCTAAAAAACCTGCGCCAGCGATTCCGCCGTAAAATACCACTGTCCATGACGAATAGTCAGACGCTACATATTTGCCGCATATCGTAAAAAGCGCCATGCTCACGCATGCGCCGCATCCGAACAAGACGCCGGTCAATTCAAAGCGCAGTGATTCCGGCTGATAGCATTGCGCCACGAACGCCGCGCCGGCAAGCGTCAGCAGCACGGCGGCAGACGTGCGGCGCGTCAACGGTTCGCGGAAGAGCCAGGCGGAAAGCAGCACGACGAGCGCCGGAGCGGAATTGAACAGAATCGTCGCCGTGGAGACGGTGGTATATTTAATCGCGGATAAAAAACAGAGCGGCGTGCAAAACATGCCGAGAAATCCATAGATAACCAGCAACGGAAGCGAAGCTCGTTTAATTCTGAACAGCGACCTTCGAAAGAAAAGAAATCCGAACGCCAACAGCAGGCAGGCTGTCATTGCCCGCAAAAAGGCGACCGTGAGCGGATCCGGCTCATACTGATACATCATGCGTCCGAGAAGGCCGGCAGAGCCGTACCCCATGACAGCGCATGCAACGAAAAAATAGCCTTGTACATGATGATTCTGATTCATAGATGTTATCCTGATAAAGAATAGACGTTATCGAATTATTCAGCAACATTCGAAAACTGATAGGAGTGTCAAATCTTGATTTGACTGCGAAATCAAGATTTCGTGTTTCTTTCAATAATTGCGATAATGTTTTTGATAAATGGCGCAATTTGATGCGTATAGACAGCGACATTCGAGAGACAGGGGCATGCTGAGAAAGTTAAAAGAAAATTTCATGGGATTAATGCTTGACAAAAGCGCCTTTCGTCGAAGAAATTATGTCCGTCGTGTTGATCAGGAAGCGGATAATCACAATCTTCAGGAGGAATGGATATGTTTAAAAAACATCTGGTAGTCTGGCTGTTGGCGGCAGGGTGTCTGTTCGGAGTGGCGCTACGCGGAGCGGAAGCGGCAAAGGATACGCTTGTTATTGGCATTCAGGACAATTCGATTTCGCTCGATCCGGCAATTTGTTTTGAGATTGTTGCCGAAGGATATTTAAACCTTATGTATGATCGATTAGTTTCTTTTAAAGAGGACGATCTCTCGACAGTTGTTCCGTCGATTGCTGAATCGTGGGAGATCAGCGAAGACGGCAAGACCTGGACATTTCACCTGCGTCAGGGAGCCAAATTT
Source organism: uncultured Candidatus Moduliflexus sp. (assembly GCA_964565315.1). Lineage (GTDB taxonomy): Bacteria > Moduliflexota > Moduliflexia > Moduliflexales > Moduliflexaceae > Moduliflexus. The sequence goes on along the minus strand of CAZMEO010000077.1, from coordinate 4,681 downwards.
GCGAACGGCAATCCCCTGAATGCCGAAGCCGTCCAGTTTTCTCTCCGCCGTTTGATCGCGTTAAAAGGAGAACCCTCTTCTTTATTGACGCAATTCGGGCTGACAGAGGACGCGATCACGCAAAGAGATGAGATGACGGTTCAGCTTGTCTTCCCTCAAGCTTACGCGCCGACTCTGTTTTTAGCCTGCCTTGCAGCGCCCTTTATGGGGATCGTCGATCCGCAGGAGGCGCTGGCGCATGAAGAAAACGGAGATCAAGGGAGCAAATGGCTCTACAGCCATTCCGCCGGGTCGGGGCGCTATGTGCTGGAAAGCCGCGAAGAAGGCAATCAGGCGGTGCTGCGCGCGAATCCGAATTACTGGGGAACGCCTCCCAAAGCGCAATCGGTCACGATCAAGCATATCGGCGAACCGGCAGAGCAGGTCTCTCTGTTAGAACAAGGGCAGATCGATCTCGCCTGGAATGTAGACGCCGCGATGGCGGCAGAAATCGCGGGGAAACGCGAGGTGCAGCTTTCCGAAGCCCTGACGCTGAACCTGATTTATCTGGCAATGAATACGAAGTATGAACCGTTTGCGAAACCTGAAGTGCGCGACGCGATCCGCTATGCGATTGACTACAACGGTTTGATTGAAAAGGTGCTCGGCGGAGCCGGGCGAAAAATCCAAAGCTTTATTCCCAAAGGCTTGTTGGGGCATAATCCGGATCTGCCGTACAAACAGGATATTGCCAAAGCCAAAGAACTCCTCGCTGCTGCCGGGTATCCTGACGGTTTTTCTTTAGAATTAAATTGTTTTGATTTTGGCTTCTGGCTGGAAGTTGCCGGGAAGATCAAATCCGACCTGTCGCAGGTTGGCGTTCAGGTCACCATCAATGCTCGTCCTCCTAAGGATACTCGTGGTGATTTTAAAACTCGTAACTATCAAATGACTTTGATCCAATGGTTGACCGATTATTTCGATCCGGACATGAACGCGAAGTCGTTTGCTTATTGTATAGATACTGGGGAGAGTTCGGTATATAAAATGGTCGCGTGGCAGACGAATTACCTGACGCCCGAAACCTCGCAGATTGTCGAACAGGCCGCTCTTGAACGCGACGCGGAAAAACGCAAAGCTCTGTATCTGGATGTGACGGATAGGATCATGGACGACGGTCCCTATGCCTTTCTCTACACGCCGATGCGCCAGTATGCCTTCCGCGCCGAAGTCGCCGACATGCTCGGCCAATTAGACGTGACTGCGGTTGATTTCCCGACTCTGCGCTAAATTATACCAATTGTGGTAAATACGATCATCTTTGCCCCGCCGACGTAGAGACGCACGGCCGTGCGTCTCGACGGAATAGACGATCTTTTTACACACAATTGGCATTACTACATTGTTTCGTTAATTTTTAGGAGTGCGAAATCAAGAGTTCGCACTCCTGACACATCGGTCATAATAAGGCTACCGCCAATGGTCGGATTGCCTCTCGCAAAACCTCACAGGTTTCGAAAACCTGTGAGGTTTTTTTGTGAGGGCTATTCACGCCCGAACTTCTGCCGGAAGCGCCGGATTATCTCCGGAGAGATCGGCGTATGGCCGATATGCAGCGCGGCGCCCTGACACGCGAATTCTTGCAGCGCCTCATAATACGGCAAGGCGGCCTGCTCGTCAACCTCGCCGACGGTTGGCGCAATTCCCGGAGCGCATGACGGGAGCAGGCTTGAAAAGGCGCAGCTCGGCAGATCATGCGAACTGCTTTTGGCGTTAAATTCTTCCAGCATGGCCGAAGTCAAATGCCGCTCCAGCGCTCGCGGACGGTAGGAGATTTCTTTTACCTGAGAGGGGAGGCGCGTCACGCCGCCGACAGTTGCGAGCAGATCGCCCCGCTCTTGCAGGCGAGCCAGCAGCGCCGCCTGATCGAAACAGGCTGACCCCACAATCAGCGTTCCCGGCTGAACCGTTCCAACATCCAGCAGTCCCGCGATTTGAAACGCGCTGACAAACAGCGTGGCGGCATACGCTTCGCCGATCTGTTCCGGCGTCAGCGGCACGATGCGGAGATGTCCCTGAAAATCGAACTGCTCGATGATCTCCCGCCGCATTGTCTCAAGCGACTCAGCGCGATGCGGCAGATCGCACAACAGGATTTCCGCCGGATGTCCGAGAACCCGCAGCATCAGCCGCAGCACGCTCCCGCCCAACGAGCCTAAATCAATAAACGCCACCCGTTCTTCCGCGATCTGCCGCCCGCTCTGCTGCAAGATCGCCTGAAGATTCAGCATATACGCCGAACTGATTGCGCCGTGCCCGGTGGTGATCGCTGGAAGATTGGCGCGTCCTGCCAGCAGCGGCAGCATGTCGCGGCAATAATTGGTGGCATAGGCGAGCAGGCCGGTAAAGGCCACCGTCCGCGCTCCGAGCAGCCTTGCGGTTTCGATGGCGTCCGCCGCGCTCTCTACCAGTTCCGCATGCCTGCTGAAGAGTTCGGCATCTGTAAACGGCAGCATCAGATAGCCGATCCGTCCCCACGGCGTGTCTGAAATGTTGTAGAGCGTCGGAAGATGCTGACACCAGCGGTCAATCAATTCCGCCGCCTCAAGGCCGGTTTTGCGAATCAACCCTTCCGTCAGATAGTCTAACGCCACCGCGTCGCATGGCGGGAGCTTGCCGGCGGCATAGAGCGAAAGCAGCGGGCGAGGTTCGAACGCGAAGAGTTCTGCGGCGGCTTCCGGCTGCGCGGCAGGAACGGGGCGCTCCGGCGGCTGCGCCTGACAGCAGGCGGGGGGATCGGCGATCTCCTGCGCCGGCAGGGTCTCCAATGCTGCCGCGAGTTTGGCAATCGTCGGATGCTGGAAGAGCAGCCGGACATTTACGGGCTGGCGCAGCGCCGCCGAGAGCTTCGCCGCCACCTGCATCGCTAAGAGCGACTGCCCACCGAGCAGGAAAAAGTTATCATGGATGCCGACGAACAACATCCCGAACGCCTCGGCCCAGACCTCCGCGATCCGGCGTTCTAAGGCCGTGCGCGGCGGGGCAAGCATCTCCTCCTGCGGCGCGGCCTGCCGCTCCGGCTCCGGCAGAGCGCGGCGATCTACCTTGCCATTCGGATTTAACGGCAGCGCTTCTAAAAATACAAAGGCTGAGGGAAGCATATACTCTGGCAAGCGTGATTTGACGATATTACGTAATGCATCAATTGAGGTGTGTTGTTCCTGACGAAGCACAATATAGGCCACTAATTGTTTTTGCCCGGAGTTGTCTTCTCTGTCCATAACAAATGCCTGATGAACGGCAGGAATTTCGCTTAAAACAGCTTCAATTTCGCCGAGTTCGATACGAAAACCTCGAATTTTCACCTGATGATCAATGCGTCCCAGGAATTCTATTTTTCCGTCATCAGCATAACAGGCTAAATCACCGGTTTTATATAATAATGGCGAAGTCAGTTCATGATATGGGTTTGGCACAAATTTTTGGGCGGTCAAGTCGGGATTATTGATATAGCCGATTCCGACGCCTTCACCAGTAATGCACAATTCGCCAGGAACGCCGACAGGCACAAGTTGATGATGCTGATCCACAAGAATGACTTTGGCATTCCAGATTGGCGTCCCAAGCGGTACTGGCTTGTCAAAAAACTTTTCAGGGGATTCTATAAGATAACTTGCGCAGATGTCGGTACACTCGGTTGGTCCGTATGTATTTACAACTTTGGCCTGACACTGCCCCGATTCTATCCATTGACGCAAACGCCGCATCACAATTGGCTCTCCACCTAAAAATGCATATCGCAAGGAAGAAAGCTCTTGAAAGCCATTTATTGCACTATAATCCACTAATGCCTGAAATGCGCTGGGAGTGCAATTGAGCCAGGAAATCCCTTGTTTCTGAACAAGAGGGAGAATTAGAGACGGATCATAGCAGGAAGATGGATAGAGCGAAAGCCTTCCTCCTCTTAATAATGGGGCAAAGATATTTTTTTGCGTTAGATCGAAATTAAACGAACTGATGAGCAATGTACTATCATTCACAGTAATGCCAAACGCATTGACAAACCAGTTCAAAAGATTCATAAACCCTTGATGATAAACTCCAGCCCCCTTAGGTCTGCCTGTAGAGCCTGAGGTATAAATCACATAAATCAAATTGTGAGGAGTTGTTGCATTGGCGAGGTTTGCTTTACTCAAATCAGCAATGGTTTCCCAATCCGAATCAACAGAGAAAATGTGTGCTGCCTGATGTGAAAGGCGTTCAATAAACTTTTGCTGGGTAAGCAAAATCGGAGTTTGCGCGTCTTCAAGCATGAATGCTAAACGCTCCTGGGGATATCCAGGGTCTAATGGGACGTATGTACCGCCAGCCTTAAGCACGCCAAAGATCGCAACAATCATTTCGAATGAACGTTGCATAGATATTCCAACTCGCACATTTGATTCAACTCCATGCTTGCGTAAATAATGCGCTAACTGGTTGGCGCGCTGATTCAATTCCCGATAGGTCATCTGCTCCTCGCCGAATATCAGCGCGACCGCGTCCGGCGTTCGTTCCGCCTGCGCCTCGACAAGCTGGTGCACGCACTGATCGAGGGGATACGCCGCCTCGGTCTGATTCCATTCCATCAGGATTTGCCGGCGTTCGGCGTCAGTGAGAATATTGTACGCGCTGAGATGAGCGCCGGGCTGCGCGGCGATGC
>CAZMEO010000076.1:6657-13050 GCA_964565315.1 uncultured Candidatus Moduliflexus sp. | reverse complement strand
AAATCCGAACCGCCTGCGCCGCCAGGCGCAGCCGAGCGCGCGACGGTGGTCGGCATCGAGGAAGACCGCTATGAAATGCTCGCCCCCATTCACGACGCGGCGCATGCCAGAATTTATCAGGCGCGCGACCGGGTCTTAGGCCGCGTCATTGCCATGAAGCAGGTCAATCCGCGCCTCGAAGACCATCGAACCTATCTCCGGCAGATCAAAGAACGCGCCACGCCGGAGCATCCGAATATTGCCAGAATTTACGACGTTGACGAACGGCAGGGGCAGGTGGCGATGGAATATGTCGAAGGCAGCGACTTGCGTCGAACGCTGCGAGCCAAAGGCGCATTCGCCCTGAAAAGCGCCATGTTCGTCGCCGTGCAGATCATCAATGGACTCCATCATGCGCATCAGCGCCAGGTCGTGCATCATGCGCTGATACCGGAACATATTCTTGTGACGAAACAAGGTCAGGTCAAACTGATCGGCTTTCGCGCCCTTGATTCGTTTCTGCGGCTACAAAAGACCGATCCGCCACAGAAGTTGGCGTATGTTCCCCCGGAATTGTTCCAGCAAGGGCGCTTGAGCGTGGCGGCGAATGTCTATTCATTCGGCGTCATTCTACATGAAATCGTTACGGGCAAGCCTCCGTTTTCACTGCAACAGATACAGGCATTTCTCCTTCAACATGCGCCATTACAATATGGCGAATCAGCGCTGCCGCCGGGGTTGTCGTCGATTCTGAGCCGCTGCCTTGCGGTCGAGCCTGAGCGCCGCTTTCCGCATCTCCGGGAGGCCGGTGAAGCGCTGCTCGCCTGGTTTCAGGCGCTTGACAATCGCGAAGGACACGCCGATGAATTGGCATCCTACAAGGATTTTTTATTGATGGCCTGGGCTGACGGCGAGATGACGCCGCCGGAAGCCGCATTTCTTGCGCAAAAGCGCGAAGAATTGCACATTGCTGACACTGAAGCCCGCCGCTTAGAAATTGAGGCGCGGCAGGAATTGAAGGAATTGTTGAAAGAGGAGTGACAAGATAATATTATCCCGTAAGAGGAGTTATCGCTTACTGTTGATCATGATCGCAATTGCCGCCCTGAAACGTTCGGGAAAATTGTTCTCCTTTTATAAAAAATAACTGGTGTTTTCTGCGTGGTTTTGGCAGGTGAACTTTATAATGTAGAGGGGAAACTGTAGCCCATAACGTCATGAATTTTTAAGGGCTACAAGAAGTGCCATAGCTTGTTTTGGCCGCCACAGCAAGCTGTGGCACTCCTGATGATAGCTCCCCATAAAACGAAATGATCTTTTTAAGACACCTGGGTATTATTCACCTGTGTAGTGGAACAGAGTAGATTGTTTGGTAAATTCTCAGGAGAGTCAACGCTTGCTTTGGCTGTCAAAGCAAGCGTTGACTCTCCTGAATGCGCTGAAAAATTTACTGAACAAATGGAAGAGGAGGAAAAGACAGATGAAAATTTTAGTCTTGAATTGCGGCAGTTCTTCAGCAAAATATCAACTTTTCGATATGACCGATGAATCTGTCCTGGCCAAAGGGCTGGTGGAACGAATCGGAATGTCAGACGCGATCTTGACGCATCGTCCGACCGGCAAAGAACAATTTCGCACCGTGAAGCCGATTTACGAACATGCGGCAGCAATCAAAGCAATCACGGACGCGCTTGTTCATCCGAAACATGGCGTGATTCAGCGCATCGAAGAGATTCAGGCGGTTGGGCATCGAGTCGTGCATGGCGGCGAAAAATTTACGGCAGCCACGCTGGTGAATCAGGAGGTCAAAGACGCAATTACAGAATATTTCGATCTTGCCCCGCTGCATAATCCGGCGCATTTGAAAGGCATTCTCGCCGTTGAAGACACGCTGCCGAACGTGCCGCAGGTTACGGTGTTCGATACGTCGTTCCATGCGACGATTCCGCGTTACGCCTATTTGTACGCTCTCCCTTACGCCCTCTATCAGAGCTATAAAGTCCGCCGCTACGGTTTTCATGGCACGTCGCATAAATTCGTGGCGCAGCGGGCGGCAGCCCTGATGCAGAAAGATATTGCATCGCTCAAAATCATCACCTGTCATCTCGGCAACGGCGCCAGCATTACCGCGATTGACGGCGGCAAATCCGTCGAAACCAGCATGGGCTTTACGCCGCTGGAAGGGCTGATTATGGGGACGCGCTGCGGCGATATCGACCCGGCGATTATTCCGTTTTTAATGGGGAAAAAAGACCTGACGATCCGCGAAGTGGATGCGATGCTCAATAAACATAGCGGGCTGGTCGGGATTACCGGCATCAGCGGCGATATGCGCGATGTCGTGAACGCGATAGAAAAAGGCGATGAACGCGCAAAATTAGCGTTAGACATGTATATTCACCGAATTCGCAAGTATATCGGCGCTTATACCGTCGCCATGAACGGATTGGATGCGCTGGTGTTTACTGCCGGAGTTGGCGAAAACAATCCGGCGATGCTGGAACAAATCTGCCAGCATTTGACCTGCCTCGGCGCGGTCTTCGACAAGGAGCAAAACACTGTCAAAGGCGGAGAACACGAAATCAGCGCCCCGGAATCGAAAATCAAAATCTGGGTGATTCCGACTGACGAAGAGTTGATGATTGCCAGAGATACGATGCAGATTGTTTGCTCGGCGTAATACGCCTGAGCAGTCTCAACACCTCACAGGTCTTAAAGACCCGTGAGGTGTTTTTATTGGCTTTTCGGAAAATTTTTGATTTTTTGCAAATTTTTCTTGACAAGACTGCAACCGGTTGCAATATTGTCATTATCATAAATAATTTTACACGCAGCCAGATGAGGGCTGCAAAAATTTACTTGAATGCTGCAACCGGTTGCAGTTTTTTAAAATAATAAAATGCAACCGATTGCATTGTAAATACGAAAGCGGAGGAAGGTTATGTTGGCGCCGGTTATGGGAAATCAAGAAGATGCGTTTCGGGAACTTTTTCTGTTGAATATGGCAAAGGGAAAATTCGATGTCGTTCGTAAATTGGGGTGGCTCTATCGAATCTTGGCATTCATCACGCGTCGTTCAGTCAACATACTTGAACTGCAATGCGCGGAAATAACAGGGCAAGTAAAAAATCGCCGCTATGAAGGGTTGCGAACCGTGCGGATTGAGGACATTCGCGGCAGCGAAAACCGGTCGCGGGATTTCGATATTCATTTTCATCCGATTCACAGCCGCAGCAAAGAGCGCTGGCTGAACGTCGCCATCGCAATGCTTCAGGATAAAGGGCTGCCGCCGGTAGAACTGATCAAGTTAAACGACATCTATTTTGTGCGGGATGGGCATCATCGGATTTCAGTGGCAAAAGCGTTCGGGCAAGAGGAAATCGAAGCGGTTGTGACCACCTGGGACAGCGAACCGGTGAAAACGGCGAACGCCTCAAAGAAAAAAGGTGCATTTTTTTCATTATTTTTCTTGACGAAAAATCTTCGTTTGCCGCATTGTGCAAACGGTTGCAATTAATCAACGATTTCTTCAGGGAGATCACGCATGACAGACACGATCAAGACGATTGCTGACATCGCAAAGCTTGTGGGCGTTTCGAAATCAACAGTTTCACGCGCGTTGAACGATAATCCGTTGATTAACGAGGAGACGCGGCAAAAGATCAAAGCAATTGCCCGCGAGCATCAATTTGAGGTGCATCAGGGGGCGCGATGTTTGAGCCTGAACCGCAGCAACACGATTGCGCTGATTATCCCTATCGGGCACAAGCCTGAAGAGCATTTGATTACCGATCCGTTTTTTGTCGAATTACTGCGCGGAATCATGTATGGCATCAGCGGGATCGAATATGACTTATTGATCGGACAACCCCGAAAACATGATCCGAAAGAAATTCAACGCTATATCGGATCGAAACGGGCAGACGGCCTGATTATCCTCGGTTGTCATTGGTACATGAAGCAGATTTCCATGTTGAACGCACAGCAGAATTTCCCGATGATTGTGTGGGGCGATGCGTTAGGACAGAATATCTGCTCGGTGGATTGCGATAATGTCGCTGGTGGGCGTTTGGCTGTTGGGCATCTTTTGAAACTTGGGCGGAAACGGATTGCGTTTCTTGGCGGCACTAAAACCGAATTGGAAGTCGTTTTGCGATATCAAGGCTATGCGAAAGAATTGCAAAACGCCGGGTTCGAAGTCGCGCCTGAACTGATTGCGTATGGAGATTATACCAGCCGCGCCGGATATGAAGAGATGCAGAAACTCTTGCAGCAAGCCCCGGATATTGACGGCGTCTTTGCGTGCAGCGATTTGATGGCAATCGGCGTAATGGAAGCGTTGCGCGAGCAAGGACGGCAAGTGCCACATGACGTATCGGTCGTGGGATTTGATGATATTCCGCTGGCCGAGCATTGCAGCCCGCCGCTGACGACAATTCGGCAGAATATCGCAAAGGCTGGAGAAGTGTTGGTGCGGAATCTTGTGCAGTATTTGACTGACGGAATCATTACGCAGACGATTCTGCCGGTGGAATTGATTGTGAGAAAATCTTCAGTGATTGAACCGTCATGATTTTTAATTTGTTGTATGAATTGCAACCGGTTGCAGCGACGTATTAAAAACCTCACGGGTCAGAAGACTTGTGAGGTTTAATTCGTGTGTTTCGTGCTTTGAGTCTGGTAGAAACAGGTCATTGCGTCGAATGGACGCGCTCTTGATGAAATTTAAATCCTGTCTCCCTGCCTCCTCCTCAACAGAGCAGGAGAGTGGCGAGGCTGAAAGAAGGAAGATCGTATGTCACAATTTTTCAGGTCTCTTTCCCCAATGGCAAAGGGATCGTGGTATTATCTCGGATATTATGGCGTGTACGGCATGTTTTTGCCGTTTATCAACCTCTATTTTCGCGAGGAATTAGGGTTTTCTGGAAGGCAGATCGGCATCTTTGCGATGTTTGCGCCATTTGTGGCGCTGACGGTTGCCATTCCGGTGGCTGCGCTGGCTGATCGGCGTCAATGGCGCATCGCGATTCTGATGACGTCGCTTTTGGGCGCGAGCTTCATCCTCTTCCTCGGCTATTTCCCGCATTCGTTTGCGACATTAGCTCCGATCTGGCTCTTGTTCAATGTGTGCACGAGTTCCGCCAGCCCGATTGCCGATAGTTTGGTGGCCCGCATGTCGCAGCGTCATCAGTTGAATTTCGGCAGTATGCGGCTCTGGGGATCAGCCAGTTTTGCCATGAGCGCGATTGTCGGCGGAATGTTCTGGCAGCGGCTTGGCTTTCGCGCAATGTTCCTCACGGCCAGCGCGGGATTTCTGCTGACGATATTTTTTGCGTCCACATTAGAAGACGCGCCGAAAGCGTCGGGTGAACGTCAGGCAAAAGCCTCAGTGCGCGATGTTTTTCGCGATAAGGGCGTCGTCAGCATGATTGTCACCTCATTTTTTCTTGGCATAGGCACGAATATTTCGGTGGCGTATGACGGGATTTATATGGATGCGCTTGGCGGCAGTGAACTGCTGGTTGGCCTGGTTTTCTGCGTGTCGGCGTTCAGCGAATTGCCGGTCATGCATTTGCGCGGCAAGATTGCCAAACGCATCGGGACGCCTTATACGCTGCTCTGCGCATTAGGCTGTTTTCTGGCTGCGTTTATCGTGTATGCGACGGCCTGGCGGCCTGAAATACTGCTGATCGCCGCCATGATTAAAGGATTAGGGTTCGGCCTCTTTTTCTCAAGCGCCGTGCAGTTCATTACCGAGCGCGTGCCGCATCACATTGCGTCAACCGCGCAATCGGTATTTACGGCCACGATGTACGGCCTTGCTCCGCTGCTGGCGGCGCCGCTCGCCGGGGAACTCTACGACCGTTTCGGCGTCAAAACCATTTTTCTCGTGGCGGGCACAGCCGTGTTTGTCGCAACGGCGATTCTGTTCACGTCCATTATGAGCGGCATGTTTCAGCAGGGAATTTCGCGACATGCCGTTGAGCCGCGTCGGGGACGCGAAGTGCCGTCGTCGGTGTAAAAAAGAACACCCTGCCAGGGTTTGAAACCCTGGCAGGGTTGTTGTTAGCAAGCAATTTTGCCGTCAACATCCCACAAATCTTGCCAATCTTTTGCGCGTTCCCACAAAAACACTTGCCCTTTAATCAGGCGGCAATTTTTGTCAATTCCGGCAATCGCTCGCATTTCGTCATCTGTCAGCGGCTCGCTTATGGTTGCTTGCAGATTGCTCAGAAAATTTTTGCGCGTCACGGAGAACGGAATCGGAATCTGGCCGCGCTGCACCGCCCATTTCACGCAGAGCACCGCCGGATGAATCCCTAACCGGTTGGCGATGCTGACGATCATCGGGTCTTCGGTATCGACCGTATCTTCCGGCGTCCGATCTCGTTCAGGGCGTGCCGGTGAGCCAAT
>CAZMEO010000076.1:3846-6557 GCA_964565315.1 uncultured Candidatus Moduliflexus sp. | reverse complement strand
TTATTTCAATTCCTCATCGAAACAGACCGCGACTTTGCCGCATTTGCCGCTCGCCATCAGCGCATAGGCGTCAGCGACGTTCTCCAATGGGAAACGATGCGTGATCAGTTGTTCCGGGTGAATGTTCCAGCGCACAAGCCGTTCCACGAGTTCTTCCATGCGCCAGATATTTGTGACCCATGAGCCGTAAATGGTTTTTTGGTCATGAATAATGTCGGGCGACGGCTGAAATGCGACCGTGCCGCCTTCGCCGATAAACACAATTTTGCCCCATTTGCGAGCCGCCTGAATGCAGGTGAGACGCGCTTTGTCGTTGGCGGAGCAATCCACCGATTTTTCCACGCCCATGCCGCCAGTCATTTCTTTGACCTGTTTCACATTGTCCGCGCCAGCCGCTAACACGGCATCAAACATCTTCAACTCCTGCGCGATTTTGATCCGTTCAGGAATCGCTTCGATGCCGATGATTTTCGTCGCACCCATCGCTTTGCAGAGCATCGCCGTTGCCAACCCTACCGGGCCGAGGCCGGTAATCAACACGGCGTCGTTGCCGCACAAGCCGATTTTTTCCAGACCTTCATAGACTGTGCCGAACCCGCAGGCGACCTGCGCCCCGTCGGAATAGGTTAGTTCATCCGGCAGAAAGACTAAATCTTTTTCTTCCGCCAACAAGTATTCCGCCATGCCGCCGTCGCGCTGCCAGCCATAGGCGCGGCGATATTTTTCGCTGGTGCAGGAAATCATATAACCGCGCCGACAGTCGTTGCAGACGCCGCAGCCGGAAATATGATAAATAATCACGCGGTCGCCGTTTTTGAAACGACGGCAGCCGGGGCCGCATTCCACAATCTGGCCGCATGGTTCATGCCCGGCGATCATGCCCGGTTGATAGCCTTCCGGCCCTTTGCCAAGATGTTCGTGATAGATACAGCGAATATCCGAACCGCAGATCGTGGACGACTTCATTTTGATTAACACTTCGCCATGTCCTGGCTGCGGAATCGGAAAATCTTTTAACACCGTCGTGCTGTTGCCTGGCAGCATTGCGCCCTTCATCATGCCTTGCATAAACATATCCTCCTTGAAAACCCTGCCAGGGTTTGAAACCCTGGCAGGGTTACGCTGTTATTTCTCAACGACAACCCCTTTTTTCAAGATAATATTCGCGTATAAGGCGCGTTCGCTGGTGGCGACAATCACATACGCCTTTTTTGCGCGTTCGTAAAACGCAAACCGTTCAATCATTTCAATGCCCGCTTTGGGTTCATACTTTTTGACGATGCTTTTGTAGTCTTCCCATATCGTCGGTTTCGTCGGATCGCCGGGAACAACCGCCATCAAGCCGACTGGCTGCTCGACATATTGATCGAGCGGGAACAATTGCAGGATCGCGTCAAGCAGTTCCGGCACGTTATGGCCGTCTGCCCGCACTAAACGCTGTGCGCAGCTTGCTGCCGGAAAATTGCCATCGCCTAAGACTAATTCGTCGCCGTGTCCCATTTCTGAAAGGATTTTTAAAAATTCCGGCGATAAAATCGGGGGAATGCCTTTTAACATGTGATGTTCCTCCTGAATTACGTTATGTTCGACAAGGATTCGTTCTACCTGAAATCATCCCTGTCGCGTGTGTGAGATGACATGACGAGGCTCGCGGCTCGTCATGCCAGATGATGTCTTGGTTATTGAGCGTTACGTGACTGCCCGGCATGATCCGCGAACGATGAGATCGGTCTTCAGCATGATTTTTCGGATTTCTCGTTTATTCCATCCCTGAATCATCTGAATAATCAATTGGGCGGCCTCGCGTCCGATTTCTTCAACCGGTTGCGCAATGACGGTCATTGGGGGATCGATCAGCGTCGCCCAGGGATCATCGTCGAATCCGATCAACGACATATCGTCAGGGATGCGAACGCCGCGTCGTCTGAATTCCAGTAACACGCCGACCGTCGGCGTGCCGCCGCACGAGAAAATTGCGGTTGGCGGCGCAGGAAGATCAAGAAGCTCTGCGGTCGCCTCTTGTCCGCCTTCGACCGTATAATGGCTGCTATGGATCAGCGATTGATCAATAGGAAGCGCATGCGCTTCTAACGCATTGAGATACCCTTGCAGGCGATCTTGATTGGTGGTGACATGCTCGCGCCCGGTAATAATGCCGATGCGCCTGTGTCCTAACTCGACGAGATATTCGATGGCGCGATACGCGCCATCAACATTATCGACAAGCACGGCATTCGTTTCTGTTCCGCGCAAGTATCGATCTACCAGCACCAATGGAATATGATGTTTCAAGAAGTTGCGTGGATTCGAAAGCTTATCATCAACGGCAGCAAGAATCAGTCCATGCACCTTCCTGCGCCACAGCACCTCTAAAAACTCATTTTCCTTTTCAAGGTGTTCATGGGTATTGCATAAAATGATATTATACCCGTAGCGGCTGGCGACATCCTCAATCGTGCTGGCTAAATTGGTAAAAAACGGATTTTTAATATCGGCAATCACCAGGCCAATGGTCGGATGAATCGGAAAGGTTGGCGTTTGCGAGATGCGCTCGGTTTGATACCCTAATTCTTTTGAGGTTTCCAGAATTTTCTGGCGGGTCTCTTCTCCAATGCGGCTGTCATCGCGCTGATTCAAGACTAACGATACCGTTGTCGTCGAAACGCCGACTCGCTTTGCAATATCTTTGAGCGTGACTGCCATGCCGTTTT
>CAZMEO010000076.1:0-3746 GCA_964565315.1 uncultured Candidatus Moduliflexus sp. | reverse complement strand
GTTCTCCGTTTCCGCATCTGATCTACCGCAACCGTAATCACCAAAATCACGCCGACGATAATGCGCGTCCAGAACGGATTCACTTTTAACAGAATCGCGCCATTATAAATCGTGGTCATAATCAACGCGCCGATAAACGCTCCGGCTGGCGTGCCTTCTGCGCCCATCAAGCTTGTTCCGCCAAGCACCGCGGCGGCAATCGCGTCTAATTCATAGCCTGTTCCGGTTGACGGCACACCCATCCATAACCGCGCCGTTTCCATGATGCCAGCGATGCCGACTAAGAAGGACGCTAACGTGAACACGCCATACGTCACGAGGCGCGTATTGACGCCGGACAGCCGGGCGGCTTCCGGGTTGCTGCCGAGCGCGTAGGTATAGCGCCCGAAACTGGTGCGCCGCAAGAGCAATTCCATGCTGACAGCGACAAGAATCAATAACCAGAAGAGATACGGCAGTCCGAACAAATCGCCGCCGCCGAAATTTGCCACGCTGCGCGGGAGGCCGAACACGTTGCTGCCGCCAGACATCAACAGCAGCACGCCGCGCAAGACGGTCATCGAGCCAAGTGTCGCGATAAATGGCGGCAAGCCGAAATCAAAGACCATCACGCCGTTCAGCAGGCCAACCAACGCGGACATCACGAGGCAGAACACAATAATGATCGGCATCGGCAGCACCGGAATCGTTGCGCCGCCGATATGGCCGGTCAGCATTTGCGACATCAAAATATTGACAAACGCGACTAACGAGCCGATAGAGAGGTCAATGCCTCCGGTCAGAATGACAATCACTTCCGACACGCCTAACACGCCTTGAATCGCCATCTGGCGCATGATATTTTGAATATTCGTGCCCGTCAGGAAAGTGCTGCTCCCGAAGCTGAGCATAATCCACATCACGACAGCCACGATAAAGACGACTGTTTGGGTATTTAACGAAATTTTTCGACGGCTGGTTGGCATAGCTTACACTCCTTCATTCGTGGATGTTTGTTTGATGGCAAAAGCTAAAATACGTTCTTCCTGAAAATCTTTTCGTTCGACACAGGCAACAATCGTCCCATTCCGCATGACTAAGATGCGGTCGCAAATGCCCATCAGTTCGGTCATGTAGGACGAAATCATCAACACCGCCGACCCTTCGCGAGCCAGCGAGTTAATCAAGCTGTAAATCTCTTCTTTCGCGCCGACATCAATGCCGTTGGTCGGTTCATCCATGATAAACACTTTTGATTTGCTGGCAAGCCATTTGGCGACAACGACTTTCTGCTGATTGCCGCCGCTGAGGTTCCGAACAAGTTGATTCGGGGTCGGGGTTTTGATGGCTAATGCGTTAATAAAATGATCGCTGATGCTTTTTTCTTTGCCCGCATTAATGACGCCCATTGTGCCAATTCTGGGATAAATTGCGAGATTCACATTATGTTTGACAGAGAGCAGTTGCGCCAACCCTTGCGTGCGCCGATCTTCCGGGAGCAGGCTCATTTCGGCGTCAATCGATTTGCGCGGCGTGGGGGCGGCCAACGGTTTGCCTTTGACATAAATTTCCCCGGAATCAATCGGGTCTGCGCCGAACAGCGCACGCGACAGTTCCGTGCGTCCCGAACCGACTAAGCCGTACAGCCCAACAATTTCCCCTTCATTAACTTGCAGCGAACAATTTTTGACGACGGCGTTCGTGATGCCCTTGATCCGCAGCATTTCGCCGCCAACCTTGCGTGTCGTATCATAATGATCTTGCGTGACATCGCGGCCAACCATCATCGTAATCAAGTCGTCTTCATTCGTCTCGGCAATCGTTTTCTCTCCAACATAGCGGCCATCTTTCATGACGGCAACCGTGTCGCATAATTGGAAAATTTCTTCCATGCGGTGGGAGATGTAAATAATCGAAATATTTTGTTCTTTCAGCCAGCGGATAACGCGGAACAGTTCTTCGACTTCACGGGCGGCGAGGACGGCGGTCGGCTCATCAAAAATAATCACTTCCGCATTGCGGGAAAGCGCGCGCACGATGGCGACCATGCCTTGCTGCGACGAGCTTAATTTGCCGACAACTGTTGTCGGGGAAATTGCGCCATAACCGATGCGCTCAAGCAATTCCTGCGTCCGTTTCACCAATAATTTTTTATTTAACCAACCAAATGTGGACGGCATCGCGCCCATCATCACGTTTTCGGCAACGGTGAGATGGTTGGCGAGCACAAGGTTTTGATACACGGCGGCGATGCCTAATTGCTCGGAAATCATGGGGGTCATTTTTTCAACTTTTTTGCCATTCACGAAAATTTCCCCATGTTCGAGTGTATTGGCTCCTGTCAGGGTTTTGATCAGCGTGGATTTCCCCGCGCCGTTTTCGCCGACAAGCGCTTTGACTTCGCCCGGCTTCACTGACAGATTGACGTTATCCAGCGCTTTGACGCCGGGATACGTCTTGCTGATGTTCTTCATTTCAACGCGATAGGTTGCGGCGCTCACGTGTGTTCCTCCTCTGCAACGCGCTCGTGAACCGGCGTTCGAAGCTGCGCGTCGCGTCTTGCGTGTGTGCGGTTGTTGGCGCATACATGGCGTATGCCGATAGAAAAACAGGGCATACGGAACGTATGCCCTGTTGCGGTACGTAAGCGTTATTTTGCTGCGGCTTTTTTGTTAAATTCGACAGGATTCAAGAATTCTTCGGCGGCGCCGGAAGCGACCATTTCAGGGGTAATCGCGACAACGCCTGTATCAATGAACTTCTCGAGTTTTTCGCCGTTGATGGCTTTCAGCGCATACTCTACGCCCATGTACCCCATCTTCCACGGCTGCTGCACGATCATGAAATCGGTCAAGCCGGTCTTCAGCCCTTCCATTTCAAGCGGGCCAGCGTCCACAACAACGGTCGCCATGTCTTTTTTCTGCGCCATGTCCAGAGCGCGGATGGTTTCATCGCCAGTGTACTGGTTATTTGCAAACACGCCTTTCAGGTCAGGATAGGCAGTCAAGAAATTCTGCACGACCGCCAGCGTCTGTCCCTGTTTGCCCTGTGCATCCTGAAAGTCCACTAATTCGATGCCCGGATATTTGGCTTTCACTTGATCCACAAACCCTTGTTTGCGGCGTTCCAACGAACCGACGCCAGACATAAACGTCACGCCAGCGACTTTCCCTTCCGGTTTGCCAAAACGTTTGGTCAATGCTTCGGCCATTTTGTCGGCAGCAATCGTTCCAATCGCCACGTTATCAGACGCTAAGAAGGAGACATACTGGTCCGTACTGGCCTGGCTATCAATCAAAATCACCGGAATACCAGCAGCAGTCGCTTTTTCGATGCCTGGTACCAATGCGTCTTCAACTGTCGGCGCTAACACGATAGCAGCCGGTTTGTCGCCAATGGCCGTTTCCAGAATCGCAACCTGACGGGCAACATCCGCTTCGGTCGGCGCGGCTTGCTGAATGAATTCAGCGCCCAATTCTTTCGCTGCGGTTTCACCGCCGTTAATGACGATTTGCCAGAAATCGGACTCTGTCGCTTTGACGATGAAGTAGATTTTTGGAGCGGCTTCAGCGCTTGCGACCAACATCATTCCAACAACCACGATGGCTACAAGAGACAACACTTTCTTCAACATGATAGTTCCTCCCCTGAATAGGTTAAATGTGACGATGAAGTGAACAATTTTCAAGAATGCGGCAGACGCACACGCAAAAAAAATATATCGCGCTCCTGTCATGTCTCATTCTGGAAACGAGTGTATATAAAAA
>CAZMEO010000075.1:8509-13076 GCA_964565315.1 uncultured Candidatus Moduliflexus sp. | reverse complement strand
CTTTCGGTTCGACGGAAAAATCGGTCTTTGTCCGCAAGCCGCTGATGCTGCTCGGCACGCTGCCGCGCGTGCTTGGGCCGGACGAGTCGGCGGAAATGCCGGTGTCCATTTTTGCGATGGATGCGAAGATCAAAGACGTGACGGTGAAAGTCACCGCCGAAGAGCCGCTTCAAATCGTCGGCGAGGCGGAAAAAACGCTGACATTTGCCGCGCCGGGCGACGACATGGTGCGGTTTAACATCAAAACCGCCTCGAAAACCGGCATCGGCAAAGTCAAAATCGAAGCGATCAGCGGCGACGAAACCGCAACGCAGCAGATTGAACTCGATGTGCGGCTGCCCGGCGGCGAAGTAACAGATGTGTTCGCCACGCATCTGCCGCAAGGCGAACGCTGGGAACAGGAAGTCGCCTTCCTTGGCATGGAAGGAACGAATGCCGCGATGTTGGAACTGTCGCGCATTCCTCCGCTCAATCTCGGCAAGCGGCTCTTTTTCCTGATTCACTATCCCTATGGCTGCATCGAGCAGACGACCTCGGCGGTTTTTCCGCAGGTCTATCTGAACACGCTCCTTGAGCTTTCTCCGGCGCAGCAGGCGGAAATTCAGAAAAATGTCAGCGCCGGGATCAGCCGCCTGCAATCGTTCCAGACCAACAGCGGCGGCTTTGCGTACTGGCCGGGCGAAGGCGTCGCGAGCGAATGGGGGACGAACTACGCCGGGCATTTCCTGATTGAAGCGGAAAAAGCCGGATACGTGCTGCCGACTGGCATGTTGGATCGCTGGAAACGGTATCAGCGCGAAAAAGCGGCGAACTGGGAAGCCGGCGCGAATCAGGCGGAATTGATGCAGGCGTACCGGCTTTACACGCTTGCGCTTGCGGGTGCGGCGGAACTCGGCGCGATGAACCGCCTGCGGGAAGCGGAAAACCTGCCGACCACAGCGCGGTGGCAGCTTGCCGCAGCCTACGCGCTTGCGGGACAGCCGGAAGCGGCGGCGCAGCTTGTGGAAAGCGCGAGCCTGTCCGTGCCGAAATACAATGAATTATCAAATACTTACGGTTCTGACATTCGCGACAAGGCGATGATTCTGGACGCACTCTCGCTGATGAAGCGGATGAACGACGCGCTGCCGCTGGTCAAAGAATTGTCGGAAGCGTTAAGCGCTGACGAATGGCTCAGTACGCAGGCGACCGCCTACGCGCTGACCGCGATTGCGCGTCATGCGGGCGTGAGCGGCGACGCGGGCGGCAAAAAGATCGAATGCCGCGTCAGTTGGAATGGCGGCGAGCCGCAGCCGGTGCAGTCTGAGGCGTTGATCACGCAGATTCCGCTGACGATCAGCGGCGGCAACAGCGGAAAGATCGCGGTGGAAAACATCGGTCAGGGCGGCGTCTATCCGCGCGTCATCGTTTCCGGCATTCCTGCGCCAGGCACGGAACAGGCGGCGGAAAACGGCATGACGCTGGCCGTGAATTACACCACGCTCGATAGTTATGAGCTTGATCCGACGGCGGTCGAGCAAGGCACGGACATGATCGTCATCGCGACGGTCAAAAACACCAGCGCCCACGCGAAATACGATGAAGTTGCGCTGGCGCAGATTTTCCCGTCTGGCTGGGAAATTCGGAACGTTCGGCTTGACGCGCCTGGTCAGGGTAATAGCAAACATTATGATTATCAGGACATCCGCGACGACCGGATTTACACGCATTTCGACATCAATCCGGGCGAAACAAAGGTGTTCAAAGTCCAGGTACACGCGGCGTATCTCGGCAAATATTATCTGCCGATGACGACGGTTGAGGCGATGTACGACGCCACGATCAACGCCCGCGTGCCGGGACGGTGGAGCGAAGTCGTCGCGGCAGGCACGGCGTCCGTGGAGGAAGTCGCGGCGCGGACGCTCTATCAGCCCGCAGAGGAAGAGAGTGAAACATCCGACTCCGAAACTGGCGAGAGCGAAGGCGATTCCGAACCGTCGTATTATGAAACGATGGACACGCTGGCGGGACAGATGCAGCCATTGTTCGAGGCCGGGACGGTGCTTGTGCTGGATTTTACCAATCTGCAAGGGCGCGTGACCGGAATGGGCGTGAATTTGGCGGAGCAGATCACGGGTGAATTGAGAAGTTGGGATCAATACACCCTTCTGCGTCCGACTGAAAATCTCTGGCAAACCGTCTCGGCGACAGGATTCGAGCTACAGACGCCGGAAGCGTTGGCGCAGTTGAAAAAAGCCACCGATGCGGTGACGGTCGTCACTGGAATGTATCTGATTGTCGGCAATCGCTTCCATATCACGGTCAGCGCATGGAACACGGACACCGGCGAATGCGCCGGTTCGCAGGCGGTAAGCCTGTCGAATGAGCGGGTCAGTTCATATTATGGCTGGGAGTTGAACAGCATCCCGTTTGTGGATGTCGTGAAAACCGCCTGGAAAAATATGGAGCTCGCGACGGATCACGGCACAACTGATCCAATTGTATATCCTGAAAGCAGCCTGCGGGATGTTTATTACCGGTTGAAAACGTTTGCGGAGTTCGGAGACGTTGTTAGCGCGTTCGGCGGAGAGGTGTTCCTGTCCGGGCCGCATACGAACGCGGCGTTGAATTTCGACGCGAAAGACGACTTCGGGCATTACAACTCGGCGTTCGTCGTCTGGATCGGCGAGACGCTGATTCCCGGCGCGACCGATTCCGCGTTCCGCGCGGCGACGCAGGGCGTGTATGACAAGTATTTCCGCAAGCTTGCGCGGAATGCGTATTTTGTCTATCGCAAGCTGCTCGCGGAATTGAAAAGCGAGCCGAATGCGATGGACGCGCGGAAACAGGCGTATTTGGACGCGATCAAAGCTGGCGAATTGTATGAATATTGCTTCGAATCCTGCGCGATTGCCAGCGCGGCAGAGCTGAATGCGGCGGAAGAGGATTTCGACAGAGGCGTCGCCTGTTCGGTTTCCTTCTTTTTGACGCGGCGTTCGATTGACGGCACGTTCGACGAGTTTTACGGCGTGCTGCTGAAACTGCTGCAAGCGTATGACGGCGAGTTTTTGAGCGCCAATCCGTCATTGTAGCACAAAAAAAGCTGTCAGACACCTTGAAGGTGTCTGACAGCGTAGATTTCCTCTATCCCTCTGCCGTAATGGCAGCAATTAACTCCTGAAGCGTGGCATTTGCTTTGCTGTTTTCAATCTGGCAGGTTCCGGCGTTCGCATGGCCGCCGCCGCCGTATTTAAGCATCAACTCGCCGATATTCGTTTTCGACGCGCGATTCAACACCGATTTGCCGACCGCGAACACCGTGTTTTGCTGTTTGACGCCCCACAGCACATGAATCGAAATGTTGCTCTGCGGAAAGAGCGCGTAAATCATGAAACGATTGCCCGCGTAAATCGTCTCTTCATCGCGCAGATCAAGCACGACTACATTGCGATGCACGGTCGCGCAGCGTTTGATCTGGTCGATAAATCGCTCTTCATGCTCGAAATACAGGTCAACTCGTTCCTTCACGTCGGGCAGGGCGAGAATCTCGTCAATCGTATGCTGTTTGCAATACGCGATCAAATCCATCATCAATTGATAATTGGAGATGCGGAACTCTTTGAAGCGGCCTAAGCCTGTGCGGGCATCCATCAAGAAATGCAGCAGCACCCAGCCCGACGGATGCAGAATTTCTTCTTTGGTAAATTGCGCGGCATCGCCTTTGTCCACCGCCGCCATCATGTCGTCGGAGATCGCGTGAAATTTCGCTTTCCCGCCATAATAATTATACACGACTCTGGCGGCGGATGGCGCGTCGGCCTCAATGATGTGATTGTCTTTTTTGCCGCCAACGCGGATGGTTTCACTCAGATGATGGTCGAATGCAAGGTGAACGCCTTCGACATAGGGCAAATTCGTGGTAATGTCATTCGAGGATATCTCGATTTTGCCATCCTGCATGTCTTTGGGATGGACAAACTTAATATCATCAATCAAATCGAGTTCTTTCAATAAGACCGCACACACTAACCCGTCAAAATCGCTGCGGGTCACTAATCGAAATCGTTGTTCTGCCATTTGCGCCCCCTCCTCTGTTCCTGTGAAGTCAGGCGGCTCGCCTGCGCGAACCAGCCGACGAATGCTGATATATCGTATATTCCGCAAATCTCAGACGAATCTCCTCTTGCAATTTTCCGCAAAAGATGTCAAATAATTCTTTGCGATTTCCCGGAGAATTTGACTTGACATCCGCAAACGCGGCCAGAAGTGCATAAAAGAAGAAGCGCTCTCAGAAATCTTGCTGCGACCTGTCAGACACCTTCGAGGTGCCTGACAGGTTTTTGTCGAAGTTATTACGAAGGAGTCAATTCAATGAACCCAAAACACTTTTTTCAGACTATCCTGTTGCTTCTTGCATCCATGCTCTCTCTGGTCGTGTCTCCCGCGTTCGCGGAGGACGCAATACAACTCTACGCGCCGCCGACGCCGTCGTCCATTCCGTTTATTCTGGCGGCGGAAAAGATGCCGGAACTCGACATCACGATTTTTGCCGACCATTCGCAGGCGCATACGCTCTTTTTGCGAGGCG
>CAZMEO010000075.1:0-8409 GCA_964565315.1 uncultured Candidatus Moduliflexus sp. | reverse complement strand
GACATCACGATTTTTGCCGACCATTCGCAGGCGCATACGCTCTTTTTGCGAGGCGATGTGCCGATCTTAGTCACCGGGCTGTCGGTGGGCGTCAATTTCTTCAAGCAGGGCGCTCCGGTGCAGATCGCGAACAGCAGCGTCGGCGGCCTGACCTATTTAATCACAAAAGGAAAGCAGGTTTCCAGTTTCAAGGAGTTGGCGGGCGAAAACATCTATCTGCCGTTCGAAGGCTCGCCGATTGAAGAAGTGACAAAATTCCTCGCGGAACAAGAAGGCGCAGTCTGGGGAACGGAACTCACGCCGATGTACGCGCCGTTTCCGTCGGCGCTGGAATTGCTGAAAGCCGGAAAAATTGACGTGATTGCGCTGCCAGAGCCGTCGGCCACCGTTGCCGCCGCGCAGGAAAACGTCTTTATTTCGTTCAGCTATCAAGAGAAGTGGGACGCGCTGACTGGCAGCACGGGCGGCTACCCGCAGGTCGGCATGTTTGTCAAAAAAGCGTGGGCGGAGCAGCATCGCGAATTGCTCGCGAAACTGCATCAGGAACTTCAGGCGGCGATTCAGGAGATTCAGGAAAAACCGGAAGAGGCGGTGGCGGCAAGCAAACGCTTTTTCCAATTTCCCGAAAACGTGCTGCTCGCCTCACTCCGCCGCACGGCCTTCGTGCTGAAAACCAACGCCGACTTGCAGCAGGCGGTTTCCGGCTATTATCACTCCATTGGACAGCCCTTAGATGACACGTTTCAGAACTTTTTTTACCGCGATCCGCAATAATCTCTTTGCGCTCGTGTTTTTCATCGCGGTCTGGGCGGCGGCCTCGCTTTTTTTCCCGCCGTATATCGTGCCGTCGCCCGTCGCGGTGCTGCGAGAGACCCCGACTTATTTTCAGCCTGCCATGCTGCATCATCTGCTGGTCACGCTCTATCGCGTCTCCGTCGGGTTTGTCATCGCGGTCTGCGGCGGAACATTGCTGGCGATTCTCGCCGCGCCGCTGCGCAAAACCGCGCAATTAACCACGCTGATGAGCCTGTTCGAAGTGCTGCCGGGGATGATTGTCGGCATTATCTTTCTGCTGCTGTTCGGGCTTGGGCATGGCGTTCCCATCGGCTTAGTCGCGTTTTTGACGCTTCCGGCGATTGCGATTAACACGAGCGGCGGGCTGGCGAAAAAAAACCGGCAGTTGGAAGACTATCTGCGTTCCATCGGCGGGACGAAGCGGCATGTCCTCAGAAATGTCTATCTGCCGGTCTTAGTGCCGACGTTGCAGAGCAACTTGACAATGGGCTTCAGCCAGGCGTTAAAAATCGTCATTCTCGGCGAATTCATCGGCTCGCAGGACGGCGTCGGCTATCTGCTGAACGTGGCGAAAATCTATTTCAACATGAATGCGGTTTTTTTTCATTTGTCCATCGTGCTGCTGCTGATGCTCCTGTTTCAAGTCGTTCAGCAATTGTTCTTTCTGCTGTTTTTGGGGAAATATTTTTATGCGGAATAATGAGAAGGTGTCAGACACGTCCAACGTGTCTGACACCTGAGACTCGATGCTTTCTGTCAAAACACTCAGCAAATCGTATGGAACGCGGCGCGTGATTGAGCGGCTCTCGTTTTCCATTTCGTTCGGGGAGCGCGTGACGATGTTTGCGCCATCCGGCGCGGGGAAATCCACGTTGATTAACATTCTCTCCGGCGTGGACAGGCCGGATGACGGCGCGTTTGCGTTTCGCGAAGGGGCGCGGCGCAGCACGATTTTTCAAGAGCCGCGCCTGTTTCCCTATATGACCGTGCGGGAAAATATCTTTTTTCCGCTGCGCGTGCAGCGCCAGCCGATCACGCCCGAATGCGCCGAACGCTACCGTGAATGGCTGGAAGTCTGCCACCTTGGCGGAGAAGAACACCATTACCCGTATCAGCTTTCCGGCGGCATGAAGCAGAAAGTCGCCTTTATTCGCGGCCTGATCACGCAGCCCGACATGGTGATGATGGACGAGCCGTTCAAATCCATTGATGTGGCCTCGAAACAGCGCATGATGGCGCATCTGCTCGACGCGCATCGCGGCGTCACGCTGCTGCTCGTGACGCATAATCTCGACGAAATCCCCTTGCTGACGTCCACGCTGGTTGTGTTTTCTGAAAATCGCTTAGACCGTTTTGCGACCTATCCCGATGTCTCCGCGCTGTCCGTGCCGGAAATCGCCGCCAGAATTTTCGGATAACGTTCACGCATTCTCTTTTTTTATTGACATTCTTCAAGAGAAATTTCGTCGTATGCTTCTGGGTTGTGTTTCTATATCATCAATAACTCTTGCCGGAATGCGACAAGCATTCCGCTTTTTACTTTTCTATGAGGCGCTATGGCTGATCAACTTGTTTCCGTGACGATTGACGGACAGCAGACGCAAGTTCCTGCGGGCTTGACGATTATCAAAGCTGCTGAAACGCTGAACATTTCTATTCCCTCGTTATGCTATCACAAAGAATTACCCTCAACCGGAGGATGCGGCATTTGCCTGGTTGAAATCCAGGGACAGCGGGGATTCACCCGTGCCTGCACGACGCCTGTCGCGCCAAATATGGTGGTTCGCACCCGCAGCCGGGAACTGACGAATATGCGTCGAGGGGTTCTGGAACTCATCCTGACGAACCATCCTGACGATTGCTTTTATTGCATCCGCAATGGCGCATGTGAATTGCAAACGCTTGCCAGGCAGCTTGGCATCGAACGTTCAAGTTTGGGCAAAGTGATTGAATCGCAACCGCCAGATATGAGTTCTCCTTCGATTGTGCGCGATCCAGATAAATGCGTGTTGTGCGGACGCTGCGTCGCGGTCTGCGGCGAAGAAATTCAGACCGTCTTTGCTATTGGCAAGGCATATCGCGGATTTGATACGATCATCGGGCCGCCTTCCGGCAAATTCGAAGAATCATTATGCGTCAATTGCGGACAATGCGTGGCCTTCTGTCCGACAGGCGCGCTGCACGAAAAAGAAGAAGCTCAAAATGTCTGGGCTGCGCTCGAAGACCCGGAAAAAATCGTCGTTGTCCAGGAAGCCCCGGCAGTCCGCGTGTCGCTGGCAGAAGCGTTCCAATTGCCGGTTGGAACGAATATGGTCGGCAAAATGTACCGCGCCTTGAAACTGTTAGGGTTCAAGTACGTGTTTGATACGAATTTTGCCGCTGACGTGACGATAATGGAAGAAGGCACGGAATTCATCGACCGTTTGCAGCATGGCGGCGTGCTTCCGTTGATTACCTCCTGCTCGCCGGGCTGGATTAAATTCGTTGAAACGTTTTATCATGACATGCTGCCGCATGTGTCGTCGTGCAAATCGCCGCAGCAGATGTTTGGCGTGTTGGCGAAAACCTATTTCGCGCAGAAATATCAGCTTGATCCTGCGAAGATCGTTACCGTGTCAATCATGCCCTGCACCGCGAAGAAATTCGAAGCGCAGCGGCCTGAAATGCAGGCGTCCGGCTATCAAGACGTTGACCATGTGCTGACCACGCGCGAATTGATCGCCATGATTCGCGAAGCCGGCATTGATTTTGCCGCCTTAGACGACAGTTCGCCGGATGACTTGATGGGACAATATACTGGCGCTGGAACGATTTTTGGCGCAACCGGCGGCGTGATGGAAGCGGCGTTGCGCACAGTCTATGAAAAAGTCACCGGAACGCCGCTGCCGGGCGTGGATGTGAAGGAAGCTCGCGGCATTCAAGGCGTCAAAGAATTTTCGGTGGACGTGGCCGGAACGACGCTCAATTTTGCGGTCGCCAATGGATTGGGTAACGCTCGCAAAGTGCTGGATCGCCTGGCCGAAGCCAAAGAAAAGAATGAACCAATCCCGTATCATTTTATCGAAGTGATGGCTTGCCCCGGCGGATGCGTCGGCGGCGGCGGCCAGCCGTATGGCGCGACGCAGCGTTCGATTCTGAAACGCCGCGCAGAGCGGGCAACTGGACTATATGCCGAAGACAGAGAGATGAAGATTCGGAAGTCGCACGAAAACCCGGAAGTCGTGAAATTATATGAAGAATTTCTCGAACATCCGCTCTCGCACAAATCGCATGAGTTGTTGCATACGACCTATACGCCGCGCGAGGAATTTACGTTCTGATAAAAAACCCTGCCAGGGTTTTGAATCCTGGCAGGGGTGATTTGAGATGTGAGAAGGGAAGATCGATTACGCTTTCGCGGTAAAACGTTCGTTTTTCAACAACAGCGTAATGATAAAGCCGGCCAGCAGGAAGATCGCTCCGGCAGCAAAGGAATAGGTGGCGGCTTTGTCGGCAAAATGATCCTTCATAAACGCGACGATTTGCGGGCCAACCACGCCAGCGCAACCCCAGGCAGTCAATACCGCGCCATAGACAACGGACATCAACTTCACGCCGAACGTGTCTTTGACAAACGAGGGCATCGTGCCAAACCCGCCGCCGTAGCAGAGCAGCACGTAGCAGACCAGAATCCCGAACAGCCAGGGATTTTTCACCACGAGCAACAACAAGAAGACCAGCACTTGCGTGCCGAGAATGAGCCGGAATGTCTGGACGCGCCCGATTTTATCCGACGTGCCGCCCCAGAAGAATCGTCCGATGCCGTTGAACAGCGAACTGATGGCGATCAGCGTTGCGCCCGCCGACGCAAGCGATGCCACAATTTTCGGGTCTGTAAAATCCGTTGCCGAATCCATGCGCAGTTTCAACAAATCTTGCAACAGCGGCGACTGGAAGGAGATAAACATAATTCCGGCGACGATATTGAAGAAAAACATCAACCACATCATCGCAAATTTCGGCGACATGATACACTGTTTCGCGGTCAGCGATTCTTCCGCACCTTTCGCGGCGGCGCTTGCCACAGGCGGCGTGTATCCGGCAGGCGCATACCCGGCAGGCGGCATTTGCAGGAACGACCCGGCGATTAAGAGGCCGATCAGCATGACCACGCCGATATATGCGAACACGAAGACTAAATTCCCTCCGGTCATTCCCATAAAGATTGGGCCTAAAATTTTCGACATCATCAACGCGCCAAGCCCGAAGCCCATGACCACCATGCCGGTCACGAAGCCTTGTTTATCTGGAAACCACTTCGAGGCGGTCGCCACTGGCGTCACGTATCCAAGTCCCAATCCGATCCCGCCGATAAATCCAAACCCGATATAGAGGAGCGGCAGGCTTTTGAGCGAAAAAGCGAATGCGGCTAAGAAATAGCCGCTGGCGTAAAATATCCCACCCAGCATCGCTAATTTTTTCGGGCCGAATTTCGGCAGGTTGATGCCGCCCCAGGCCGCTGACGCGCCGAGCATAAAGATCGCGATGCTGAACGCCCATGCCGCCTGCGCATTCGTCCAGCCATACGCTTTGACAATCGGATTTTGAAAGAAACTCCACGCATACACCGTTCCCAAGCACAGTTGAACGACCGTGCCCATAATCGCGATTAACCACCGATTTGCACTTTTCGAATCTTGCGCCATAGCTCATTCTCCTTATGAATGTAGGTTTGACCTCAACTCTCCGTGAAAACAGCGTCTTCCTGTATAGAAAGAATCACTCCATTTTTCATACATTGAAAAATGCGTCAACTTTTTTCTTGCAATTCCTCTAATATTGCGGCATCATACGCATTCTACGCATCAAGAACCGCGAGGCATGCTCCGTTCGCTTTCCGCGTGACATGATGAGAAAAAGATTGACTTGTTTTCTTGTGATCTCCAGGCGTCGCTTTTCATGAAAGCCATCCACAGAACCTTTCTGGCGACAGCGAGGTGAGTGCAGGCGGCAACGATATGAACTCCTGAATGTATTGACACAAACCTTTCCGGTCAATACACCTAAACGCTAATCCCTCTGAGGTGATAGGGTGGAACTATGCAGAAAATATGGGCATCTCTGGCCTGGATCAGCATTGGCAGCATTCTCGGCGCAGCATTGCGCTATCTGACGACGTTAGCCGCGCAACGCTATTCAATCACCGTTCCTTACGGAACATTAACGGCGAATTGGGCGGGCTGTTTTCTGATAGGCTGCTTCACGACATTGAGCGCGGAAACGGGCGTCCTAACATCAGAAGCGCGATTATTGTTGATTACCGGCTTTTGCGGGAGTTTCACCACGTTATCATCAATGATTTATGAATTATCGCAATTCGTCAAAGCGAATGAACTCTGGCTGGCTGGAGTCTATTGGGGAATCACCTTTTTTGGGGCGTTCGCGTGGTTTTATCTTGGAGGAATCCTGATAAAACTCCTCCTGCGCCTCTAAGCGAGGGCATTATGGAAATAACAGGGGAAGCCAGGTTATTGCGCATTTTTATCGGAGAATCCGATAAAATTAAGCATACGGCGCTGTATGAAATTATCGTGCAAGAAGCCCGTTCGATGGGCTTAGCCGGGGCGACGGTCTGGCGCGGGATGTTGGCCTTTGGCCCGACCAGCCGCATCCGCTCCGCCAAAATCCTTGATCTCTCATCAGATTTGCCCATCATTATCGAGATCGCTGACATCGCACCTCGGATTGAGCAGTTTCTTCCCAGGCTTCACCAGCTATTCGAAGAAGCCAACTGCGGAGGCTTGATCACGATTGAAAATGTGAAGATCATCCGCTATGTTCATGAAAAGCATACGTAAATCATGTTATGAAAATGCGATTGTGAAATTTCTGCATTTTTTTCTTGCACAATTCGAAGTCATGGTAAGGATAGAATAGGGTTGATTAATTTTTTATAGGAAAACCTGCGCCGTGCGCGTCAGCAAAATTTAATGGTATGGACAACGTTGTCAGACACGGTGAACGTGTCTGACAACTCTTCTGTCTTTCGAAATTATGGATAAACAACAGTACGAAGCCCTGTTTGAAATGGCGATTTCGCGCGAAGTCGAAGCATACGAATTTTATCGCAAGGTGTCGGAACGCGCTCAAAATGCGCAGGTCAAAGGCGTGTTTGCGGAATTGTCTCTGGAAGAACTCGGTCACAAGGATTTGCTGACGCAATTCAAGAACGATCCCGCAAAGGTGATGAAAATTCAGGCCTCTCCAGATTATAAAGTCGCCGAAGCGACCGAACTGCCCGCACTGTCAGTGGATATGAAGCCTGCCGACGCGATTGCGTTAGCGATGAAAAAAGAGCAGCAAGCCGTCGAATTTTATCGCACGTTGGAGCAGAACGCTGCCGATCCGGAGATGAAAGCGGCCTTTGCGAATCTTGCAAACATGGAACTCGGCCATAAACATCGTCTAGAAAATGTGTTCGTCCAGGTCGGTTATCCTGAAGCGTTCTAATTCTTGCGACAACGTACGCATGGAACGGAGCGCAGACACAAAGAAACCTCACAGGTGTTCGTCACCTGTGAGGTTTCTTGTTTATACGCCTACTCTTTCTTGCTGACACCTTCTTTATTTCTTCTTTTCGGTATCGAATTTCATCCGATCTGACGACCAAATACTGCCGCCTTCAGCTTTTCGGAATTTCCCAATGCTCATGCTGGCTGTCGTCCAGACGCCATGAATATTTCCCACCATCTCTGGCGTGGGGGAGAGGACTTTATCTCCGGGCATCCAATCGCAAGGAAGGGCTTCCAATTGGTTTTTACGCACATGAATCAACCCGGCCAGCATTCGGAAGATTTCCTCAAAACTCCGTCCGACAGAAGGAGTATTGATGATCACAGCCTGAATAATGCCATCCGGGTCAATAATGAAGCAGCCTCGATGATCCATCGTTTTTTCTGCATCATAGACGCCGTACAGGTCGCCAATCTTGCCAGAAACATCAGATGCCATTGGGAATTTCACAGGCGCCTTCGTTATTTTCTCAAGTTCTTGTTGCATCCAGGCTTTATGCACATACGGCGAATCAACACTGATTGTCATCGGTTGAGCATTAATGGCTTCAAATGCCTCATAATTCTCTGCGGCGGCTGACACTTCAGTGGCGCACACAAACGTGAAGTCGCCGGGGTAGAAAATAAGGACAATCCATTTCCCTGCATAATCCGAAAGTTTTACATTGCTGAATTTACCCTGATAATAAGCCTGGGCTGTAAAATCCGGTGCTTTTTGTCCGATCTGAATCATACGTGCGCCTCCTGTGTTGAGAGCATGTTGGCCCCAGAGCATTTCTCAGCCGTTGCAATCAGCCTGAACGTCTTTAGGCAAACACGATCTTTGCGTTTGTAAAGATAGTGTGAACGTGGCTTTATTGATACGCCCTCCTCATGCAAGAAAGAATTTCTCAGGATGACTCCTGAAACTTTACAAGTCAATAAAACTGAAACAATAAATAATTGTCAAGTCTTATGAAAGAAATTTATACTTTTCTGTAACAGGGCGGGGCGCTTATCGAGTCAAGTCATTATTATCCGTCAGAGGCACGGAATGTTCGAGGCCGGAATCAACACCCGTTCG
>CAZMEO010000074.1:9727-13149 GCA_964565315.1 uncultured Candidatus Moduliflexus sp. | reverse complement strand
CATGCGAACGCACAAGGTCTCTCATGCGCGTCACGTCGTCATTTTGCGAGATTTTCACGCGAATCCAGGGCGGATGTTTGTGAGACATTGGCTTTTTACCACGAAACACGCGAAATACACGAAAATTTTTAGGAGTTCGACATCTTGATGTCGCCAGTCAAATCAAAATTTTCGTGTATTTCGCGTGTTTCGTGGTAATTTTTATTCCTGCGCCTCTAAATAGCGCTCAGCTTCGAGGGCGGCCATGCAGCCTGTTCCGGCGGCGGTAATCGCCTGGCGATATTTCGAATCTTGCACGTCGCCAGCGGCAAAGACGCCCGGCACGCTGGTGGCAGTGCTTTTCGGTTTGGTGATGATGTATTTCTGTTCGTCTAATTCAAGTTGCCCTTCGAACAGAGTGGTATTCGGCGCGTGACCAATTGCGAGGAAGAAGCCGTCGCAGCGGAGATCAGAGACCTCATTCGTCTTGACGTTTCGCACGCGCACGCCTTCGACTTTTTCCGCGCCAAGCACGTCTTCCACGATAGAATTCCAGATAAACGCGATTTTTGGATTTTTTAAGGCGCGTTCCTGCATGATTTTCGACGCGCGGAGTTGATCGCGGCGATGAATAATCGAGACTTTTGAGGCAAATTTTGTCAGGAAAATCGCTTCTTCCATTGCAGAATCGCCGCCGCCGACCATCACAATCTCTTTTTCCCGATAGAAAAAGCCGTCGCAGGTAGCGCAGGTGGAGACGCCGCGCCCGATCAGGCGCTTTTCAGAGGGCAGCCCTAACATTTTGGCGTTGGCGCCGGTGGCGAGAATGAGCGTTTTCGCTTCGTAGGTTTCGCCATCAACCACCACTTGAAACGGGCGCGTTGAAAGATTGACCGATTCGACATCTTTTTGCACGAGCCGCGCCTCAAATCGTTTGGCCTGTTCGCGCATTTCCGACATCAACTCCGGCCCCTGAATTCCTTCTTCAAAACCGGGAAAGTTTTCAATTTCCGTCGTCGTCATCAACTGTCCACCGTATTGATACCCTTCAAAGACCAGCGGATTCAAATTGGCTCTGGCGGTATAAATCGCTGCCGTCAAGCCTGCCGGGCCAGACCCGATAATAATGACATTTTCCATAACGATTCAGCAGCGCAACGATTGCGAGCAAGAAGGCTCTCATTCGCAAGGTTCGCCGCTGTTTTTGAGTTGTATAGCGGTGTTCGGCCTGATGTTCGAATGAATCGGAATGAAACAACGCTCAGAATGTCAAGACATTTTCGTTTATAACATCTGAGAACGTGACTGAAAATGCAAGAATATAAGGAGATTATTAACAAATGTTAGACGATAAATTATTTGAAAATAATATATTATAGCATATATTAAGTGTTATGTAAAATAATTTTGAAAATAATTCTTGACAAAATAACGTTTGTTAGATAATCTATGTTCATACGTAAAAACAACGGTGTTTATTAGATAAATTCAGTCAGGCAATTCATACTAACCGCAGATGCGTTCTAAAGAAACGTTTCTGCTCACGAATTTCTGAATATAAAAGGAGGCGATACGGCATTTCAGAGGAAGCATAGAGCGGCTTCGACCGGGGGAAACTGAGCATGGAGCGATAAACGTTCGCTTTGGCGAACATAGGGCTGTCCACGAGGAATCGGCCTGGTAACGGTCTCCTGTTCGGCGTCTCTTGTGTCCTCATAGTTGCTGGAGCGTACCTGCATGAATCTATTTCAGGCACATATTTCAAAACATGAGGCCATTGAGCATGGGCGTTCCGGGGCGCGTAGGAGGAAGATTCGCATTATCAACAAGCGTTTTCTCAGCGCAAACTGAGAAAATCGTCGCTTTCTCACCCATACCATGAACACGATATGTGAGGTTTTTGCAGTTATTATTGCTGGAGCGCCCGACAACAAGGGATATCGGATGATTGAAATCAGGATCGGGCGCTCCAGATTTGTTTCGCAGGATTTTTTCTATTCTTCCTCATCATCTTCCCAGAAGCGCGCATAAAATGCGACAAGCGTTGCGGCGGGCAGCCATCCCGTAAAGGGCAACATGCAATATAAGCCAGCCAGCACTGCCCCGATCAAGCGTTTCCACAACGGCATTCGATAGCATGAACAGACCCAATAACCCACTGGACAGCCGATAATCAGGCCGAAATACACGCCAATCGGCCCGAAGCAGAAAAAATCGACTGCATCAAGCACTAATGGCGGAATCACCGGCCAGACCGCTTTTTTGATGCGCCGCCAGATGCGACTCCCGAGTGATGGGGCGCGTTCAGCGCGTTCTTGTTCGAAAAACGAATCATACAGAAACGAATCCATGTCTGACCTCCCATTTTCAGAATCGGCGTTTCGGTAAAAATTTCAGAGTTTCCCTTGACAAAACTTTTTGCCATGCCACAGCGTCCTGTCAACGTTTTTACGTCACGTTTGCGACGTACCGACGAACCGCTGTATTTGTCGAACGCGAATATTGGGCGAATAGGGTTGTTCGCCAGTACATAAGAGAAATAACGACAACATAATTTTGCCGGATGATGCCTTCACTGTTTAAGAACGCTGAAAGAGACGAACAGAGGCAAAAACTTTTTAATGCCTTGAAGGAGGCATTCTCCGAATCATCTGGTATGGAGCGCATGCTGAAGGCTGTTTCGCCCTGTCGAAGCATCTCTTGAAAATTGCTCTCCTGAATGCTGCGATATGGCACAACTTGGGATATTAGGATCATTATTGGCACAGGCGGCGAAAGACTCGGAATCGACGGTCGCCGCCTTAATTAGCACGCAACAAGAAACCATCGAAAAAGAAGTCACTCCGAAAAAACCCGACCTGCAAAAAATTCCTGGCAAAGGCGAAGGCCGCAAACATTCGAAACGCCCGCGCAGAACGACGAAACGCCCGCCGCAGGATACGTCTTCATCGGAAACTTCCACGCCGACCAATGCATAATACCATTCCGCGCTCAAGTCGCTGCGGCTTGTCTTTTTCTGAAAAATTTTGGTTGACTTTCGAGGAGTCGAATTCTATATAGAAAAAAGAATTGCAGAATAATTATGCCTTCCGAGTCTATCGAGCAGGTGAAGATTGGCACATGCACACTATTTGAGAAGGAGTTTATATGTTAAAAGAACGAGTCGAACAAGTGATCGAACAGAAAGTGCGTCCGGCATTACAGCGGGACGGTGGAAATATCGAGTTAGTCGATGTGGATGACGCAGGCGTGGTGCAGGTGCGGCTGCGTGGCGCATGCGCCGGATGCCCTGGCGCAATGATGACGCTGCAATTCGGCGTCCAGCGCATTTTGCAGCAGGAAATTCAGGAAGTTACGAAAGTCGTTCCAGTCTGAACGCCGTGTTATCAAAAGCTGTCAGACACGTTGAACGTGTCTGACAGTGACGCATATTCTTTTTTATA
>CAZMEO010000074.1:0-9627 GCA_964565315.1 uncultured Candidatus Moduliflexus sp. | reverse complement strand
GTATGTTTGATCGGTTTACAGAGCGGGCGCGGCGGACGGTGATGATCGCCAAAGAAGAAGCGTTGCGTCTTCGCCATAGCGCATTGGATTGCGAACACCTGCTATTAGGCGCGATGCACGACGAAAAAGGCGTCGGCATGCACGCGCTGCAACGGTTGCATGTGGATTTAAACGACCTTCGCGCAGATATGGAATACCGCATGCCCATCGGTACGCTGAAAAGCCGCGTCACGGATATTCCCTTCACGCCGACCGCCAAAGAAGTGCTGCGCCTTGCCCTTGAACTGTCCCGGCAAATGGGGCATAATTATGTCGGAACAGAACATTTGCTGTTAGGCATTTTGCATGAAGGGGGCAATTTGGCGTCGCTAATGCTTCGCGAATACGGCGTGACCGAAGAGGCGTTTGCGGCGCAGATTCTTGAACTGTTAGGGGAAAACCGTTCAGGCGCGAAACAGAAAAAAAACGAATCGAAAACGCTTAAACAGTTCAGCACCGATTTGACCCAGCTTGCCGCCGAAGGCAAGATCGATCCCGTGATTGGCCGCAATGCCGAGCTCGGGCGCGTCATTCAAATCCTCAGCCGCCGCACCAAAAACAATCCAATTCTTCTTGGCGAACCTGGCGTCGGCAAAACCGCCATCGTTGAGGGATTGGCGCAGCGTATTGTCAGCGGAGATGCGCCGGAAATCCTGCATGACAAAAAAGTCATCATGCTCGATCTCGCAAGCGTTGTCGCCGGGACAATGTATCGAGGGCAATTTGAAGAACGGCTGAAAGCGATTATGAAAGAACTCGTCGCTTCCGACCGCCAGATTATCGTGTTCATTGACGAAATTCATACGTTGATGGGCGCGGGTTCGGCGTCCGGCTCGCTCGATGCCTCCAGCATGCTCAAGCCCGCGTTGTCTCGCGGCGACATCCAATGTATCGGAGCGACCACATTGGATGAGTATCGCAAATATGTCGAAAAAGATGGAGCGCTCGCCCGGCGCTTTCAGCCCGTCCACGTCGTTCCGCCAAGCGTAGATGACACGATCAACATCCTGCAAGGTCTGCGGGAAACCTACGAAAATTATCATCACGTTCGCATCCCGGACACGAGCATTCGCCTCGCCGTGCGCCTCGCGGGGCAATACATCACCGACCGTTTCTTCCCGGATAAAGCGATTGACGTCATTGACGAAGCGAGTTCCCTGCGGAAGTTGCAGGGGTATCGCTATCCCGCCGAACTGATGCGGGCGGAAGCCTTGTTGAAAGAAATTACGGAGAAAAAAGATGAGGCGGTCTGGGCGCAGGATTTTCAGGAAGCCTCAGAGTTGCGCGACCGTGAGCGCACAATCAGAAGAAGCCTGGAAACGGTGCGCAACTTGTGGCAGCAGCAACAGGAAGAAGAAACGCCATTCGTCAGCGAAGAAGACGTGGCGCACGTCGTGTCGAAATGGACAGGCATTCCGCTGACGAAAATCGAAGAAAGCGAAACCGCGAAACTGTTGCATATAGAAGCCGAGCTTCACGAGCGGGTCATCGGACAAGATGAAGCGATTCAGGCCGTTTCAAGAGCAATCAGGCGTTCGCGCACCGGCATTAAAAATATGAAGCGTCCGGTGGGAACCTTCATTTTTCTTGGCCCGACCGGCGTGGGCAAAACCGAATTGGCGCGAGCGCTTGCTGAATATCTTTTCGGGGCAGAGAACGCCCTGATTCGGGTGGATATGTCGGAATACATGGAACGCCACGCTGTTTCGCGCTTGATTGGTGCGCCTCCCGGCTATATTGGCTACGATGAAGGCGGGCAATTGACCGAAAAAGTGCGGCGCAATCCGTATTCGATTATTCTGTTCGATGAAATCGAAAAAGCGCATCCCGACGTTTTCAATATTTTGCTGCAAATCATGGATGACGGTCAGTTGACTGATAGTTACGGGAGGACGGTGGATTTCAAAAATGCGATTATTATCATGACGTCCAACGTCGGCGCAAAAATGCTGCAAAAACGCACGCCTTTCGGGTTTCATCAGGCGAGCGCCGCCGCAGATTATCAGCAGATGAAAGACCTCGCGACCGGCGAATTGAAACGGGTGTTCAATCCTGAATTCCTCAATCGCATTGACGACATCATCACGTTTCATTCATTGACGCTTGAACATATCCGGCAGATCGTGGACATCATGATTCGTGAAGTAAATGCGCAACTGCGCGAAAAAAACTTGACAGTAATCCTCGATGATGAAGTAAAAACCTACTTAGCGGAAAACGGCTATGATCAAACCTACGGAGCGCGTCCGCTGCGGCGATTGATTCAAAGTTCGATTGAAGATATGCTTGCGGAAGAAATGCTCAGCAATCGCCTGTCAGGGTATGAAAAAATTCGAATTATTATAGATGAACAAGGCGTTATCGGATATATTCCGCTGATTCCAGAAGACATTGAATTTGAACCGTTAATTCTCACAGAAGTTCTGTGATGATATAAAAAATTTTAGACAGAAAAAAGTATTCGGTACAGGGGGAGGTGACTGTTGATATGAGAAAAGTGCAAGTCGAAGTGACGGTGGATGGTGATATTAATAAAGCCCTTTACATTTTGAGAAACAAATTCAATAAAGAAGGCTTGAAAAACGAAATTACCAAAAGTCGGTTCTATGAAAAACCGAGTGAAGCCCGTAGAAGAAAAGCAATGAAATTGCAGCGGAAATTCAGAAGTTCCTGATTTTTTCGCATACCATGCAGCAAACAACACCTCCGGCGCAGCAGATCGCGTCAGGAGGTGTGTGTGTTTATGGGCATTCTACCCTCAGAACGTGTTCGTTCATGTTTCCTTCGACACGCTCAAAATGTAACAGCCCTGCCTTCTGCCAGAGTTAAATGCAATCCTTTTCTTCAGGTTTTCGAATCTCCATCGGATGCCCGCATGTCTTGCATTTCACCTTGCCGCCGCCCGCCGGAACTTTCGCGCTGTCCAGCCAATAGACCGCCGCGCATTGCCCGCACATCGCCCGCGTTGCGCCGCGAAGCTGTTTCCATATCCGTTTTTCATGCAATTCCAAATCGTCAACACTCAAAAACCGCATTATTTTGCCGGTTTTCAAAAACTCGATGGTGTATTGATCGACATAGACTGAGGCGACGTTCGAAAGCAGATAGAGAATGAATTGCCGAAAATTCGCATACGAATTCGTCTGAAGATTCGTGAAAAAATCGGGATACGAGATGTGGTTGCTGGCGATGCGATACGGGCGCGATTGTCCTCCTAAAAAAATATCAGCGAAAATCACATCCTGTTTCGATGTAAACGACGACGGCGCTTCTGCGCTCTTTCTCCGGCGTCGGCTGGGGTCAACTGTCGGCTTTTCAATCGGCAGTTGAAACACGAGAATGGCAAAAATCTCGTCGAATCGCATCGGCGGCTCGCCGAGGCGCTTGAAATCAAGGCCGTCATCGAGGCGCAGCACCTTGTTGGCTTCCAGCGGCGCCACAGAAGGGACTTGATATTTTGCTGGCAGATCAAGATTCTGCACAAGCTTGATCCGCTTCGCCATCGGGATTTTCGCTAACAGCGCGTTGCGTTGTGAGGCCATATCAACCTGCCGCCGCAAGGCAGCGCGTTGGGGCGAAGCGGCTTCTGCGGCCTGCATTGCGGCTTGCTCACGCGCATTGGCCTGCATCATTTCTTTGGCGCGTCGAATTTGCTGCGTGAACGCAGCTTTGTGTTCCGGCGGCAGATTCGAGTTTTTAAGAAGCGCGGCATAGGCTTTTCCGGCTTCTTGCGGATTCTTTAAACGTTCGAACTGAAGTTCGGCGTATTTAGTCAACGCGGCGACGGCATCGGGATGTTCGAAATTGCCGCTTTTGCGCTGGTAATGTCCGGCAATCTGCTTGTATGCGGTGGCGGCGTGAGCAAAATAGCGTTGTTCCTGCTCATAAATGACATGCGGCTCGGTATATTGTTTCGACTGATAGGCTGCCCGTTGTTCAAGCGCGGCGGCCAGCTTTTTCTGCTGCGGCACGTCCAGCATCATCTCCGGCATTTCCTCATGCAGCTCAAGATACAAGTCCGTCGCGTTTTCCATCTCTCCCTGTTTCATATAGAGAAAGATGCCCCGTTTGAATTCACGCTGCGCCATCTCTTTTTTCCCTGTGCCGAAATACGCGCGAGCTAATTCGCTGTGCGCAATCGGATTCTCTGGCTCGCGTTGAATCGCCTGACGCAGTTCTGCCACCGCGCCGGGCGCGTCATTCTCGTCGCGCAGCTTATGAATGCCAACGGCGAGATGCGGGTCAACCACCGCTGTTTTTCGATCCAGCGCCGGAGCGATGACGTTGGTTTCGAACCCGCTCACTTTCATCAGCAAGGCCACGAGCGCCCCGAACACGAAGCCGCCGATATGCGCCCAGAACGCGACCCCGCCGCCTTCTCCGCTGTCGAATACCACGCCCCAGAGTTGCTGCAACAGCCAGAGCGGCAGCATGACAAACGCGGGCGCGCTGAATTTGCCGCGAAAGATTCCGGCGAAAAGAACAAAATAGACAAAATAAATTTTGGTCGCATATTTCCGAATCATGAACGCGCCCATGACCGCCGCAATTGCGCCGGACGCGCCAATCAGCGGCGTCATGCTTTCCGGGTACATCATGCCATGCGCGATGGTCGCCAGAGCGCCGCCGACAAGATAAAAATGGGGTAAAGAATGCGCCCCCATAAATCTTCGATATTACAACCGGAAAGCCAGAGAAACAGCATGTTGCCAATCAAATGCAGCCAGCCGCCATGCAGAAAGATCGAAGAAAAAATCGTGAAGAAACCGCCGCGAGCAGGGACATACCCATATTTGATATAAAAATTGTTGGCGTAGGCGTATTCAAAGTCTTTTACGTAGGACGTGAATTCGAATTCGGCCTGCTCTTTCTGACGCGCTTTTAACGCCTCGGACATTTTGCTCTTAGGCACGGCGACGTTCAGGTCGTCAGGAATTTCAAACGGAATGTTTTGCTGCCCTAACAATTCTTTCAGGCCATGTTTCTTCACATATTCAATCACCTGGCGATATTGCGGATGAAGCTTGTGATACGTGCTTTCCGGAAGTTCGAACTGGAGATGCTGAATATAGAATTCCACTAATGCGTATTCTTTTTCGTAATGTGCGCGTTCGCTGGCTGGCGCGACAATCAGCGTAATGATGAACAACAGGGTATTCAGCGCTAAAAGGCCAATGGTAATATAGGGATACCGCTGGGCTTCCAAATCTTCATGTCCAAGGGGAAGAATGATAAACATCTCGTGTTTTCCTCCATTAGAGATAACGGCGAGACAAAATCTGATGGTTCCGCGACATTTAAGCGGTATGTGATGAGTATTTTGTCTATTAGAGATCGTCTTTCTTTAAAAAGAGTGCTTGAATATTGTAAAAGGAAAATGTCATTGTCAAGAATTTTTTCGTGAAAACCACAGAGGAATCCTTCAAGCGTGAGCGGGCAGAAAACTTCTTGACAAGAAAAGAGAGCTTTTCAATACCGTTCGATAGAGAAATCACGAATACGTAGATGTTTTTCGCATTCGTGAATCTATTCATGACAGCAATTCAACTCGAATACCAGAAATGATATGGATCTGACAGAACAAGAACAGATTTCAGAAGAGGAATCCTCTTCAATTGCGTATAAAAACCTGCTGTACGATTGGGGAAAAATCATTCTTTTTTCAGTAGTAATCGCGTTTGCTGTTCGCGTAACCATTGTTGGCGCGTATTACGTGCCGACCGGTTCGATGCGCCCGACAATCGGTATCGGTGACCGCTTATTGGGATGGAAATTTATTTATCATTTTCGCGAGCCGC
Organism: uncultured Candidatus Moduliflexus sp.; assembly: GCA_964565315.1. Taxonomy (GTDB): domain Bacteria; phylum Moduliflexota; class Moduliflexia; order Moduliflexales; family Moduliflexaceae; genus Moduliflexus. The sequence goes on along the minus strand of CAZMEO010000074.1, from coordinate 3,790 downwards.
ACGTCGGGGAAATTGTCGTGTTTAAGCCGCCGACAGAGGCGCAGGCGGATGTGCCGCGTTTCGTGAAAAGAGTCGTGGCGGTTGCGGGCGATCTGGTGGAGGTCAAAGAGGGGGCGCTGTATGTGAATGGCGAACGGCAAAATGAGCCATACGCGTCAGCGCCGTATTATTACATGCCGCCGATGACCGTGCCGCAAGGCCATTTGTTCGTGCTTGGCGATAACCGCAACAACAGCGCCGACGGCCATGTGTGGGGGTTTTTGCCGCAAGATAACGTCGAGGCCAAGATCGCGTTCCGCTTCTGGCCGTTATTCCGCGCCGGGAAAGTCGAATAATGCAGGTCGCTGATTTTGATTACACGCTCCCGCCCGAACTGATCGCCCAATACCCTGCGGACACGCGGGAACAATCGCGGCTGATGGTGATTCGCCGCGCAACCGGCGACATCACGCATGCAACGTTTGCTGACATTGTTCATCTTTTCGATCCGTCGGATGTGTTAGTGATCAATAATACAAAAGTCATTCCGGCGCGATTGATTGGGCAAAAAGAGAAGACGCGCGGCAAAGTCGAAATTTTTTTGCTCCGCCAGTTGCGCGAAACGGCGTGGGAAGCGCTCATCGGCGGGAAAGTCGCGCCGGGCATGATAATTGCGTTTGGCGATAGCGAACTGCGCTGCCGCATCATCCGCAAAGAGCCGGATGGGAGCGGCGAGGTCGAATTCGAGCCTCAGCCGGAGCTAAAAGAAAAAATTTACGCGGCAGGCAGCGTCCCGCTGCCGCCGTACATCAAGCGCGATGATGGCGTATTGCCTGCTGATCTGACGCGCTATCAAACGGTGTACGCGCAACAGGAAGGCGCGGTCGCTGCGCCGACCGCCGGGCTGCACTTCTCCGAATCGCTGTTAGCGCAAATCCAGCAAAAAGGGATTGACATTATTCCCGTCACGCTGCACGTCGGCATTGGCACGTTTCGACCGGTAAAAGTCGAGCGCGTCGAAGACCATCAGATTCATGCCGAATGGTACGAGCTTTTGGCGGAATCCGCGCAAAGACTCGCCGCGGCGCTCACTCAACGTCGCCGAATTATCACAGTCGGCACGACCAGCACGCGCCTCCTGGAAGCGGTCTATGCGCAATATGGCCGCATTCAGGCCGGAAGCGGCTGGGCAGATATTTTTATGTATCCTGGATTCCAATTTCAGGTCACGCAGGCGTTAATCACGAATTTTCATTTGCCAAAATCGTCGCTCCTGATGCTTGTCGCAGCGTTCGGCGGCATGGAATTGATTCGAAAAGCCTATCAGGAAGCCATCGCGCAGCGTTATCGGTTTTACAGCTACGGCGACGCGATGTGCATTTTTTAAGAGCAAAAAGCTGCCAGACACTTCTAAAGTGTCTGACAGCGATCATGTTGCAGGAGATCGTATGAATATTCTTGGCATTTCAGCGTTTTATCATGACAGCGCGGCCTGTCTCGTCAGAGACGGCGAGATTCTCGCCGCCGCGCAGGAAGAGCGCTTTACGCGCAAAAAACATGACCACTCGTTCCCGAAACATGCGGTGGAGTATTGCCTGCGGGAAGGGAACATCACGGCGAAAGAGCTTGATTACGTGGCGTTTTACGACAAGCCGTTCATCAAATTCGAGCGCATTTTAGAAACCTATCTTGCCTACGTGCCGCAAGGCTTGCAATCATTTCTGAAAGCCGTGCCGCTCTGGGTGAAACAAAAGCTCTGGATTCGCTCGCTGATTGCCGACGAAGTCGGTTTTGACGGAAAAGTCTTATTTCCTGATCATCACGAATCGCACGCCGCTTCCGCCTTTTTCCCGTCGCCCTATCAGGACGCTGCGATTCTGACGATTGACGGCGTCGGCGAATGGACGACATCGAGCTATGGCGTCGGCAGCGGCAACAAGCTTGATTTGCTGGCAGAAATCAAATTCCCGCATTCGCTCGGCCTGCTCTATTCGGCGTTCACCTATTACACCGGCTTCAAGGTCAATTCCGGCGAATACAAAGTCATGGGGCTTGCGCCTTATGGCGAGCCGAAATATGTGGATTTGATTTACAAGCATTTGATCGATCTGAAAGAAGACGGCTCGTTCAAGATGAATATGGAATATTTCGACTACTGCGCCGGGTTGACCATGACGAACGAAAAATTCGACATGCTGTTCGGCGGGCCGCCGCGCGAGCCGGAATCGAAATTGACACAGCGCGAAATGGATTTGGCGCGGTCGGTGCAGGATGTCACGGAAGAGGCGATGCTCCGCATGGCGTGGCATATTCACAAGGAAACCGGGCAGCAGAATCTCTGTCTCGCGGGCGGCGTGGCGCTGAATTGCGTCGGCAACGGGCGCATTTTGCGCGAAGGGCCGTTCAAAAATTTATGGATTCAACCGGCGGCGGGCGACGCGGGCGGGGCGCTCGGCGCGGCGCTGATGGTCTGGCATCGCTATCTCGACAAGCCGCGTTACGCCGATAACGTCAACGATTTCCAGAAAGGCTCGTATCTTGGTCCGGAATTCTCCGACGACGAGATTCAAGCCTATCTCGACCGGCATGGCTACGCTTACACGAAACTTCAGCCTGAAAAAATGCCGGAAACAATTGCGGATATTCTCGCGCAGGAGAATGTGGTCGGCTGGTTCGAAGGCCGGATGGAATTTGGCCCGCGCGCGCTCGGCGGGCGCAGCATTATCGGCGATGCGCGGTCGTCGAAAATGCAGGAAGTGATGAATTTAAAAATCAAATTCCGCGAAAGTTTCCGCCCATTTGCGCCGTCGGTCTTGATGGAAGAAGTCAGCAACTATTTTGACATTGATTGCCCCAGCCCGTACATGCTGTTGGTTGCGCAGGTGAAAAAAGCGTTGCAGAAGCCGATGACGCCGGAGCAGGAAAAGTTGTTCGGCCTGGAAAAGCTCAATATTGTGCGTTCCACGATTCCGGCAATTACGCATGTCGATTATTCCGCTCGCATTCAAACCGTGCATAAAGAGACGAATCCGCTCTATCACGCGATGTTGACGAAATTCAACGAAAAATACGGCTGCGGCGTGATTATCAACACCTCGTTCAACGTGCGCGGCGAGCCGATTATCTGCACGCCGAAAGACGCCTATTTGTGCTTCATGCGGACGAATATGGATTATTTAGTCATGGGCAATTATCTGCTCGATAAAACGCAGCAGAAGCCGCTGGAAAAAGACGTGGATTGGCAGAAGGAATTCGAATTGGATTAAAAAATTTTCTTTGCCACAGATTCGCACAGATTTTCAACGCAAGAGGCGCAAAGGACGCAATCGTCAAAACAGACTGGCGTTTGCGTCTTTTGCGGCATTCGCGTCTGTTGCGTTAGTTTTTTAATCTGTGAAAATCTGTGCGAATCTGTGGCAAAAACAAAGGAATAAAATATGTTTGAAGATATTCGGCATGAACTCAAAAAATTAAAAACCGAAGAAAAGGATTTGCGCAAATTCGGCATCACGATGGCTATCGCGTTCGGCCTGCTCAGCGCGTTGGCGTGGTTTCGTCACAGCGGTATCTTTCCCTATACGTTCGGCCTCGCGGGAGCGTTTTTGGCGATTGGGCTTGTACAGCCGATGATTTTGAGGCAGTTTTATATCGGTTGGATGGGGTTTGCGCTCGTATTAGGCTCGATTATGACCAGAGTGATTCTGACGATTCTCTTTTTTACCGGCATGACGGCGATTGGCATGATCAGAAAGATCAAGAACCCGGATATGCTGGACGAGAAATATGAGCCAGACGCGAAAACGTATTGGAA
>CAZMEO010000073.1:0-13206 GCA_964565315.1 uncultured Candidatus Moduliflexus sp. | reverse complement strand
AAATCTGTGTGAATCTGTGGCAAAAAACCTTATACAGAATTCAGGTTAAAATAAGCAGGCAGGTCGCGTCACGGGGAAAACATCAGTTTTTCCGAATCAATCAACGTAAGTGGTTCAAAGGAATCAGGAAATCTCCGTCCAGCGTGCTGCGTCATTGATACGCCGACACGCTCGCCGAGAGCATGGCTTGAATAACGCATCTATGTTCACGCAATCGAGAATCAAAGGCGTTGCGACAATCATTGTCAGCGTGTATTTCTTTTTGTTCAGCACGGAAGGGATTGTGTATGCCCAATCCAGCGCAGAGAAAGAACGAGAAGCGCAGCAAAATATTTATTTCAGCAAAATCCAGCGAAAAGAAGCCAACATCAACAGAAAACGCGGTTCGCGCAACACATTGATGACGGTGGCCGTCACGACCGGACTGGTTGGCGCGGGCGTGGCTCTCGGAACGTCTGCGATTTATGATGATGTCGAAAACATTTCTTCGGAACCTGACGATCAAGATGAAATTGACGCGGCGTTAGACGCGCTGGATGTCGCCCGGTCTGTCGGCTGGGGAATCGTCGGCTTAGGCGCGGTCAGCTTGCTGGGTTATACCTTGTATTCGGCCTCAATCAGTTCGGAACAGCACGAGATTGATAAGCTTTACGAACAGATGAATGCGCAATTCGGAACAGAACGTTCGGCCTCCGCCGACTATCTTCCTCCGCATCTGCAAGAGAATGAGGCCGCCCAGCAGATTTGGAGCGATATTTCAGAGGCGAAAAAAAGCGCGGGAAGTTCGCGGAGTTTTGCCAGCGCGTTGTCACGCTTAGGCATCGGCTGCATCCTTTCCGGCGGCTTCTTGTTCGGTCTTTCCTCCTTGACGAATGAAGTCGTGGATCAAATCAAAATCGATGAACTCGATGATAACGGCAATCCAACGAACGAAGCTCAGGCGCGTGATGATGCGCTCGATTCAACAGACAGCCTGGAAACAGTCGGCCTTGTGCTGCTTGGCACTGGCGTCGTTTCCGAGACGACGGCCTACTTTTTAGGTCGCCGCGCCAAAAACAAGGAAAAGCAAATTGATACATTGGAAGAGCAACTCATGCAAGTCGTGGAGCGCCTTGATATTCAGCCAATGCGCAACGGCGTGATGCTTTCGTATTCGTTCCAATTCTAACGCACGCGTTTCCGCGCTCAATTGGAAAGGCGCTTTCTTTCAGAAAGCGCCTTCTCGTTCACCATTCTCCCGCTCACTTGTTCCTTCTCGTTGTTTTTCGCATGCTCCTCCATAGAAACGAATTTATTCGTAATTACGCATGAAATGAACTTGACAAGCGCCCGTGATCTGATCTCAAATGAGGGATATTTCACGATAGATGGCATGAGCAATGCGAATATTACCACCCATGCCCTCTTTCAGGCGGTGTCCTGTCCCGTCGAAAGGAGGGCGCAGAGAAGGAGAGTGACCGGATAGGCTCAAGGGGCGTATCCGCGTGACAACACACACTATGACAGAGCGATTAGTGCCACAACTCGTCCTGAAAAATAGAAGTTACCGGCGTTTCGATGAATCTGTTATCATTTCGCATGGCATCCTCTTCGAACTCGTCAACCTTGCCAGATTATCCGCCTCCGGCGCGAACCGCCAGCCCTTAAAATTCCTGCTTTCCAGCGATCCGCAAAAAAACGCCATTATCTTTCCGCATCTCGCCTGGGCAGGGTATTTGACCGATTGGCCGGGGCCGGAAGAAGGGGAACGCCCATCGGCGTATATCCTGATTTTAGGCGATACGGACATTGCCAAAAATGTCGGCTGCGATCATGGCATTGCCGCGCAGAGCATCCTGCTTGGCGCAGTTGAACTCGGCTTCGGCGGCTGCATGATCGCCTCCATCAAAAAACAGGAATTACACCGCGCTTTAGGTCTGCCAGACCGCTATGACATTCTGTTAGCGATTGCGCTGGGAAAGCCGAAAGAAACCGTTGTCATCGAACCAATCGCGGCTGATGGCGACATCAAATACTGGCGGGATGCGCAAGGCGTGCATCATGTCCCGAAACGCGACTTAGATGAATTGATTCTTTAACAACAGGGAGGCAATATGAAACGATTGTGGCACACTCATCTCTTCTGCCTGCTCCTCATGGCGAGTCTGTTTAGCTGCGCTCGTCATAAAGGCCCAGGACCGCTGCTGGAAGGACGGGAGTTAGAAAAACAGGGGCAGTATGCCGCCGCGTTATCGCACTATCAAGAAAAGATTAAAGATGCCGGGTTTCGCGAAACCTGCATTCACAATCTCTATTCTCTGTATGGCGATATTTTGAACGCCATGCAAGCCATCAATGCGACGCCATCGCCGTCTGCCGTTCAATATTACCAATTAGGACAGGCGTATTACGACAAAGCGGCGTCCTATCCAGATGAAACCACATTTCTTGGCAATATGACGATGGATTTGCAAGCGTACTCTCTTCAGGAACGTTCCCGCCAGCGCGAACGCGCGTTGAGCGCCGTCAATACTGCCGTCGGGATGCAGCCGAATCTTGCGGATGCGTCCTTATTGCAGGGCATCCTGTACGAAGAGCAGGGCGAGCCTGACAAAGCGATTACCGTCTATCAGCAATTGCTGCTTCATGGCGTCGAGCACGCGCAGCTTTATTATCGCTTAGCGCCGCTGCTGTATGATCGCGGCGAAACGGAATTGGCGCTCGACGTGGCACAGCAGGGCGTGGCGCAATTTTCCACCGACGCGCAGGCGCATCTTGTGTTAGGCAACCTGTATGCGTATGAAGGCCGCGATGAAGAGGCCATTGATGCGTACCGTCGGGCGCTCTGCGCCGATCCGCATCTTGTCGAAGGCTATTATCGGATTGTGCAGTATTATTTCGGGCGCAACCAGGTCATCGATGTCGAACGGGTGTTAAAGTTAGCCGTCGCCAACAACCCTGATTCAGCGCCATTGAGCCAGTTCTATCTGTCTGTCGTCGCCATCGTGGATAAACAGCACCTCCAAACGGCGAACCAGATTTTCAACGCATTCAACGGCGATCCCGGCACGGAAAACATCATGCTGCTTAACATTGCCGAACAATCCCCGGCCTTGCAATTGCAATATTATGATTTGCAAATGCAGCTTGTGCAGCGGCAGCGCCCATATCGCTTGCCCTGTGAGGCGGAACAAGAAAATCCGTATTTCGAAACGCTGCTGCGAAAAACACAAGGGGAAATGAAGAAAATTTTAGCGCAACTTCAGCATCCGGAAACCGAACAGACAGAGACGCCGTGAGGCGGAACTTCTGGCAAAAATATGACTTTTTCGTTGACAATTCTTGCCAGCTTAACGGGAATACATTCCGTTTTGCGAGAAAAGGCAAGGCATACGCCCATGTGCGTAGCGCGGAATGCCATGATGAATAACCGGGAGACGCAGAAAGGCGCGTCCCCTCTATCTGTGAAAACGAGGGAAGAGAAATGGCAGAAAAAAAGACGTTAGCAATTGTTGTCGGCGGCGGGCCGGCGCCAGGGATCAACGGCGTCATCAGTTCAGCAGCAATCGAAGCGATTAACCGGGGCATGCGCGTCCTCGGCATTTATGACGGGTTTCAATGGCTCGCCAAAGGCGATACCAGCCATGTGGAAGAATTGACGATTCAGGGCGTCTCCCGCATCCATTTTCAGGGCGGATCGATTTTGAGAACCTCGCGCGAAAACCCGACGAAAGACCCGAAAAAGATGGAAAACGTCGTCAACGGCCTGCTGTCGCTCGGCGTTGACTATTTGATTACGATTGGCGGCGATGATACCGCCTTTTCATCTCGCCAGGTTGACGCCTACGCGAAAGGCAAAATCAAAGTGGCGCACGTGCCGAAAACGATTGATAATGACTTGCCGCTGCCAAGTTACGCCTATACGTTCGGCTATCAAACTGCCCGCCACGTCGGCGCGCAGATCATTGAGAATTTAATGGAAGACGCCGAAACGGCCAACCGCTGGTATTTCGTAGTCGCGATGGGACGCCACGCCGGGCATTTGGCCTTAGGCATCGGCAAAGCCGCCGCCGCCACGCTGACCATCGTGCGCGAAGAATTCGAAGTGAACGGCAAAGTCACCATTCCGCTGAAACAGGTGTCTGATATTATTCTCGGCACGATTATCAAACGTCTTGTGATGGGACGCCCGAACGGCGTGGTCGTGATTGCCGAAGGTGTTGCGGAAATCGTGGATGAAAAAGACCTGCAAGATTTGGCGACCGCCGAACGCGATGAATTCGGCCATGTCCGCCTCGCGGAAGTTGATTTCGGCGACGTGCTGAAAAAAGACATCCAGGCCAAACTCAAAGAATTAGGCGTCAAAATGACCGTGATTTCAAAAAACGTGGGCTACGAATTGCGCTGCGCCGCGCCGATCCCGTTCGACGCCGAATACACCAGAGAGTTGGGCTATGGCGCTGTCCGCTTCCTGCTGAATGGCGGCACGGGCGCTATCGTGACGGTTCAGGCGGGCGAATTCGTGCCGATGTATTTCGCCGACGTGCTTGATCCCAAAACGAATAAAACCAAAGTCCGCATGTTGAACGTCAAGTCGAATTCCTACGAAGTCGCGCAGCATTATATGATTCGCCTGACCGTCGAAGACTTCGAGGATGCGGAAAAATTGGCGCAATACGCGAGCGTCGCTAATATGACGCCGGAAGCGTTCAAGGAACGGTTTGCCTATACCGCCTGGAAATTAGAGGATTAACGTTTCACGTCCTAACATTTTGAAGGACACATGCCAATGTGTCCTTCGCGTTCACGCGAATGAATAAAATAATTGGCATATTAACTGGCGATGGCGATTGCCCTGGCATCAACGCGGTAATTCGGGCGGTTGTCAGAAAATCCATCATCTATGGCAACACCGTCATCGGATTTCGGAAGTCCTGGAAAGGGATTCTGGAAAAAGACCTGTCCCCGCTCGATATGAATGCCGTCTCCGATCTCATGGCGAAAGGCGGCACGATTCTCGGTAGTTCGCGCACCAATCCGTTCAAATACGAAGAGGGGCCTGAAACGATTCTGAAGCATCTGAAAGAAATGAACGTGGATGCGTTAGTCACAGTTGGCAGCCTGGACACGCTGATGGTCGCGGAAAAATTGTTCGAACGCGGCTGCCCGGTCGTCGGCGTCCCCAAAACGATTGACAATGACTTGCCGCTGACCGACAGCACCTTCGGCTTTGACACCGCGATTTCCACCGTGACGGAGGTGCTTGATCGCGTGCATTCCACCGCCGAATCCCATGATCGCGTCATTATCATCGAAGTCATGGGGCGCTATACCGGCTGGATCGCCACGTATGCCGGCATTGCGGGGGGAGCGGATTGCATTCTGATTCCTGAAAAACCGTTCAGCCTTGATGACGTCTGCAAGCTCATTCGCCGCCGCCACCAGCGCGGCAAGGATTTCAGCATCATCGTCGCCGCAGAAGGCGCGCGCCCCAAAGAACATAACCGCTTTATCGTCAAAACTGACCGGGTCGATGAATTCGGCCATAAACAATTAGGCGGAATCGGCAATTTTATCGCGGAGGAAATCGAGCGACTGACCGGCTTCGAAACCCGCGTGACCATTTTAGGCCCGATGCAGCGCGGCGGAGCGCCAACTGCATTCGACCGCGTGCTGGCGACCCGATTCGGCGTTAAAGCGGCGGACATGGCGGAACGAGGCGCGTATGGCAAAATGGTCAGCCTTCAGGGCAACAGCATTGTCGAAGTCAAACTGTCCGACTTGATTGATAAAGTCAAACCGGTCGATGTTGACCTGTATGAAATCGCTGAAGTTTTTTTCGGATAGCCAACGAACACGCAACGGAGACACTTGTCATGCCTGAATTACGAAAAGACCCCATTAGCGGGCGCTGGGTCATCATCTCGACCAATCGAGGAAGACGTCCTTCCGATTTTGGGACGACCGTTGAAGAAAAACGCGGGGGCTTTTGTCCATTTTGCGAAACGCATGAAGCCACCACGCCCCCCGAAATTTTCGCCTACCGCGCGCCGGGAACTGCCCCGAACACTCCGGGTTGGACGTTGCGCGTCGTGCCAAATAAATTTCCGGCCTTGCAAATTGAAGGCGATCTGAATAAAATGGGCGACGGCATGTTCGACAAAATGAGCGGCATCGGCGCGCATGAAGTGTTTATCGAAAGCCCGCAGCATGACATGACCTTCCCCAAAATGGCGCTTGCGGACATCAAAAATCTGTTTTGCGGGTTTCGCGAGCGCGTGTTAGATTTGAAACGAGATCGCCGCTTCAAATATATCATGCTGTTCAAAAATTACGGCTCTGCCGCCGGAGCCTCGCTGGAACATCCGCATTCGCAGCTCATTGCGCTGCCGGTCATTCCTTTGGTCGTGCAGCAAGAAATGCAGGGCGCAAAAACCTATTACAATTATAAAGATCGCTGCGTCTTCTGCGATATTCTGCATCAGGAAAAAGCGGCTGGTGTTCGCTTAGTCAGCGAAAATGACGACTTTTTCGTGTTAAGCCCGTATGCGCCGCGTTTTCCCTTCGAAACCTGGATCGTGCCAAAACTCCATTCGTCGGTCTTCGAAGATGCGACTGACGCGCAGTTCGCGAATCTGGCAACCGCATTCAAAGACACGATTACCCGATTGGATAAGGTGCTGCAAGACCCTCCATTTAATTTTATTATTCATAATGCTCCCTTGCAAGAAGACCATGATGTTCCATTTTATCACTGGCATGTAGAAATTATCCCCAAACTCACGAAAGTCGCAGGTTTCGAGTGGGGCACGGGTTTTTACATCAATCCGACGCCGCCGGAAGACGCGACCAGGTTTTTACGAGAAGTTGACCTCTCATAATTGCTCAGGAAACTGCAATATGCGCGAGCCTGCACGAAGGAGCATGCCCGAAACATGATGGAGATGTTCTCAGGCTCAGGCGTGTTGCCAAAAGCGTATGAAGATTTTGATTGTTTCCCCAGAGATTTCCCCATTCATTCAAGAATGCGGGCTGGCTGAGTTTGCCGGTTTTCTTCCTGATGCGCTGCACAAGCTTGGTCACGATGTCAGAGTCATCACGCCGAAGTATAAAGTCACCGAAGAGGCGGCTTTTGGGCTGCGCGTCTGCGTCGAACGGCTCGATGTCCCGATTTCCAACCGCAAAGAACCGTGCGCCGTTTTAGAAGGACGCCTGCGCAATTCCGTTCCGGCCTATTTCGTGAAAAACGACACCTACTATCGCCGCGATTACCTCTATGGCGATGCGCAGGGGGATTATCCCGATAATGCCGAACGCTTCATCTATTTTTCCCGCAGCATTCCCGAAGTCTGCAAAGCGCTCCAATTTTTCCCGGATGTCGTCCATTGCTGCAACTGGCAAAGCGGCCTTGTTCCGGTCTATTTAGGGGAAATATACCGCAAAGACCCTGATTTCGCCAATACCGCCACGCTGTTTACGGCCTACTCCGTAGAACATCAGGGCTTATTCTGGCATTATGACATGCACCTGACCGGCTTAGGCTGGGACTTATTCACCCCCGACGGCATCGAATATTACGGCAAAATCAATCTGCTGAAAGCCGGGGTCATGTGGGCGGACGTGATTAGCACGGTCAGCCCGACATATAGCAAAGAGATTCAAACCAAAGAATTCGGACACGGTCTCGAAGGCGTCTTTCAATATCGCCGCAAAGACTTGTATGGCGTCCTTCACGGCGTTAATTACGCCGTCTGGAATCCGGAAACAGATGCGCTGATCGCCAAAACGTATTCCCCCAAAAACCTGAAAAACAAACACGCCTGCAAAACCGCGCTGTTAGAAGCGTTTCGCCTTCCATCCGAGACCAAACAGCCGGTCATCGGCCTCATTTCGCCGCTGAAAGATGAAAAAGGGATTGATGTCGTGACCGACGCGCTCGATAAAATCATGGCGCGCGGCGTTTCGCTCATTCTCATGGGGACAGGGACGGAAAAATATCATAAACTGTTCCATCTGATGCGCGACAAATATCCGAAACAGCTTGGCGTCCTGTTGGAAGACGATCTCGCAATGGCGCATAAAATCGTGGCGGGCGCGGATATGCTGCTGATGCCGTCGCGCTATGAACCGTGCGGCATGTATCAACTCTATGGGCTGAAATACGGCACGATCCCGATTGTGGCGACCACCGGCAACCTGGAAGATACCGTCAAGCCGTTTGACCCGGAACAACAGAGCGGCACGGGTTTTCTGGTTGATCTCACGCAGGCGAACGCGCTGTCTGCCGCGATTGAATCGGCATGCGCGGCCTACCAGAATCATGACGTCTGGAAGGCGCTGATGCTCCGCGCAATGGCGGAAGATTTTTCCTGGGACGTCGCCGCAAAAGCCTACGAATATCTCTATCAACAGGCGCACATCGCACATCATCAGCATGTATCATGAACGGCGCGAATGTCGAACTGCAAATTCTGAATCACATCAGTCAACTGGTGCATCTCAATCTTCCCTGGGAAGAGCGAATGCACCAGATTGTCAGCGAACTTGCAGAATTGACGCGCTCGGATGCCTGTTCAATCCATCTCATCAAAGACCAGACCCATACGCAGCATTTTGCCTGCGGCCTGACACTCCAGCAGCTTGAATCGCTTCAAGCCGTTCTGCGCCCGGAACAGGTTGAAGAAAGCCAGCCGCAGCCAGAAGAACTCCCCTGGAAATGCACATCCCCGATGCTGCTGCGGCAGGAAGGCAATGAGGGCGATCCAGCGCTGTTTCAATCGGTGTTCGTCACGCCGATTTTGAATGAGCTCCATCACTGCATCGGCTCGATTGTTCTCTGGAATCGTCCCTACCGCGCTTACAGCGAGGATGAGCGCCAGATGCTCGCCACGTTCGCCCTGCTGCTTTTCGGCATGCTCAAGCATGTTCGCCTCAATGCCCAATTAGAGCGAAAACTTCAGGAGCAAACTCGAATTTATGAATTAGGCAAAGCGCTGAGTTCGACGGTCAATATCGATGAGTTGCTTGAGCAGATCGCCAAAATCAGCGTTGAGTTGACGAGCGCGCGCGGCTGCGTGCTCTGGCTGCTGAATCGGGAACAGACGATCTTAGAGATCAAGGCGTCGCATGGCGACGTGGTGACGGAGACGCCGCTGCCGTATCTCTTCGCGGGCGAGGGTCTCGCCTGGAAAGTGGTTGAAAAAGGCGAATCGATCAAAATAGACAATCTGACGGACGAATTAAAAGCGCATGAAGTCGTCACCTCGATTGCCTATTCGCTGATCTGCGTGCCGATTATCGGCAAAGAAGGCGTCATGGGCGCGATTGCCGCCTTTGATAAGCATCCCGAAGGCGAAAATCACCGCTTTTCAGACGACGATTTGAACCTGCTGCTTTCCTTCGCCGGTCATGCCGCGATTTCGATTGAACATGCCCGATTTTACGAGCGCATGGAAGAGTTAGCGCTGGACAACCTGCTGCGCCTGCGCGAGTTGTCGATTCTCTATCACATCAACACGGCGATGCGCTCGACCGTCCGGCTGAACCGCTTGCTGCGCATCATTCTGACCGGCGTCACGATCGGCGGCGGACTGGGCTTCAACCGCGCCATTCTGCTCATGGTGAACGAACGCGCCCAGACACTTCGAGGGATTCTCGGCATCGGCCCGGAATCGGGGAACGACGCGCATAACATCTGGAAATCGGAAGAGGCGAAGCAGCGGACGCTGGTGGAAATGATCACAGAAATGCCGGATGAGGAGCAGCACGAAGAAAATACGTTCGAAAAAGTCGCCAAAAGCATCTGGCTGCCGCTGACGCCTGAACAGGGCGTATTTGCCAAAACGGTGCTGGAACGCCGCCCGTTTAATATCACGGACGAGAACCAGTGCGCCGAAGACTGCACGTACATCAGAGAAATGCTGGACATCACGCGGTTCGCCACCGTGCCGCTGATCGTTCGCAACCAGGTGATCGGCGTGATTTACGTGGATAATAAATACAACAACGTGCCGATTTCCGAAGATGACCTGAATTTTTTGCAAATGTTTTCCAATCAAGCCGCTTTAGCGATTGACAACGCCACGCTGTATTCCAATATCGAAAAACGGAATCAGGAATTGCAAGAAGTCCAGGATCGGCTGGTGCAGATGGAAAAGCTGACGGCGCTTGGGAAAATGGCCGCTGATATTGCGCACGAAATCCGCAACCCGATTATCTGCGTGGGCGGTTTTGCCCGCCGCTTGCTGAGCGACGAACATCTGAACGATAAGCAGAAAAAATATGTCAATATCATTTCCGAAGAAGCAGTCCGACTCGAAGCGATTTTGCAGGACGTGCTGGTCTTTTCCAAAGAAACGCATGTGCGTTTCGAACTGTGCAACGTCAATGCGATTATCAAAAGCGCCTTAGAATTGCTGGATCTGGAAATTCACGATCGCGACGTCGAAGTCAATACGTTCTTTTACAAAGACCTTGACATGATTTACGCCGATACGCAGCAATTGAAGCAGGTGTTGATCAATTTGATTACCAATGCGCTGCAACAGGTCGCGGAAAAACAGGGGCGGATTAATATCATGACGTATAACACGCTGTCGCTCAAAGGCGGCGTGACTATCGAAGTCAGCGATAACGGCGGCGGCATTGCCCCTGAAATCATAGACAATATTTTTAATCCGTTTTTTACCACCAAAGGGACGGGAACAGGCTTAGGACTGGCAATTATCAGAAAAATTATCGAGAACCATCATGGCAATATCAATGTCCGTAACCGGCCAGGCGTGGGCGTCACATTTGTCATTAATTTCCCTGGAGACCCCAGAGAGACTGGCCAGACGCAACACGAAGGAGAACACGCATGAAAACCCTGCTAATCATTGATGACGAAAAACATATCCGGTTTTTATATGAAGAAGAATTCAGTGACGCTGGGTATCAGGTCTTCACCGCGTCGAACGGGCTGGAAGGGCTGCAAATGCTCGAACAGCACCCGGAAGTGGATTTGATTTTGTTAGACATCAAAATGCCGGAAATGGATGGCATGGAGTTTCTGCGCCGCGTCCGCCAGATGAATGAAACGCTGCCGATCCTGATTTCGACGGCGTATGGCGACTACATCCAGCAGGATTTCAGCGTGTGGCTGTCCAACGGCTACGCGGTCAAAACGTCGGATTTAGGTGAATTACGCGCCAAAGTCAAGGAATTGCTCGGCGAATGAATGCGTCGTATCGCATTTGCCGTCTAAAAGATCGTTAGGTGTAATTCCCTGTCGATAGATAGTTGCATCTACATATTTCATTGAGGACTATAACCATGAGCTTAAGAAATATCGGGCTACTTGTACTCGCGCTAACAGTGTTGTTGATACCCTATCCAAATTATTGCGCTCAAAATCAAAATCCACAAACAACCGAACCCAAACAGCAAGCAGAAGACGACTCCTCCGATCAAGACCAGTTAAAACCAATCATGGGGTATCGATTTATCATACAAGGGAACTTCTCAGGTCATGGAAAAAGAATTACCTTAACAGAACATTTTCTTGATGGACGCACGAATCAAGAGTCTCCCAAATTTTATCAAGATATTGACTATGACGAATTAGTAAAAATCACCTATGAAAAAGAACCGATATCCATCATGACCTCCGATGATCCATCCGTCGAATCGTTACTGATTGCAAAAGGTGGTCAATTATTAGGATTATCCTACGTGAAAAATGAGGGCGATCTGGATGGCGACGGACGCGACGAAATTTCCTATGTAATTCATGCGGCAGATTGGTCAGCGTGCAATGTGTGTATCATTGTCGGATATCGAAACGGCCATTGGAATAAACTTGCCTCGTTTGAGATACACGAAAGTTGGCTTCCTCCACTTCCAGAGTTTCAAGAGCAGTTCGATATGTTTGGTGTTGCGGGTTTAAATTCTACGGCTGGAGATGAAGAAACCAACAAAAAACTCGAAAAGCAACTGTTAGAATTCCCAGGACTGATTACATTCCTATCACCGGGAGAGATATCCGTATACACTTGGAACATCGGCGAAGGAGAACAAAAGATCATTAAATTACAGGAAGAAACTCCAATACCGCTTCTCACTGAATAAGCGATGTAAAAGCACGTCTGGTTTCTGAGACTATAAGCCTAACGATGCGCATGAACCGGACTTCAAAAAGGCGGCGGGGAAAATTGGTTACTGTTTTCAGGCTTCAGTGGCCGCCGCCTTTTTTCGCCGGTTATGCGCGGCGTTCGGCTTCATAAAAAGAACAAACAGCCGTGTGAGTGAATCGGATTCCGAGTTTCATAAAAGTTGATTTGTTTTTTTCTTGACGAAATAAGAATAACGAGAAGAGAAAAGGTAGAATAATCTGTTGAGAAAGAACGGGATGTACGATTGTACGATATGCTGTTGAGGTGAGAGCGTATGCTTGATATGCGAATGATACCGCCATCAGAAGAAACCAATATGCCTTCCTTAAACCATAGTTACGTGTGTGCGCAACTGATGCGCCAACTCCTGCGAAATGATCAGATTCAAGCCCTCCCCGAACTGACGTTAGATATTGAGAATGGCTTGACTCCAGATATTTCAGTATTTCCGAAAGAACAAATCCATCCGAATTTTTTCTCGGATATTTTCAAAGTCCCACAATTACCCATCCTTGCCATTGAAGTGATTTCTTCTAGTCAAAATATCCAGGCGATGTTAGAGAAAGCCAAGGTATTGGTGAAGGCGGGAATCCGGGTCGTGTGGACGGTCGAACCCTATGGCCGAAGCATTTTTGTCAGTACTGGTCAGGGCGAACAATTATTTCATGAGGAACCCGTCGAAAGTGAAGGGGTGAAGGTTGATTTTTCAGAGATATTTGTTCAGTAATGCGTCAGTGATGAGATGGTCAGAAGCACGCGTAGCAGTGGGGGATGCCGAACGATGCGTTTGCATCCGACTTCGCAGAGGGCGCGGGAGAAAAATCGGTGGCTAAAGAGAGGGTTTACGTGGCCGCGCCCGTCTCTCGCGGCTGAAACGCCGCGTTCGGCGCGAAATTTTTTGACAGGAACGTGATGATGATTTCGCTCCGCCACATTGAACGCGCCTATCATAAAGGCGCGTTGAACATCGCCGCGCTGCATGATATTGACCTTGAGATTGCCGAAGGGGAATTTCTCGCAATTATGGGGCCGTCCGGCTCCGGCAAATCCACGCTGCTGCATCTGCTTGGCTGCC
>CAZMEO010000072.1:8943-13211 GCA_964565315.1 uncultured Candidatus Moduliflexus sp. | reverse complement strand
CGCCCCAATTACCAGCCTGCGCGAGCGCATCAGCGTCAACGAACGGCATGAGCATGTCTTCGCCAACCCGCACGGCTATATTTATCAGATCGGATGCTTCGCTGTCGCGTCCGGCTGCGCCTTGATTGGCGAGGAAACGGCGTTTTTTTCGTGGTTTCCGGGATATGCGTGGCGGATTGCGCTCTGCGGCCATTGCGCCGCGATGTTAGGCTGGGGTTTTCGGTCGCAGGAGTCGAGCTTCTACGGCCTGATTCTTGAACACCTGATCGCCCCATAGTCATTCACGTTTATCTAAAATTTGCCGGAACGGAGAATCGAGAGCAGCAACAGCAGGCCGAGAATTCCGGCGGAAACGAAGCCGATGACGCCAAGCACCGGAATCTCCATAAACATCGGGCCGCGATTGAAATGGATGACGATGGACGAGCCGACGATGAGCGCGGCGATAATCAGGCTGGCGGAGACGCGGTTGCTGGCGGCATCTACGACCATAATCAGGCGTTCGAGATGGACATGTTCGAATTCGATCCGCAGCCGCCCGTGCCGCACTTCTTCGAGGATTTGATGCACTTGCGTCGGCACGTCGCGCATGGCGAACGACAGGTTGCGGAAGCCGATCATCGAATGCGACATGATGCGCTGCGGACTCCATCGGTCTTTGATGATTTTCGTCATCATCGGCCTCGCCTCTTCAATCGGATTCAGTTCGGGATATAACTGCTTGCCGATGCTTTCAATGGTGAGCAGCGCCTTGATCATGAGCGTGTAATCGGAAGGAATGCGGATATCGTAGCGTACTGCCACGTCAAGAATGTCGCGTGTCAATTGGCCGAGAGAAATCTGCTGGAGCGGCATGCCGTAATAACGTTCGATGATGTCGCCGACATCTTTCCGAAACGTCCGCATATCCACATCAGCATCTTGATGGCCGAGATGCGCTAAAAGTTGCGCGATTTGCGACACATCGCGATTGATAACCGCCACCAGCAGATCGGCCAACTCGTCTCTCATCTCTTCGTCAACCCGCCCCATCATGCCGAAATCGAGAAAGGCAATGCGATTATCCGAGAGGATAAAGAGGTTGCCCGGATGCGGGTCGCCATGAAAAAAGCCGTCAATAAAAATCTGTTTCAAGACCGACCGAAAGCCGTTTTTAGCGATTTGTTCAAGTTCGCGGCGAGTGCGGATCAGTTCGCTGATTTTCGTGCCTTCAATATATTCGATGACTAATACATTACGGGCGCTATATTCCTGATGCACGTTCGGCGCGTAAATATGTTTGTCGTGGCGGAAATTGTGGCGAAAGCGGAGAATGTTCTGGGCTTCGATGGCAAAATCCAACTCGCGGTGAATCGCTTTGTCGAATTCCTCGACGATTCCGACTGGGCTGTACACGCGGACTTCCGGAACGTTATTTTCCAGCAGCCGCGCCAACAGATAGAGAATATCGAGGTCGCTTTCGATTTTGGCGCGAATCGAAGGGCGCTGCACTTTCACGACGACGCGCTCGCCGGTTTCTTTCAGTATGGCTTTATGCACCTGGCCGATTGAGGCGGAGGCGATGGGTTTGGCCTCGAATTGCAAAAAGATTTCATCGAGGTTCTTGCCGAGCGCCATCGTAATTTGCTGTGAAATTTCGCGGAAATTGACCGGTGGGACGCGATCCTGTAATTTTTTGAATTCTTTGATGAAATTTTCAGGAAGAAGATCGGGGCGCGTGCTGAGCACCTGGCCGAGTTTCGCAAAGGTCGGGCCGAGGTCTTCCAACACCATGCGGGCGCGTTCAGCGGTCGTCAGATGCGGTGGCAGTTCTTTTGGCGCTGGAGTCTTGGCAATTTTTTTGACAAGCACGCGGTATTCCAGGCCGAGCTTTTCGATAATCTGGCCGAATCCGTGCCGAATAAGAACTGCCGTAATTTCCCGAATCCGCTGAACATTTCTGACCGTATGGAGTATTGACATGCCACGTGTTGAGCGCTACGACACCGATTCACGAGTTTTTAAGAGGCTGAGGAGTGTCAAATCTTGATTTGACATGCGAAATCAAGATTTCGCACTCCTAAAAAATTAATGACTCGGTGTACTACTTGAAATGAGTAAAACTACGTTCGCCCTGAGTCCTGTCCTGAGTTGGCCGAAGGGGAGCCGTTCATGATTCGACGCGCTCATCACGAACGGCGTATCAGCGACATCTGGCGCAAGGAAATTATCGCGCAACGACTCGTCGAAATTCCGCAAGAGAGATTTTCCCGTCGCGCACCAGCGCCATCGCTTGCTGCTTCAGGCCATCTCCGAGGAATTCCGCACACAGGCGGCGAAGATACTTGCCGAGTTGTCCCTGTTGTTCGATAAGCGTCTGCTTGAAGGCTTTATCAATTTTTAATAACTCGAACAGGCGCATTTGCCCTGCCAGGCCGGTATTCATGCACTCCTGACAGCCTTCGCCGAACGACGCCGATTCGAACAGCCGCGCATCCTCATCGGAAAGCGTCTGCTCTTTGCGGCATGCCGGGCAGATCGTTCGAACCGGCGCTTCCACCAGAATGCCGTTCAACACGTCCAACAGGAACGGCAGCACGTCGCGGACATTTTGCTGGCATTCGGCGGCGACGGTCGTCAGAAAACCGGTCAGCGCATCAGCCGCGTCGGCGGCAGTCAGCGAAGCCACCACCACCGCACTCGACGCGAATTCATACGCAAGCTGCGTCATGACTGGCGCGTCAATGGTTTCGAGCGCGACCACCTGCGGCGCGGCAAAGGCAATCGCCGAACACCATTCCTGATACGACATCGCGGCATGGCGCGAAAGCTGCGGCGTGTTTGGCAAAAATGGCGTGGCAGGCGACGCAATCGCGAGCGTTTGCGTGTCCGGAGGAAAACATTTTCGCACAAGCATCGGAATGACTGATGAACTTCGCGGCTGCGGCGCGGCAATCAACAACAGGCCAAACGGCCTGGCAAGCGCCCGCTGCAATCCTTTGATTGTTGCCTCGTCCAGTCCTGCGGCTTCGCTCTCTTGCTGATTGGAAAGCGGTGAAAAGTGGGCGACCACGCTTTCGCCGAATGGCGTGGGATAGAACGCCAGTGCGACATTCATCGCCTGTTCACGCAATCGCATCGCGCAGATTCCTTCTGAAAATGGCTGATCTTTTTTCGACGATACGACCGGACGAGCGATTTTCCGCAGCCGTTGGGCGATCCCCTGCCCCAATGCGCCTGGGATCTCAGTCTGATTCACAATGACGCCGTTCCAGGTGAGGCGCACCTGATATTGCTGGCGCGACGGATGGAAATGAATCGCGGATGCGCCCTTATCCACAGCCATATTCAACATTTCGAGCAAAAACTTTGTCGCCGGATGATCGCGATCCAGCGCGGCGATGGCGTCGGTGTCTTCTTCGCCGAACGTCGCGCTGCCGATGACCTCAGACAATGCGGCATTCAGCATGGGCGAACCGGTATCAATCGCCACGATCCGCGATGTTCGCGCTTTGGCCTTTTGCTGAACGGCTGACGGCGCGGCAGCCTGCGGCCTGTAATGTCTGGCAATCGCCTCGCGAATCGCTCGAACAGACGCAATTTCCGCTTTGATCGTGCAGCCGGTGGCAAACGTAATTTCGTCTAACGCCGCAAGCGTCGAAGGGTAGGCCACCGCCAATGTCAATTTTGCCTGGCGTTTGCCCTGTTCGTAAGCAACCGGAAAGACCATGTATTTCACCGCCATCTCTTCCGTGATTTTTTGAAACATCTCATCTTTCGGCGTAAACGCCTCCCATTTCACCACCGGCAGGCGGAATTTGCGGCTCAAGGCATTCAGGAAATCGGCTTCGCGAAGAATTCCGGTTCGTTCCATCACGACATCCACGCTGTCGCCGGATTGCTCGCAGGCGGATTCGACCTGGCGATATTGCTCGATGGTAATGACCTTTTCGTCAAGCAGCAATTTTAACAAGACATCTTCCATGATGAAGCAGCGCGAACAACGATTGATGCGCGGCTTGCGAGCGCAAGCAGTCGCCAACCGTCTGCGCTATTCAAATCATCGTTGCTCTAAGGACTTCCTGAATCGTGGTCACGCCTTGTTTGACTTTTTGCATCCCGTCATCGCGCAGCGAAGGAATCCCTTCTTCGGCAAGCAAGGCTCTGATCTCTCTGGCAGAAGCCGTTCCCGTCATCGCCGAAACGAGCGCATCGCCACACGGAAAGACTTCGAGCAGGAACGTCGAACCGTTGTATCCGGTTTGCCCGCATTGGTCGCATCCTTTTCC
>CAZMEO010000072.1:0-8843 GCA_964565315.1 uncultured Candidatus Moduliflexus sp. | reverse complement strand
GCAGGAACGTCGAACCGTTGTATCCGGTTTGCCCGCATTGGTCGCATCCTTTTCCAATATAACAGGTTTCATCGTGCCGCAGCCCTAATTTTTCGCGATGCGCATCAGATAATTCGACGCGTTCCTTGCAAGCATCGCAGATTTTTTTGACAAGACGCTGCGACATGACGCACCGCACGCGGCTCGCTGCGAATTCGGGCGCGCCAAACGCGCGAAGTTTCACAATAGCGCTTGCCGCATCCGCCGCGCCGATGGACGTCACGACTACCGCGCTGGCGGCTAAACGCAACGCGGAAGACGCCATCTCGCGATCAAAGAGCTGATCAATCATTGCGACTGGCGGTTTTTGCGCCAACAGATCGCGCAGATACTCCGCGTAGCCGTCGCCCGCTGCAAGGCTTGCTTCGCCTTGTATGAGGCCGCTTAACGCCGCGTAGATCGGGGCTTCGACCGACATGGCGTATCCGTGCGATTCCATGAGAGCGGAAAGCACGGCGCAGCGCGTTGCCGCAAGGCCGCTCTGCATCGTCCCGGACACCACGATTGCGCCGGTTTTAGCGCGTAACGCGCTTTGCAGATCGCGCAATGTCCGGGGCAGCATGTCGAAATCGGCGATAGACGGCAGTTCTTTCTGATCCTGGAATTTGACGATCATTTCTTCGCCAAACACGCCCGCATACCAGAGATACGACAGATCGCGCTCTTTCTGGCTGCCGAACGTCAGGATAGTATGTCCTTTGACGCATGCGGCGGTGGTTTCAGCGGTTTCGATGCCAAGCATGCGTTTCAGGCGGATCACAAGATCATGCAGCGGTTTCAGCGGTAACTGCGCGATTTCGCGCGTTTTGCCCTGCGTCGTCATCAGCAGCATGCCGCGATCTCGTCCGTGATTGATCTCAAGCTGGCTGGCGTTTTCCTCACAGGCAAACGCGAAGAGTTGTCCAATCAATTTGACGACAGGCTGGTCGGCGTTGAGCAGCGCTTGCCCATCTACCGTCGCATACGATTCATGGTCTCGCGGCTGGGCGGATTTGAGGGAGGCGACGAGTTCCCGCTCTGTAAAGGCGGCGTAGGCGCGTTCTATTTTTTCGCGCAATTCGTCTTCCGGCGCAAAGCGGGGATTCAGCGTATGTCCGACGCGAAATTTTACCTCATCCAGGGCGGACATATCCGTCGGATCAGCCATCACAATGGTTAAACGCCGATTTTTTTTGTCGAAGTCAATTGGAAGGGCGAGATATTTTTCTGCTTGTTCTCGCGGCAAAAATTTGAGGACATCGTGAGGAATATCCAGATTTTGCACATTGACATACGGCACTCGCAGCAATTGCGAAATCTTTGTGGCGAACGTTTGTTCTGTCAATTCCCCAAGCGCAAGAAGATGCTCCCGGAGAAACCCTCCTTGCTCTTGCTGCTGTTGCCGCGCTTGTTCCAACGTTTCCGGGCTGACGCCGATTTTTTGAAGAATTTCCTCGAATGTTGCCATACTCTCCTCTCCGCACGTTGAACGGCTGGTTACGCATGATGCGGCGCGTTCGAAGGCTGTCTCGCGCCGCCGGGTACGATGGCGTTGCTGTTCTTGTTTAATTGACAGACACGCTCAACGTGTCTGTCAATGTTGACTGCATGTGATCGTTTTATCCTTCCGGGATGATCAGCTTCTGTCCCGGACGAATTTGACGAGGATTTTTAATGGCATTGGCTTTTGCAATCGCTTTGGCTGAGGTCTTATAAATTTTGGCGATTGTATTCAATGTCTGCCCTTTTTTGACCAGATGTTCCGTTTTGGTTTTGCGCTTGCTGTCGGAGGGCTGTGCCGACGTTTTGCTTGCCCTGGCGGTTCGCGTTTCGGATGCCGGAATTTTTAACGTTTGCCCCACCTTGATCGGCTGCGATTTTTTCAGGTCATTGGCTTGCATAATCGCATTAACTGAGAGATGATAGCGTTTTGCAAGGCCGAGCAGCGTCTCCCCTTTTTTAATCGTATGCTTATGAAAATAGGGTTGAGCGGAGGTCGCAGCCCGTTCCTCCTTTTTTGCGGCTGGTTTCGCTGAAGCGACCATCGTGGCGCTTTCTGAAGTCGGCGTATATCCGCCAGGGATTTTCAGCTTCTGCCCGATTCTGACTTTCCGCGAGTCTTTGATGTTATTGGCAGCCATCAATGCTTTGAGCGAGACCCCATGTTGTTTCGCAATCGTGGAGAGCGCCTGGCCTTTTTTCACGATATGCACGGATTTGACGGGCAGATAGGCGAATTTCAGCGTTTGCGGAATCGCTGCGTACTTTGCCTCGAACGCGGTTTTATGTTCATCTGGCACGTTAAGCAGATACCCTTTTGGGAGCAAGCCTCGCGAATCGAATACCGACGAATGCAGCGCCGGATTCAATTCCCGAATCTGCGCCTTTGTCAAGGGCGTATATTTTTCCAGCGTCTTCGCGGAAATATAATCCGGGAGTTTGACCTGGCTCAATGCCACTGGTGATTCAAGCTCGACTTCGCCGTAATATGTGGTATATTGCTGGCAAATATCCACTGCGGCCAAAAACTCAACATAAAAATTCCGCGAGGCAAACCCAAAATATTTGCCTTTATATTGCTCGATAATCGTGGCAATATCTTCGCTATTGACGGCTTTTGCCGCATTTTTGATCCCTTGCAGGCCATGATTATACGCCGTAATCGCCAGCGGCCACGATTGGGCCACTTCGTAATTATGCGCAAGCAGTTGCGCGGCGGCGCGGGTCGAGCGTAACGGGTCTTTGCGTTCATCCACCGTCGGATTGATCGTCAAATGATACTCTTTGCCCGTCATCCGCATAAACTGCCACATGCCTGCCGCGCCGACAAACGACTGGGCTTCTATGTTGAATGCGGATTCAATCAGCGGCAGATAGACAAGATTCTCTGGCAGTCCCGCATCCGCAAAAATCTTTTTCATCGCCGGAAGATACTTCCCCGCCCGGATGATGCCGTTTTTGAATCGATCAGCTTGCCCGACCTGAAGCCGTACCCGGTCTTTGGCATTCGCTTTTTTAAAATAGCTCGATTCGGGAATGTCTTTATATAATTCGTAAATCTGCTGCTCGGTTTCGGTCATTTTTTTCGCGTCGCCCCAGTGATCCGCTAACGACGTCAGCAGCTTGATATATTTCTCCTGCGCCGCTTTCGCCGCTTTCCAGCCCTCTTTTTCGCCGCCATGCGCCGGGTCCATGACATTCACCACTTCGTACACAACATCCACATACCAATCATCATGAATGACGGCTTGCTTGCTCGTATATTGCGTGAAAATCCGCCGCCAGAAATTGACCTGCGGCGCAAGTTTTTCAGAGTACGGAAACGGATCATACAATGACGGTTCTGACTCCTGTGGTTCTCCCGGCATCACCGCGATGTCCGGCTCAGGAGGCGTCGGCGGCGCGACATGGTGAATCGGCGTGGCACACATCAGAATCAGGCCGATGAACCCGATGAACACCAGCAAGCGTTGATGAGAATATTTTAACACATATTCGCACAGCCATTTTTTTTGTCGTGCTGTAAACAATCGTTTCGAAGCCATTATTCCCCAGAATTACACGATTATATTGGTTTCCCCCCAGACGCCAACACATCTGAGAAATTGACGCAGCAAAAATTTTTCTAAGAATATAATCGTATTCATCCCCTCTTACAATGCAAGTATTTTTTTCGAATATTCTGAAAATTGTGTAACGCGCCGCACAGCACATCACGCGCAATCTCGATTCAACCATTCCCGGAACGTTCCGTCTATCACGCAAGATTTCAGTCATCGAATTGACGCAAATCATGCCAAAAAGATACCTGATAATGATCGCGCGTTATTGAGAAGCGACAGACAGGTTGAACGTGTCTAATAATTTTTAGGAGTGCGCGGCGGTCGTCGCCTCTCTCAACGTCTTGCGCCGACGGCGGCGCACTCCTAAAAACTGGTTGATCGATGCGCAAGTAAAACAATTATCGCAGGAGAGTGATTATGGCAAAAGTGTTAGGATTGGATGTCGGAGGCGCCACGATTGGCGTGGCTGTGAGTGATGCGCTGGGATGGACGGCGCAGGGCGTCATGACGATTCGCCGCCGCAATATGAAGGATGACCTTTCATCGCTGCGAACATTGATTCGAGAGCATGAGGTTTCGGAAGTCGTCGTCGGTCTGCCGATGCTGATGAATGGCCGCCCAGACGCGCAAACCCATAAAATTCTCCGTTTCGTCAGCCTGTTGCGCGACGCCTTCCGCCTGCCGATTCATACGTGGGACGAACGCTTTTCCACGATTGAAGCGAGTAAAGCGATGGAGGTCGGTAATGTGAAGCGTAAAAAACGCGCAGCGTTGATTGACAAAATCGCGGCGACGATTATTTTGCAGGGGTATTTGGATAGCAAAAATGAAAAGCTTGCGGCACAAGAATATGCAGCGTAGAGACGCACGTCCGTGCGTCTCTACATGTTACTATTTGTAATCTTCACGCGGCGGGCTGAACACGTCAATCACTTTCGCCGGGCTTGCGGCGGAAACCGTGACGCCATGCGTGACATCGGAAGGAATCAGATACGTATCTCCGGCGCGGCAGATTTTGGTCTCATCTCCGATGGTAAAGGTCAATTCGCCTTCTAATACGATGCCCATCTGTTCGTGAGGATGATGGTGCGTCGGCAGTACTGCGCCCGCGTCGAGGTCAACCGTCATCAGCGTCAATTGTTCGCCATGCACCGCCTTCATGTTGATGCCCTGAATCAGCGTCCTCGCTGGAATCGTCGTCATGTCAAAAAAAGCCATTGGTACGCTCCTTGTGGTTATTCATTTCGATCATAATCATCGGGATAATGGAACAGTTTCGGGGTCGGCCAGGCGACGGAAGGCGTAGGAGCTGCCTCGCTGGATTTCATGGTGATTTCCACTCGTGGGGAGCGATCCACCTCTTCCAAATAGAGCAAAAACTGTTTGCACATATCCCGCTTGCCCTGAAGATATTGCATCGTGGCAACATCTTCTTCCTTATTGTCGTTTCTCACGGCGTTTTGCCGGTCAGCCAGAAAATCGTCATCCGCCTTCACGCGAGCGACAAGATAATCAACCATCTTTGGATCAATGCCGATTTCGAACTCTTTTTTCATACGAATATCTCCATGCGCGTCAACCACAGATTTTATGAATAGTCATTATGTACGGCGATGACCGTAAAAAATCATGACTTGATGCAGAGTATTACACTGACAACAATGAGACACGATTTCAAGAACTGTCAAGTTGTTTTACTCGGTATCAATAAATTGTTGGCAATAATTTAGCGCGTCGTGCTTTTGCAAGTGTTCGCTGACGGGTCAATCGTACTCCGGCCAGCTATGCCACAACCGCTACGCCGTAGAAATAGGTTATTATCGCACCACGACGACCACCATCGTCATATCATCGCCAGTGTCGTCGTTGCCAGCGAATCCGCGCACATCGTCTAACAGCGCGATCAAGACCTGCTGCGCGTTCCGCTCTGTCAGCGCTGCCACGCGCTGTGCAAAGCGTTCATTGCCATACATCCCTTGTTCAGCGCTCATCGCCTCAGTCACGCCGTCGCTGCACAGAATCAGCATGTCGCCGGGATAGAGAATCATATCCTTTTCTGAGTACACGCTTTTTTCTGAAATACCTAACGGCAGGCCGCCGACATCGCACCATTCGGTGTCGCGGTTCTGACGGCGAATCAAGGGCGGCACTAAGCCCGCGTTGGCGATTTGGAGATGCCATGCACTTGGAAAGGTGACGGATGGTTGCAGCATGGCGTAAGTCAAGGCGGTATTCATCCAATTGCGCCGCACATGCGGCTGTAAATCGGTGTTTAACGTGGCTAAGAGTTTCGACGGCGACAGGTCTTTCTGCACTTTGGTTGTCAATAAACCCACAGAAAGCGCCATCATCAGCGCGGCCTGAATCCCTTTGCCTGCCACGTCGCCGACTGCGACGCCTAATTCGTGATGAGGAAAGACGAAATAGTTATAAAAATCTCCGCCGACTTTGCTGGCGGGATAGCAAAACCCCGCGCAATCAAGGCCGGGAATGTCGGGAACGCCGACCGGCAGCAGGCTGTTTTGGATATGCCAGGCAATTGAAAGCTCTTCTTCCAGGCGCTGATGTTCTTTTTCAATCCAGCGGGCATTTTCAATGGCGACCGCCATTTGCGAAGCAATTGTCTGCGCCATTTCGATTTCCGAGCGCTCGAACTCCCGGCGCTCCTGCGTCAGCGACAGGCTGAACGAGCCGATAATGCGGCCTTTTGAAATAATCGGCACGACAAGAAGCGATTGAATGCCGACAGTTTGCACGAAATCTCGAATTTTTTCTGCGCGGGGATCGTGCTGCGCATCGAGGACGGCGACCGGTTTGGCGGTCGCCAAAATCTCTTTCGCCACGCCGTATTCCTGCAATGAGAACCGCTGACCGCGCACATGGCCGGACGGAAACTCCGTGACGATCTCGCCATGCGTGTAGGCTTCATCGAACAGCAAGACCGCGCTATGATCGGCGTGAAAATTACGCACCAATGTTTCGCACGCGCCCGTCAAAAATTTGGACATCTCAAACGTGGAAGCCAATGTTTGCGACACGTCATGCAGCAGGGCGAGCCGTCGATTGCGTTCCTGCATTCGACCATATAACTGGGCATTGTGCATGGCAATCGCGACCTGATTGGCAAACGCGAACACGGTGCGAGCGTCTTCTTCTTCATAAGGAATCTCATCCACGCGGCTGACGGCGAGAATGCCGATAGGTTGCCGCTGCACCATCAGCGGCGCAAAAATCATCGAACGAATCGTCCGCATGGTGGGGCTGGGATGCCAGCGCGGGTCATGCGAGACATCGGGGATGCAAATCGGTTTTTTGCTGCGCAACACATCGGCGTTGAGTGGATATTTATACGCCGGATAATTGATCGGTTTGATGACATCGCCGCGTTTATCTTTCCCGGCCATCAGAAAGAGCGTTTCATCTTCCAACGTGGAAACAGTCGCGCGGTGGTACGTGATGACGCGCTCCAATTGGTCTAACATCAAGCGCAGCACTTCCTCGGAATCGAGGGTGCTGCCGACGATCCCGGCGATTTTGCGCAGCGTGTCGGACAGAAGGCGGCGTTGATGCTCTCGTTGGTAGGTTTCTGAAAGCTTTTGCTGCGATGCCAGCAGCGCCTCTTCGATGCGTTTATGTTCCGTGATGTCCCGCAGCGATTCTAAATACGCGGGCTGCTGTTCCCACTCGATTTCGACGCTGCGGATTTCGACGACCGACGTGCTGCCGTCGCAGCGCGGGATTTCAAATTCCGTCGATTCGCCATTAAAGGCGGGAATGCTGAAATGCTTGCCGACCATCATGTCATCATCCTGCACGTCGAACAAGCGCCGCGCCGCCGGGTTAATAAATCGAACAATCCGTTCCTGATCCACGACGACAATCGCGTCCACGTCGTGTTCGATAACTTTTCGAAAACGTTCCTGACTTTTCCGCAGCGCGTCGTCGGCAAGTTTGCGCAGGGTAATATCCTCTTTTGTCGCCACAAAATGCGTCATCCGCCCCTCGGCGTCATACAGTGGGGCAATCGTGGCATGTTCCCAGTAAAAAGAACCGTTTTTGCGTTTGTTGCAAAATTCGCCGCTCCAAACGCGCCCGACAGTGACGGTCTTCCAAAGTTCGTCATACACTGGCGATTCTGTGATGCCTGATTGAAAGATGCGCGAGGGTTTGCCAATCATTTCTTCTTTTGTATAGCCGGTCATTTCGACATACCGGGCGTTGGCGTATTCAATGCGGCCTTCAAGATCGGTTAAAATGACGCCATCCGGGTTTTGTTCCACCGCTTGCGACAGGCGGTATAATTCGGCGCTTTGCCGTTCCACCGAGCGCTGCGCATGGCGCGCTATCAGCAAGAGCAGCGCGTAAAAAAGCGTGAAAATGATAAGCACCGCGCTGAATACAACATGATGTCCTTCGATAAATCGGGCAAACAGCGCCACCACGAGCAGAAATGCGACGAGGCTTGATAAAGAAAAATAGCGCAGCAGATCAAAACGCGGTTGCGGGCGTGGTGTCATCATGGTAGTTGGTCTCGAAAATCGCGAAGCATTCGTTTCCATTCAAGCTGAAACCAGGGTGTGTAACGCTCCTGATTCTGCGTCAATTCCTGTTCAACATCGTCAACGGCGATAAACTTCCAGGCCGCGATCTCCGTCGGATTCGCCTGAATTGACTCGCCGTTCATCTGTCCGACAAACACGGCGCAACGTTCATATTCCGCGCCGATGTCGCCGAATTGCGCGTGATATTCGAAAGAAAACAGCTGGCGCAGCGGGACGCTGAGGCCGAGTTCTTCGACCAGGCGCCGCGCCGCCGCCTCGTCGTAACTCTCCCCTTTGCGCGGGTGGCTGCACACGCTGTTCGACCAGTAGAGCGGCCAGAGCAGCTTTTCCGCGCTGCGCTGCTGAAGCAAGAGTTCGCGGCGCTGATTAAACAGCAAAATCGAAAAGGCGCGGTGTAGTCGTCCCTGTACACGATGACAGGCGGCTTTCGTGTCGTAGCCGAGAATTTCATCTTGTTCATTGACGACAATCAATAAATCATTGGAAATCATATTTTTTATTTTTACGTTTATTCGCCGTAGGCGATGCGCTATTGTAGAAAATACGCCCTGTATTAACAGGCAAGGATGTGGCAAGCTGTCAGACACCTTCAAGGTGTCTGACAGCTTTTCCCGATCACAACATTTTGTGTCAACCGAACGGCTTAAGCGCGAGTTCAATCATATCGTACAACAGCCGTCCCCAAACCACATCCGACAAT